>DDBL01000042.1:0-16803 GCA_002333425.1 Leptospiraceae bacterium UBA2033
AAAGTCCCTCTTGGGTGATATATAGAATATTTAATTTAACTTCAGCCATTGAATTCCACCGGTTTAAAAATTGAATTTAGTGTTTTGGGTTCTTTGATCTTAGGAAGGCAAAAATCATAGAGACTACAGTTGTCGCATTTACGCTTGGAATACTCTGCTTTTGGAAG
Source organism: Leptospiraceae bacterium UBA2033 (assembly GCA_002333425.1). Classification (GTDB taxonomy): domain Bacteria; phylum Spirochaetota; class Leptospiria; order Leptospirales; family Leptospiraceae; genus UBA2033. The sequence continues at coordinate 168 of DDBL01000042.1, forward strand.
GATATTATTCACCAGGTTATGACGAATTTCTTCTATAGCGTGTAAAGTTTTTTGCCTAAGCGCATAATCAATCGTAAACTCATGTCGCTTTTTGGATTGGATATGGTAAATTGCTCCCGTTGTTATTTCCACGTCTAACATTTCTTCTAAACACATTGCGATTGCACAAACTTGGGATTCTTGGTTTTCCCAAGAAGAAATTTTCCCATTTTTATAATCAATNNACTCGATACGAAGTTTCTTTCTTTAGACCGTGATCTGTGTAACTTTTTTCTTCATCTACAAACTGATGTCCAATGTTGCCAGAGGTAGTAAGCGCATTATCACTAAAAACTCCCTCTGTGTGGATAAGAGCATTTTGCCTCGGACAATATAAGTGATGACTTATAGCCGAGATGGGAACGATTTGGGATTCAGACCATTCTGTCATTTACTTTTCTCAAATTACTTAACGGAGTATCTAGTTCATTTTTATTGTGAAGTCCTGCTTTTTTTCCAGCTTGTTTTAATACTAAGCAAAGCTCCCTTAGTTGCGATAGCTTTTCGATTCGCATTGTAACTGCGCTTGGACTCATATCTATTTTATCCATTTGCCTGTAGCCTCTCGATGTCTTCTTGATCTACTTTGCTATTTCTCATTTTCTTCATTTGAATTAAACCAGTTTTATCCACAACTGAAATTAAACCGAAATCCGATTCTATTTGTTTCCGATTTTTCCAAATTTCCTTCATTGAATTAGTGACCTCTAAAATATCCAAAACTAAAAAATCTTCTGAGTTAGAATCTACTTTTGTGATCCGATGAATGATTGTATCACCATTTCCAAAACTCATTGGATTTGATTCAAGGAGGTAACCATGTGCTTTGAAAGCATCTTTGGTTTTATTAATATTTTCTTGAAGTAAAATAATATCAATGTCAACAGTAGCGCGAAGAAATCCATGAATAGCCATTGCCATGCCACCACACACCGCATAATCAATATTTTCCTCTTCTAATACTTTTATAATAATTTTAAATTCCTGTAATAAGTTTAGCATAGTTACCTCCAAAATTAATAATATAAATTAATTTACATTCTATAGTCATTTTTATTCTCAAGTAATTCCAATTTAATTGCTTTTTCTCTTGAAACATTTACCATTATATGCTTCAAAACAATTGGAATTTCTTTCTCGTAGCAATCCGTTATATCTACTCCAAAAATTCTTTTATACTTTCGGATAATCCATTTTCTTTCATGAATTGCTTTTCGTTCCCAAATCTCTTCTTTGTAATCATCATCTGATTGTGGCTTATGTAGATTAATTGTTCCATCTTTATTTTTTCTTCTCCAAATTTTTAGTTTAAATAAATAATGTCCAGGTTTACTTCCTTTTCCGATAGAATCTTCTATATCTCTATTTGTAAAATGAGTAATCTTCGTCAAGTCTGTAACTAACGCTTCAGGATGTCCTAGAATTTTGTCCAAGAATATAGGAAGGAGTTTTCTTACAAATATCAGTTGTTCTTGTGGGGCTAAGTCGAATTTAGGTTTCATACTATGTTAATTAATTTTTGATAATTCATAAAAGTAATTCCAGCCAATATTCCGTCTTCATTGTATCGCCAAAGACTTCCATCCACTTTAGGCAAAGTTCTAACAGCATTTTGTGGTTTTTCAAAGCTTATATACATTACATCCGCTTCTTTGTCATAATCAAACGATTCTATAGGAATAAATCTCTTTACTGAATGAAGATAGTCTTCTTCTGAATTGTCAATGACACGGAGCATTCCATTCTCTTCTGCTTTTTTGTATGGAATTGCTTCATAGATTTTATATTTTGTCAGTGAAACAGGATAATCATAATTATCCACACATATTACATATTTTTTATTTGATTCCATTATCACTCTAATCAATTTGCAAATTATTTGTTGTAAACGGGCATTTTCGTAAATGGGTTGTGTAAAAGCATAAATTTTTGAGCGCAGAATGCCAAGAAACCGCATTTCTCTGCGACTCTGTGCCTCCGTGGCAATGCTTTTACACAACCCCCTACGCGTTTTAAATAAACGTAGGGGTTGAATACTTTCAACCCGCTATTGCGAAGAAACCCACAATAACAATTGAACTCACAACGATTACGGATTTGTCGTTATTTTATTATCAGACTTTTTCAAGGAAGTCCTGGACTATATTCTACAAATTTAACCTTAAAATCTTCGCTATATTCTACGAAACGAATCTTAAAGTCTTCTCCGTATTCGACAAATTGCCATTTGCCACACTCTGTTTGTGAATAGGAAACGTGTTGAATTTTAAAATCTTCACTGTAAGTCACAGCTCTTACTGTAAAGTCTTCCCCATACTGCACAATCCTTACTTTTCCGAATAACTTTTTTCCTTTGTACGTACAATCTTTCTGAACCGGATTGGCAAAGTTTGTAGTTCCATAAATTAAAAATAGTAAGATGATTATTTGTTTCATTGCTCTTCCTCTTTTTTGTTCATAGTTTTTCCTAGTTACATATCTTTTAAATAAATTTTTATAATCAATTTGAGCCAGTTATTTATTCGTTCTTTGTGAACAAGTTTTCCAAAAATGAATTTACCTGCATCCATGAGTCTTGCGATGACTTCATTTTTATCTTTTGGAACGTAGCCTAATTTATTTCCTTTTGAATCATAGATTAAAATGGCAAGCGGATCATACTTGTTAGCCGTTTCTCGAATTAATTTTAAAAATTCACCTTTTTCTAATGTAGTTTCAATTTCATCTAATTTCAAATAACTTGTGCCTGCGATATGAGATTCAATTAGAAATATTTCTTTGATGTTAGGAAGAGGCAGTCCATCTTTAAAAGACTCTCCTAAAATCTTTAAGGTCTGTGGATCAAAATTAGTTAGTTCGTTCATAGATTTTCTGGGTGCTCTCCCATCGCACCATACAATTGATACAATATGGATTGATACATTTTTTCATACTCTGGAAGTATCGTCTCAATTTCTTTTATTTTGTTTTGATAAACTTCTACTTCTTTATTTAGCCAGTTTGGATCGTTTAATTCTTGTTCTAGTGAGAGCGGAAAACTTTGTTTAACCGCAGTTAAGGAATTTGTCAAATCCTGTAACTTATTCCAGAGAGATTCTTTTCTTTTGGTCAATACATCTAAACTGGAAAATTCGGAAACGGTGTTAGTTCCATTTGCTAGAATTTCTAAATTAGTCAACTCTTCCAAATCTAAATTTTTATATGCCTCTTGGATTCGATTCCACAGAATTTTTTGGTTGTCTGTTAATTCTTTATTCAAATCAGGATGTAGTTGTCGCACTAGTTTTCGATAAATTTCTTGTACTTGTTTAAATTTCTCCTCATTGACTAATTCAAAACTTGAATTTCTTGCGAAACGAACTTCTCTCTCAAGACTCGAAACTTTTTCTATCCATTCTCTAAATTCTTCGTCCAAGATTTTTTCTATCTCTTTCATTTCTATTGGTTTATTCTGGTTTATATGGATCTGCAACAGTTCAATTTTTCGTTTCAATTGTAATAGATAAACATGTTTATTCAAATATCCTAATATATACTGCCCGATTTCTAAATTGTATTTTACTAACAACACTGGCTTTGTTTGATTTATCAGCCTGTCCCTTTCTTCCCAAAGGATTGAATACTCTTTTGTCAAAGCTTCTATCTCTAGCGTTAAACTCTTATAAACCGGTGAAATTTCTATCTCGTTATTCATAGTTTTTCTATTCCTTGCGGCTTATATAGCTTCGCCGCGTGAGTCCCATTTTACTATTATGATTATGTGGATTATTCTGATTCTCCGTAAATGGATATCATCCGAATATGGGCAGAAATTATTCTGCCCATACGCGTTCACAAAATTGCATTTATACACGTAGGGGTTGAATACTTTCAACCCACAATTACGATAAAACCCGCCAATACGAGAACGCCTGTTTTTTTAGTATTCGATTAATTCTATTTTGGGGAATTGGTTACAATACACCATATAACTTTTCTAAATTACCGTTCATGTAACCTAAAAATTCAGAATCATATTCCCCTTTCCAAAAATATATTTCTTTTTGTCCTTGAATTTCTTCTACAGGCATTTCTTTTAATTTTTCTGCCCAGATTTGAACACTGTGTTTCATTATCTCATTTGACTTTAGCCGTTCACCTTTCTTTAGACGATCTACAATTTCTTTGTATACGATTACTAATCTTGTGTCTTGATTTATAACTTTACAAAGTTCTGCAACTTTCGGATAATCCATAGAACTTTCCGCTTTCTGAATTTCTTTTACCTTTTCAAGAAATTCTGTATCGTCTGACATCAATTCCCTTCGCATCGCTTCTGTAACTAACCCTGAAGGATTTTCTCTATTTACCAATCCCTGTGAAAATAATTTCTTCAATACTTTGCGAGTAACAATAAAAGCAGGATGTTTATTTATATAGGCATCTTGAATTTGGAAGTCTATTAGTTCCGCATTTTCTTTTTCTCCATTTCTATTTACCCTTCCGCCCACCTGAATCAAGCTTGCAGTTGTGCAACTTTCTCTAAAAGCAGTTTGAAATGAAAAATCCATTCCCGCCTCCACACAACTTGTTGCAACTAACGTCCACTTTTCTTTTTCCTCAATTCGATATTTTAATTCATTTACTATTCTATCTTTATCAAGTGGAATAATTGCGGCTAACAAACGACTAAAATAACCTTTGCCTGAACTATTTTCAATTTTTGCTAATCTTAATTTTAAAACTTCAACTGTTTTCAATTTTTGCTTTATTGTATCTATAATCTTATCTCTATCAATAGGAGCTAGAGCAGTTGAGAGATGAATTACTTTTTCCTTTCTTTTCTTTAGCCTATCAGCTATTACTGCTGCGGACTGAACTGTATTTAAAATAATTAATCTCGGACCATTTTTAGATAATGCAAAATCTAAAAATACATCAATTCCTTGAAAGGTTTCAGTTGTCTGCGGAATAATTCTCTTATTCTCAAAACCCTCTGATCGTTTTGCTAGTTCTTGCGGAATTAAATCTAGAACTGTTTCTGGCGGTTGAACAAATTCTGGTAGAGTCCAAAACTTTGCTAACGAGCCAGAACCTAAAACAAAATGACAATTCCAATTATCAGAAAGTTCTTTCATCCATTTCCAGCTTTGAGGCCAGAGCCAACTAGGAATAGCCGCATGAGCTTCATCAATGAAGACAGCAGATCCGGGTAGCTCATGAAATTTTCTTAGATTTGCAGGTTTATTGTGAGCCATAGTTTCAAAGAATTGCACAGCAGTAGTAACAATAATTGGAGCTTGCCATAAAGTTGTGAGATGTCTAGATTCATAATGGGAAAATTCTACTTGGTGATGATGTTCTGCAACAACATGTTCTGGATTCTCCCCTAATAGAACTAACGCTTTTCGATACACTTCCACTGATTGTTTTATAATATTAGTATATGGTAATACTATAAATATATGCCTAAGATTTTTTTCTTTTGCAACTTTTAACAGATGTGCCATGATTGCAGTAGTCTTTCCACTTCCAACAGGACTTTCACAACTTCGAATAGGCGGATTCACATCTGCATTTTTGCAAGCATTGTAAATTTCATTCCTGAGTTTATTTCTTTCAAAATTACTATTTTGATCCTTTAGACTGTCGTCATATTTTTGTTTTACATAGTTGTCTAACGCTTGTATTCTTTCTGCCCATTTAGTTTCACTTTGTTCTACTTCGTATTCTTTCTGGTAATGCCTAGCTGTATCAAAATGATCTGCATCGACTAAGCAAGAGAATGCGAAGCGCTTAGTTAAACCAATAGGCTTATTGTTCTGCATAGACCAAAAATTCTGTTTGCTCAATTTATTAAATTGATTCGGTATTTCTTCTTGGTGTAAGCGTAAATATTCCATGAGGTTATTTTCTGTATACCTCATCCATTCAATAACGCGAAAATAATCATTCTTTTTTTGAGAAGTTTCAACAGCGAGGCTTACCAATCCTCGATGATGACAAAATACTAAAAAAGCTGATTCAGTTCTATTTAATTGCTTCAATAAAGCTGAACCTGCATCTTCATGACTCACTTCTAATTTTCTCGCTGTACCCGAAAAAAGGACTTCCTGATTTTTTATATCTAGTTTTCCAAGATCATGAAAACAGGAAGCAGCAGTAATAACTTCAAGAAAGTCATCTAATTCACTCTTGTAATAAATGAGAAGCCGAGTTGCTTTTTCACCTGACAATCTAATAACTTCAGAAATATGGCATTTATAAGTGTGAACCGGAATATTTCTTTCCGGTTTTGCACTATGAGCTAAGAGTTCCATTGATTAATCTAACTCCTGCATTAAATCTCGAAGCTTTAGAATTCTCTCTTTGAGTGGAAAATCTTTTAACTCTGTTTCAACTTGCTTACCATCATTTATGGTCAATTTATAGTTTGGCGTATCATATTCTGAAATATCTAAGGAAGGTTCTTTGGGATCATATTCTTTTTTCCTTGTAGGATTAAGTGCCTCGAAAAGCAGATGGTCTGGACAAGAACCTAATGGTGATTTATGCTCTATAACCCAGGCATGACGTATATTAATATATGGTCGCACATAAGATGGATTATGCGTATAAGCATAAGGAATTAATTTATAGAGCAGTTCTAAATCAATATTTGTACATCCAGTTTTATGTGCCATATTTGGATTAACAAAAAAAGGCATGCAATACAATCCATGTTCAACAATTCGATAAGAAAAAGGAGCCATTCCCTGAAGTTTATTTGCTTCAACACCTGCTTTCACTGTTGTAGTATATCGTTTAATTCTGATTGGAGAAACCGAAGTTCCAAGAACAAACTGAACTACGCCAGTTTTAATGGCATTGAGCTTTTTTTCCATTTCTACCAATTTGTTTTTATCCTCAGCATTGTCCTTTTTACCTTTATTTCTCTTCTTTCCTTTTGTTTCCATTTCAGGAGAGATTTCATTTTCCTCTTCTTCCTCAGAGTTTTCTGATTCTTTATTCTTTGCTTTCTCTAAAAAAGTATTTCCGAAAATTCGAGCATCCCAATATCTTTTTTTAAATTCAGGTAGGTTATTTAAGAGCATTTCATACATAGCATCTCTATCTCTACCTCGCCTTTCAAAAATTTCAAATTCATCGGACTTAAGATGAGTATCGAACTTTTGTGAAATTATTTTCCAGACATCTCCTTCTTTCGCATCTACAAGATCACGTAATTTTCGTTTTACTGATACAGGAGAGATTTCTCCTCTTTCATCGTGCCTTTGTCGTGGATCGCTATCCATATCCGGATTTCCATTTGGATTTGAATTGATTGCCTCAATTACTAATAAACCAGTTACTCTATTCATTTTATTCTCCTTATTGTTTTTCTTTATAAATTCTTGTCATATAACCAAGTAAAAGCTGAGCTTTTTCAATTTCTTTGATAGTGTTGGGAATTTCCAAATTAGATAATTCTTCAGAAACCTTTCCGATTTCGTTCAATACAAAACCTGCTCGATTTTCTTTGTCTGTATTTGCCCAAGCTTGATAATGTAGAATCCTATCTTCTAAAAATGCTAAAGCCTTTGTTATACTCTGTGATGCAATGCGCATACAGGAGTTTCCGATTAATTGTGGTGGGTATTCCCTGTTTCTTTCCGCGTCGCAATACCGTTTGTGAAGTTCATCTGCCCAGTAGAAATATCTACCGGCGAGATAAGGTGCTGATTTCATGTAATTCTCCTTTTGAATATTTAGTTTATATAAAAGTATTCCAATTGAGGAAATAACCAATAGAGTGTGAACTCGATGAAAATCTGGAATATTTATAGTCTCATCAATATTACTGTTCTCCTGTTTTTTCCTTCTTGTAAGTGAGTGAGAAATATTTAGTAGCAAATTTGTATTATTCACAACTAACTCCCCTAAAATCTTTTCTAAGATAGGTTCTTTAACGATTGTTGGATCATTATAAAATATTTTATAAATGTCTGAAATATTCGTTAAAGAAGCTGTGTTATAAAAATTATCATCATTAGTCACACGTTTCGAATAATTTATTGAATATTTCCATTTTCGTTGAAGAATAGAAAGCATTTCTAGTGGATAAGGAATAATATTCATAACAAATTTTCGTGATTTCTTTTGTAAAGCTTTGTCTGAAATGAACGGGATATTAAATTCAAGATCGATTGCATTCTTTGAACCAGCTTGCCATTGTTCAGTAGCCTCAATTAATTTAGCAACTGTATAAGATTCATTTAATGAGACTTGTGAATTTCCCTTATCGACTTTTCTAATAGCAAAAACGTTTAGTATAGATGAGTAATTAATTTGAGAAACATTGATTTCTCGTAATAAATTTGAACAGGCTTCTTCAAAAAAAGTTTCTCGATATTCTGGTGTTCCATCCCAAGACGAAATTAATGCTAAATCGCCCTCGAAATCAGGCTTGTTTGTTAAATAGCAAATCAATAAATCATTCTGAATAATTTTTCTTCCAGAGCTAGATCCAATTTTATTTGTAGGTATAAATTTCCATGTTTTACTTTCTTTATTATCCTCTGTAATATATTGAATTGCCGCTCTAATTTCGTTAGCGAGTTTTTTTCCAACAGGAAAAATATTTTCTTTTAAATCATAGCGATTTAATGACGGCAAATCTTTTGTATTCATTGAAAGTAAGAATGTTTCTCCGCCTGGTATTCTAATTTTTGGAAAAGTACCTTCTTCTAATGAAACTGGCAGACCGCCAGATAACGAACAAATTCCACTTCTAGAATGCTCTAGTGATTCTATATTTAAAAGAATCCTACTTAAATTTGAAGAAATTCGTTCTGAAGACGTTATCTTCCCATATTCAAAATCCTCAAAATTATCAATGTCCAGATAAAGATGTATTTCTTTCGAATTGTATTTTTTCTTTTTATTATCCCATTTTCCAAAAATAAAACTAATAAAATCTTTTTCATCCAGATTATTAGATTCTAAATATTTAATCATAATGTCTTTCAAAAGATTCACAAAATATTTTAAGTTAATCTTAAAAGTTCTCAAAATCAATTCATTAAAGCTATCAATACTTTCTTCTGACTTCGTGAGAACCTTTTGAATATTTCCTTTCAAGTATTCCTTTTTTATTCTTTTAAATTTATTTATCTCCTCAACTGTTACCGATGCTTTTGAGTTTTCCAGAAGAACTTTTAACTTTTCGCCACTTAATTTGTTAGTAATATTATTTTGATAGCAAAGTGGATTTTTGATTTTTATAATTGGAAAACGATTTTGATTATCCTTTTTATACTCCCATAGCTGTGAGAATTTTTCTTGTGTTTTATATTCAATATGATTAGGTCTTCCTTTTTTATTAATATAAACAATGAGCCCTTCTACCTTAGGAGTCTTGGTTATAAATTTATATGGTATTGGAAAACTAATTTTACAATTTTCTAAACTTTTTAAAAGATCGAATCCTTCACTTAACATTATTTGTCCTCCTTTTTTAAATTAGAAAAATCTAATATCCCGTTTTGAATAAAAACATTTTGTTTGTAGTGATGTTCAATTGAGCCTTTTTCTGTATAAATCGAATACAACATTGATGGCAGAATAATTTGAATATCTTTTATAACCTTACTAGTTTCTCTGAATTGACCAATGTAAGTTGGCACAAATTCTTTCCAACCTAGACATGGAGTTTCATAAAATTGCCCTTTTTTAAGTCTTGTTAAAAATTTATCTTGTAAGTAATGTAATGGGTTGGTTGTTTTATCCCCTTTATATGATGAGCGTTCGACAGCTTTGCCATAAATTTTATAGCATACATCTACAAGTATGGTTGCATTTAATTGGAAAGAATTTCCTTTTTTTATTTGCTGTCCTTTTCTTTCAGGACCTCCATAATTTGTAGTATATTTGTGATACCGAATGGGGGCACATATTTCAACTTTTATTGGCTCAATGAAAGCTGTTTCAAATCTTAAAATCGAATCACATATTCCTCTCACCGCCGAAAAGGTCGGTGCCGGATAACTGATCGGTGCCGCTCCACTGTCAGGTCGTGTAAACATTGCTGCCGGACCTGCTATTTCAAATTCAACTTTATATTCCTTATTCATTCATCTTTCCTCACATGCGCTAAAAATTCACTCATCCTCTAACTCTCCTTACTTTAAACTGAATTGAAAAATCGGGTTGAAAGTATTCAACCCCTACATTTGTAATTAACCATTGACCATTGACAATTCACCATTAACCTCAATTAATACCAAACCATATCGGTGTTCATCGGTGGTAATCTTTTATTATCCACTTCCAAGATCGACCATTTTGTTGGTATCAACAAAATGGTCATTAATTTCTTGACCTGAGTTTTGGCAGGATGCCTTGGCTTTGTCGATGACTTTACCAAAGTTTCTCCATTCACTATATCCCAAAATTTCTTGGAATTCTCTGGCACTCCAACATTCAACGTTTTTATAGATATAGCAAGCTTGTTCAAATTTTCGAAATAATTCTGTTATCTTTTCTTTTTTCATTAGTATATAAAATTCCTTAAATTTAGCAGAAAACTGTAGGTTAGCCAAATAGTCAAACTAATCTTTGAAACTAGGGTCAAAATCTGATAAACATTATATTTTTATCCGATTTTCAATTCAAAATAACAAAGAAAACTGTCGTTGAATGCCTAACATTTTAAAAAAGTGGAAACGAAACTGCAAAAAACTGCTGTTCTACAGTTTCATTTCCCAATTTGAGTGTGAGGTAACTTTGGTTTTACCAAATACTATAATAGTATATACGAGGGACAAAATAGGCAAAGACGTATAAAAAAAAGGGAATAGCAAATGAAAAGTTGTCAGGTTTACGATTTTTCTTTTCAATTAACCCCTCTTTCCCATAAAGGCAGTATGCAAAAGATAATATTTCCTAAGGATTTTGTTTGGGGTACGGCAACGGCTGCTTATCAGATTGAGGGTGGATACAACCAAGATGGTAAAGGGCTTTCGGTTTGGGATGAGTTTTCTCATCGAAAAGGTAAAATTAAAAATGGGGATAATGGTGATATAACCTGTGACCATTACAATCGTTACCAAGAGGATGTAAATCTGATGGGTAAACTTGGATATGGCGCCTATCGTTTTTCGATTGCGTGGTCTAGGATTTTACCGGAGGGGAAGGGGAGTGTCAATCAAAAAGGTTTAGATTTTTATGACAAACTAGTTGATGAACTTTTAAAGAAAAAAATAGATCCATACATAACTTTATTTCATTGGGATTTGCCATTAGCCTTAGAAAAAGAGGGTGGTTGGTACAATCGAAAAACATCCGAACACTTTGGAAATTTTACAGAGATAGTTGTAAAAAAATTGGGAGATCGTGTTAAAACTTGGATTACCTTAAATGAGCCGTGGGTTGTGTTTGTGTGTGGATATTTGTTAAGAGTATTTCCGCCTGGAGTATTCAAACCGTTTTCTGCATTTAAAGTAGCGCATAATCTTCTTTTGGCGCATGGAATTGGACTTGCCAGAATCAAATCTCTTTATCCGAATTCATCGGTAGGTATCACAAATGCTTTAACTCCAGTGCATAATCATCGTTTGACGGAAGAACCGAACTCCACCCTTCGTGCGGATGCAATTATCAATCGACTTTGGTTGGATCCGATTTACAAAGGAAAATATCCCGAAATCATTTCTTCTTTTATTGAGTCACAGAACAAGGGAAATATTTTTCCGGAAGATATGAAACTCATTTCTGGAAAAACTGATTTTTTAGGTGTAAATAATTATTCGCGTACAATTGTAAAATACTTTCCGTTTCCAATTTATAATTTTCGTCCAGTCAATCCTTCTTACAAAGGAGTGGAATTTACCAGCATGGGTTGGGAAATTTATCCTCAGGGGTTACTCGAACTTATGCGCATGATTCGTCGGGATTATGGAAATCCACCAGTTTATATCACTGAGAATGGAGTCGCCTTTATTGAATCTCCCAATGAAAATGGTGTTGTGCAAGATAAAAATCGAATTTCTTTTTTGCAGGATTATCTGTCTTATCTGCACAAAGCTGTTCTAGAAGGATCTGATATTCGTGGATATTTTGTCTGGTCGTTTATGGATAATTTTGAATGGGCGGAAGGATTTGCGAAAACGTTTGGTTTAGTTTATGTTGACCGCAAAACTTTGAAACGTACTCCAAAACTAAGTGCTAATTGGTATTCCAAAGTTTGCAAAGAAAATGGATTTATATATGATAACAAATAATGTTAAACAAAATTAAGTATGATTTTCCTGCGAGTATTGTAGTTTTTTTAGTTGCGTTACCACTTTGTTTGGGAGTTGCTTTAGCGTCGGGTGCACCTTTGTTGTCTGGTTTAATTTCTGGAATGATCGGTGGAGTTATCGTTGGTTTTTTAAGTTCTTCCCAGACAAGTGTGAGTGGACCTGCGGCAGGGCTAACGGCTGTTGTTTTAAATTCTATTACGCAACTTGGGAGTTTTGAAGTTTTTTTGGCTGCCGTTATGCTTGCGGGAGTTTTTCAAGTTTTGTTTGGTGTATTTAGGGGCGGATTTATTTCTGCTTATATTCCTTCCAATGTAATCAAAGGGCTGTTAGCCGCTATTGGGATTATTTTAATTTTAAAACAAATTCCTCACGCTGTTGGATTTGACATTGATGCAGAAGATGATTTTACTTTTTTACAACCAGATGGGGAGAATACTTTTTCTGAACTTCTGAAAGTGGTTAACTTCGTGTTACCCGGTGCATTGATTATTAGTTCTATTTCTCTTGTTGTTTTGTATCTATGGGATAAAACTCCCTTGAAAAAGTTTCGATTTTTTCCTTCCTCTTTGTTTGTTGTTTTATTTGGTGTTGGGATGAATCAATTTTTTATTCATTATTTTCCAGGGCTTGTCATTGGGGAAACTCATCTTGTGAATATTCCAAAAGTGAATTTTGGAGATTTGGGAAGTCTTTTAAAATATCCAGATTTTTCGCAAATTGGAAATTATAAAGTTTGGTTTGTTGCTTATACGATTGCAGTCATTGCATCTCTTGAAACACTTTTGAATTTAGAAGCAGTAGATAACATTGATCCGCAAAAGAGACATTCGCCGCCTAACAGAGAGTTGATCGCACAGGGAATTGGAAATATTTCAGCAGGGATACTAGGCGGTATCCCCGTCACTTCAGTAATTGTTCGTAGTTCTATCAACATTCAATCAGGAAATAGAAGTAAGGTGTCAGCAATCTTACATGGTGTTTTTTTATTTGTGAGTGTATTTACTATTACCCCCATTTTAAATTTGATTCCTCTATCTTCCCTTGCGGCTATTTTGTTGTATACCGGTTATAAACTTGCAAAAGTCTCTTTGTTTAAAGAAATGTTTGCAAAAGGAAAAAATCAATTTTTCCCCTTTGTTGCTACTATTATTGCTATTGTATTTACCGATTTATTTGTTGGAATTTTAATTGGGCTTGCGATTAGTATTCTTTTTATACTTCGTAATAATTATAAAAATCCTTTCACAGTTGAAAAAAAGCAACTTCACATGGGTGAGACACTTAGGCTTGAACTTTCTAATCAGGCAACTTTTTTAAATAAAGCAACGATCAAAAGTACACTTTGGAATGTTCCAAGTGGTTCAAGAGTTATCATTGATGCGAGTTATTGTGATTATGTGGATCATGATATTTTAGAAGTAATCCACGATTTTCAAAATACAGTTGGTCCAAAAAAAAATATTCAAGTAAACGTAATAGGAATTAGAGACAAATACCAATTAACCGACAATATTCAATTTGTGAATGTGTTAGATAAAAAATCGCAGGAAAAATTAACTCCAGATGAAATTTTAGAAATACTAAAACAAGGTAATGAACGTTTTGTAGATGGGCAAAGAACAGAAAAATACTACAAACACCAAGTCAATGCAACATCCGATGGTCAATACCCGATGGCTGTTGTGGTGAGTTGTATTGATTCTAGGACTTCACCTGAAATTATTTTTGATGCGGGCTTAGGAGATTTGGTTTCGATTCGTGTGGCTGGTAATATTATCAATGATGAAATTTTGGGGAGTATCGAAATTGCCTGTGATAAACTGGGAGCTAAACTAATTTTGGTGATGGGTCATTCTAAGTGTGGTGCAATCAAACTCGCAGAAGCTTCCGTTCATGATGGGAAAATTTCTTCCATTACAAATAAAATCGACCTTGCTATTTCTCAATGTGAACATCATTCTAAAGAATCTCACGACGAATACATTGATACGATTTCTTGGCTTAATGTTCATAATTCGGTATCAGAAATTGTGGATAAGAGTGAGTATGTTCACCGAAACGCTGAAATCGGCAAATTGAAGTTAGTTGCAGCATTCTATGATGTCGAAACAGGACGAATTAGATTTGAGAGATAAGAAATTTCTTTTCTTCTATGTTGTTTTATAATAGGAGGCAACTTGGCTTAAATTTTCCGAGATTTTTATTAGGTCTTCGATTTTAATACTTAATTCTTCTGCTTGTGAAGATTGACCTAGAGTGTTTTTTGCTATGTCGCCTACCGCAGAATAAATTTCTATCATAGCTTCTTTTTCTTCTTTTGAAGCAGAACGAACTATTTCGGAGACATTTCTAATATTCTCAAATTCTTTTAGTGTTGTTTGATTTAAGGTAGTGAGCGAATAAAAGAAATTATCCACATCTTTTAAATGAGAGGTAACGTTTGTTATGTGCGAAGTGATCTGTTTCACAGAGTTTATGCTTTTTGTAGTTGTCTCAATTCCCGAAGAAGCAGAAACTTGGTTTGATTCAATTAGAGTTTTAATTTCTCCAATACTTCGATTGGTTTGACTTGCTAACTTTGCGATTTCTTCTGCTACCACAGCAAATCCTTTTCCTGCTTCCCCGGCTCTTGCTGCTTCAATTGCTGCATTTAGGGAGAGTAAGTTGATTTGTTTTGAAATTGCAATGATGATTGCTAAGAATTTTTGCATTTCTTGTGAACTGCGATGAATTTTTTCTATTTCTTCCCCTGTGTTTTGAAGGGAAGATTGTCCAACTTTTGCAACCTCAGAAATTTTATTCATGTTACTCAGAGATTCTTTCATTTGTTTACTAACATTTAAAATCATATCTCCTTGTGATAACATGTTTTTGTTTAATTCTTTTATGTTTAAATTTTGTTTTTCAATTTGATCAGATACCATTTCAAAACTTTCTAAGATATGTTTTATTGCTGACGAAATTTCCTCCGATGTTGCCGCACTTGCACGAGCAGAGTCTGCTCCTGCTTTAGAAATTTTGCCGAGACTACTTGATATATTGGAAATTTTTTCGGAAGAATTTTTTATATTTGTAGCGGCTACTAACATGTTGTCGTTCATCTTTTCTAGGGAAATTGGAATTTTTCCTAGTTCATCTTTGCGGCTAATCTGAAATTCCACACTTAGGTTGCCCTTTCCCATTTCTGCTGTTATATAGGTTATTTTTTCAATAAATAGTAAAATATTTCCCGCAAAAATATAAGTTCCGAGAAGAAATAGAATTGATATAAGAATTCCAAATCCAGCAATCCAATAAAATATTTTTTTAATTTCTGCAATAAACCTTGTTCGAGGAATATTGACACTTGCCATCCATACTCTGTCTGAATTTTTAAAATGAATAGGTCGAGTGTAGGTTAGGACAGTTTGATTTGTACTTCCTGATTCTCTTAATAAATAAGTTTCTTTTTTATTTTTTATGATTTCAATTATCTCTTTTGAATTTGTAGTTTCTTCAATTGATAAACCAATATGTTCTTCTTTTTTTGCACTGATTACTTTGTTTGTATCACTGTAGATAACGATATAACTATCCTCTGAAATATTCATGGATTTGATAAATTCATGAATTCCTTTCAAACTGAGATCTAGACCAACTATTCCGATAAATTTTTTATTTGAATTCAAAACAGGTGCGGTAAGGCTAATCATATAAATATTTTCGTTACGACTTTTGATTTCATATTTATATGGTTCACTCATATAAGGTTTTAAATTTTTCTTGGGATAATGATAATATTGCGTAGTTTGACTTTCTTCTTCGAAGCTGTGATTTGTTTCTAACTCTAAATTTCCATCTTTTGTTTTTGTCCAGTAAGGTAAAAATCTCCCTGATGTATCATGGTCTTTACTTGCAGCGTATCTAAATTCTTCGTCTCTTCCATCATACAAATACGGATCAAAAATTCCATAAGTTCCTAAAATTTCTTGGTCTTCCTTGTTCATGTTGCGGATAATCGAGTTAAACCCGTTTCTATCAGGACGAGTTTCACTTAAAACACTAGCTAAGGTTTTTGTTTTGGTGAAAGGAATTTCGATATAGTTTTCCATTTCTTTTGCAATTTCTTCTGAGGTTTTGCGTGCCAATTCTATTGAATTAGATTCTACAAAAAGATAAACTCTATAACCAACCACTGCTGATAAAGTCAGGATGAATGTGATACCTGACATTCCTACAGCAAGTAAAACTTTATTTCTTAAACTGAGTTGCATAATTTTTTATAGATCCTAAAAAGAAAACTTATGTTTTTATTGTCGGTAAAAGGATTGGTTCAGAAAATTTTTTACTTTGTCATT
>DDBL01000042.1:16831-21975 GCA_002333425.1 Leptospiraceae bacterium UBA2033
TGAAAATTTACAAATTTTTCAAGGTCTAAAATTTCTGTTTCGATTCTGGTTAGTTCAGTAGTTTGGTTTATAACTTTTCCTTTTACTTCTTTTGCGACTATCGTTCCAGTGTCGATTTTGATTCCAGCTTCCTTTACAATTTTTGCTATTGTACTTGCATTGCCAGAGGAACGATCGGCAAGTTTCCCTACTTCTTGGGCTACTACTGCGAAACCTCTACCTTGTTCACCCGCTCTTGCTGCTTCGATAGAAGCATTTAATGCGAGTAAATTCGTTTGGTCTGCAATTTCTGACATCATTTCATTAATTTCGATAACTTTTTTGAAAGATGCTTTAAGTTCTTCGTGAAGCTCATTTAATTTTTCAACAGACATATACTCGAGCCAGATTGATTTTCGGTGTCATGGTGAGCCTGTCGAATCCATGCTTAATAGAAAAAGTATCCTTCGACATGCTCAGGATGACAATACCCGAAAACCAATCTAATCTGAGTATATCGACTTCTTTACTGAAGTTAGCTATTAGCCGCACATCCTTAGCAATTACTTTCGTATTTTTATATACCACCTCACTATTTTTTTGCATGTCTATAAAATCCTTGTCTACGATTCTAATTCTTTCCATTTGTTCTTTTACAAGTGAAGCTGAATTTTCAGAGGATTGGGAAAATTCTTCTACAGAGGCAGAAATTTCTTCAACAGATGCTGCTTGGTTTTGAGATTGTGTGTTTAGAGAATTTGATTCTGATTCTAATTTGGAAATGGTGAGGGCTAACACCTTGGTTGACTCAATTATTTTATCTGATTGGTTTTGAATTTCTATTTGTGAGTCCATAGATTTTATCAGGTATCCTTTTAAATCATTTTGCATTTCTTTCACTAACCGCACCACATAGTTAAAACAAAAAACCAAAGCAAATAGAAACAAAACTTTTCTAAATTCTACAGCAAAAATAATTGAATTTCTAGAAGTGATTGAAATATCATTTTTCCAATAAAAATTGGATCCTAATTGAAGAGCAATTATTACTGCGATTATATAAAATAAGGCAGATAGAGATCCTACTATTATCACAAATCTCGAACTATAGAGAAATCCTGAATAGATAACGATAAAAATATACACAGTATAAAAAGTTCCAGAAATAATTTCCCGCGCGGAGTCACTTTCTGGTGTTGAATAAATGCCAAGATAAAAAAATAGGGAAACAATCAAAATATCAATGAGGATAATCGAATATACCCACTGTTTAGAAATTAAAATTTCTTTTTTTTGAAAGTAATGAATCACAAAATTCATAGAGAGATATATAATAGTACCGATTGCATTGAAAATAGAATTCTTTTGGTGTAGGGTTGTTAAGATCGCAAGAAAAAATATGAGCGATAGACTATAGCGGGTAATCATAATAAAATGAATCCCTTTTTTTAAACTAGCTTTATCATATTCATTTAGAATTTCATTCGTTGTTTGCATATTTTTCCTCTACTTTAAAATTTATTTTATGTTTCTAGTTTTTTAGAGAGATTTTTTAATTTTTCGGAACTCTCATGTAAATTTTGTATTTTATTTGTTACTTGTTTTGAAGCAGAAAAAACATTTTCAATAGCTAGTTTTAATTTTGTAGAATTATTTTCTTCTTCCATCGTTAATTTTTTCATCGTGTGCGCCATGTCTTGGATTTTGTCTGTTCTCTCACGGCTTTCTTTAATCATTGTTATTTGTTCATGCACAATTTCATTTATATCTTGTACGTCTTGGCTCATATCAAAAATCATTTGCATAATTTCTTTCATCGAAGAAGAAGAATTACGAATTTGTTTTTCTCCATTTCCCACTGTGATTCTCATTCCAGAAATAAGTCCTGCAATTTGTTTTGCATTTTTTCCAGAAGAATCAGCTAGTTTAGAAACTTCATTTGCCACAACTGCAAATCCTTTTCCTTCTTCGCCAGCTCTCGCTGCTTCAATAGCTGCGTTAAGCGATAACAAGTTTGTTTGGTTGGCAATTGTATTTATAAGTGCAACGATTTTGGAAACGTCAGCCGACGCCTTGGAAATATTTTGAATTTCTTCTATACTCTGATTTAATTCCTTTTCACCTTTTTCCGCTAGAACAATAGATTTTGTTCCTTTTTCTCTAATACTGCTACTTGTTTTATCTATTTTGTTTGTAACTTCATTCAAAGAAGAAATCGAATTTACATTTTTTTGACAATTGTCTTCTTGAACTTTTGCCATCGAAGCAATTGAGTTTATTGAATTTGTAAAATGACTTACTGTTTCTATAGAAGACTCGGCAAATTGAAGTTGTTCTCTGGATAATACCATACTTTCCTCAATGATCTGATTTATATTTCCAATGATAGAATTTAATTCGCGTACTGTAAAATCAGTTTGATTGACTAACGTTTTCCACTCTTCCGATTTTTTGATTGCGTTTTCTTCTGATGTTTTAAAACGAAGAACGATATTTCTCACAAATCGTGTTCCAGAAAAGGAAACTATCGTCATTGCAAAAATAAAAACAGCCCCAAGGATTACAGTTAAAGTAGTTACGGCAAACACCGCTTTATCCCCACCCTCAGCTTTAATCAAGATACCCAATACAGTAAATATCAAAGTAGCGGATAATCCAGTGAATAGTGTAAAACGCGGAGAAAATCGAAGTGTAGATTCACCTATCAATAGAAAATAGATTGCATACAAAACAATATCATTGATTGCAATCGTTAACATCTCAGGTTCAGTTAATCGCAAAAAACCAAAAAGCACAAAGGAAAGTCCAACAAGTTCCATTCCCATGGTGATATATTTGATTTTAGGAGTATATTGATTCGTTTTTAGGATGAATACAGAAAGAAGAGTTGCAAGTATGTAGATGATAACTCCACCTACGTAATTTCCTAAAATGATGGATACATGGTTTTGAACTACATAGCCTGCCACCGTTCCTGCTGCAAAAATGAAAATGAGAAAAAGCCTTACATAATTTGCAGCTCTTTCTCCGATGATTTCTAATTCTATTCGATAATCCATACTTTGATTGTCTGTAAATCCCTCTTGAATATTCAATCAAATTATACACTAGTACAAATTTGGGGGGTTTTTATTTTGTTTGGATTAAAGGAAACGATAGTGGGGATTGCACTTTCTTGTTGACAAATAAGAAAAATTCCAGAAATTACCTCAAAAGATATGCGTGAGCTAAATTGGTTTTCGGATTTGAAATCAATAAATCCTATCTAAAAAATCTTCAGGAAAAAGTAGAATAAAATTGAAAAACACTAAACTTATCTTTTTATTCTCTATTTTTTTGTTTCTCAACTGTGTAAAAGAGAGTAGTGGAAGTATTAAACTTCACTCTGAAAATAAATTTTTTAAAACAAAAGAAATTCATTTTTTAAAGTCAGAGAAAAATTTAACAATCGAAGATTTATTTAGATTATCTAATGAAAATATTTTTAGCATCAAAAAAGCTGAATATTTGAGTTTTGGTATCACACAAAGTTTTGTGTATATCTATTTTGATATAGAAAGAGAAGATCAATCCGAATGGATTTTAGAGTTACCTTATCCTCCTTTAACACATATTAAAGTTTACCAAGTTGATAAATATGAAAATATATATTCCCATGAATCAGGGATAACATTTTTTTCAGAGCAAAGATATTCAGAACATCCTTTTTATCAATTTCCTCTCATTGAGCAGCCAGGTAAAATTCGTATTTACTTGCAGTTAAAGGCTAATGATCCGTTAACCACTCCAATTTTTCTTTGGAATAAAAATACTTTAAACCAAATAGATGGTTATAGGCATTTGGCGTTTGGATTATTTTTTGGAATTTTACTTTCTCTTGCTTTTTATAATCTATTACTATTAATTACCATTCGAGATAAAACGTATCTTTATTATGTGTGTTATATTCTAAGTTTTTGTTTTTTCTTTTTGTTTGTGTATGGGTATGCAGGTTATTTATTTCGTAGTTTTATAAATAAGTTTCATTTTCAGCTCATGCCTTTTTTTGCGATTCTGACATCCGTGTTTGCTTTGTTATTTACTCGTAGATTTTTAAATGCTAAAATTTTTTCTCCCACTTTATATAAACTTTATCAGTATTTCATTTGGATTGGAGCAATATTACTATTATCCGCATTTTTACTTCCAGTTGATATAATTGTAATTCTTGCCAATCTTCATCCACTTGTCGCAATTGGATTTGTAATTTCTTCCTGTATTATCGCAGTAAAAAATAAATACAAACCTGCTATTTATTTCATTATTGCTTGGAGTGGACTTTTACTTTCTGTTATTTTATATATTCTTTCAAATCTAACAATTATTCCCGCAAATTTTTTTACTCATTATCTACAAATCCTTGGTGTAACGTTTGAGGCAATTTTACTTAGCCTCGCTTTGGGTTATCGTATCAATGATCTAAAAAGTAGAGAAGAAGAAACAAGACAGGAAGCACTTCGACAAGAAATCGCTTCTCGAGAAAAGCAAGAAAGATTGTCCTTATCCTTCAAACGATTTGTTCCAGGTGAGTTTTTGAAAAATTTACAAAAAGAGAGCATACTCGATATTAGGCAGGGAGATTCTATTTCTTGTCATATGGCAGTGTTATTTACTGATATTCGTGGTTTTACAAATCTCTCCGAAAAATTGGAATCAGAAAAAGTATTTACTTTTTTAAATCAATACCTAGAAAAAATGGAGCCTATCATTCAAAAATACAATGGCTTTATTGATAAATTTATTGGAGATGCGATTATGGCATTATTTCCAGATGAGTCAAATGCAACTTTGGCTGCTATGGAAATGGTATTAGTTTCCAATCAAATTGATTTGCCAGATGAATCATCACTCCAAGTTGGAATTGGAATTCATGCGGGTGAATTGATATTAGGCACAATTGGTTCTCCTTCTAGAATTGATACAACTGTAATAGGGGATACTGTCAATTTGGCGAGCCGAATCGAAAGTTTAAATAAACAGTATGGTACGAAACTTTTAATCTCAGAAGATATTTTTCTAAAAGTTCAAAACCAAGATATTCTGATTCGTGAAATCGACTTAGTTAGAGTAAAGGGAAAAGCCAAACCAATTTTGATTTATGAAATTATTTGTAACTACTCAGCATA
>DDBL01000186.1:0-223 GCA_002333425.1 Leptospiraceae bacterium UBA2033
CTAGAATTTCCTACAAAGTCTAAAACGGTTAAACAATCCTTACCCTCTGCTAAACGTAAACCTCGTCCTAGCTGTTGTAAAAATATCGTTAGACTCTCAGTTGGTCGTAGAAATAAAACAGTATCAATGTCCGGAATATCAATTCCTTCACTGAATATATCTACCACAAACAAATAATTGATTTCCTTTTTTAGAAATTTTTTTCTTAACTCTTCTCTTTCAT
>DDBL01000186.1:320-29203 GCA_002333425.1 Leptospiraceae bacterium UBA2033
AAGCTTCTGGCAATCGAATTTCTGCCGCAATCGTATTGCAAAAATCCTTAAGAATATCCTCTCCGTCCATTCTTTCCGGTGTAGCAGTTAGTCCTAATAATACTTTGGGTTTAAATCTACTCAGTATGGGACGATAACTATTAGCCGCAATATGATGAACTTCATCTACAATGATGAAGTCATAAAAAGATTCAGATAGATGAATTGAATTGATTCTATTATTCAATGTCTGAACAGAAGCAAATACGGAGTCATACTTTTCAGGCTCAATTCCATCCACAAAAAGCTCTCCAAAATTATTATCTTTGAGGATTCCTTGGAAGGTGGCTCTTGCTTGTTCTAAAATTTCTTTTCTATGAGCGATAAATAATAGTTTTGCGTTAGAATTTTTTGCTATAAAGCTTTTAAAATCAAAAGCAGAGATAACAGTTTTACCTGTTCCCGTGGCAGCAACGATTAAATTCTTATAACGATTATGTATTAATCTTTCTGATTGTAGTTTTTCTAGAATTTCTTCCTGAAATGGAAAAGGTCTTAAATCAAAATACGAAAGAAAATTATTTTTGTCTGAACTTTTTTCTTTTTTTAAAGCTATTCTTAATTTTTCTGAATGTTGCTCTTTTTGAAAAAACTCAAATTCTTTGTCTTGCCAATATGTATCAAAAGTTTTTTGAAACTTGTCTATGATATGACTTACTTCTCTCGTGGTAATTTTCATATTCCACTCAAGTCCATTCGTTAGTGCAGAGCGAGAAAGATTCGATGATCCTATATATCCAGTATGAAATCCTGTTTCTCTAAAAAATAAATAAGCTTTTGCATGTAGTCTCTCATTGTCTGTATTATAGGAAATTTTCACTTCTGTGTTTTTTAGACCGGCTAAATATTCTACCGCTTTTAAATCTGTAGCACCCATATAAGAAGTTGTAATAATCTTTAATTGACCACCTCTATCGGTAAACTCTTGTAATTCTCTTTCAAAGATTCGAATGCCAGTCCATTTAATAAAAGAAACAAGGAAATGAATTTTGTCAGAAGATAATATTTCTTTTTTNNTTTCACTTTCAAGAGATATACCAGCATTATTTCCTGTGAAAAGCTCACTTTGCGACAAACGAGTGTAAGGCGTAATTTCTTTCAGATGTTTTTCGAAATCAGAAAATCTAGCATCTACTTTCGAGAAGATTGCCGAAAGGATTTTTCCTTCTGTTGCAATAATGTCTTCTTCAAAACTTTCTTCTTGCAATTCTGATTTTAAAAGTAAAATGATTTTATTGGAAAGTTTAATTTGTTCTTCTAAACTTTCCTCTCCAGAAATTTGACTGAGTGCAATTTTTATAATTTCTGTCAAATGTTGCGAAAGAACTCTTGCAGCCTCTGCTCTATCAATAGGATTCTCTTTGATATAAAAGGTATTTTTATCTAATGTATTGATTTTTGTAGAAATCAATTTATCAATGAGTTTCTCATATAGACCTTGTTGTAACATTAGAATAATCTGCTTTTCATTAGGAATTATTCAAATGAATCTAAATTAAATTTTGTGTCGATTATAAATTAAAAATCTTTTACTAATTTCTATGATTTTCCTTATTATTTCATTTCCCAAAATACCTCTTAATCGCTCGTCCAATCCATTCCCCAAACACAACTGGAACACCATTCCCTATTTTTTTGTATACTTGCGAATCATTGCCAGCAAAATGAAACCAATCGGGAACAACTTGGAGTCTTGCATACTCAGTTGTGGTATATGGACGTAAGCCTTTCGTATGAAATTTATCTTTGACTAAACGAGTGCCTCTATCTTTCTGTTTGCACGGGATAATAAACGGAAACAGAATCAATTTCAAAACTTTGCTTAATCTCTAAGTCTGCAAGCGAAAGGCAAATATCAAATAACTTCCCATGACAAATTTCTTAGTTGACTAACTTATTATTGAATACTAATGTGAACGGGCAAGGAGAAAAAGCATGGTTTTAGAAATCGCGGATCAATATATACAAAATACATTTCTCGCAGAAGTAAATTTAAAACTAGAATTTGCTATTTACCTTTATGAGAAAGATATTTTAACTTTAGAACAAGCAAGTAAGCTTGCAGAAAAAAGTTATTTAGATTTCCAAAAAGAATTAGGAGATAGAAGTATCTCAATTCACTATGATGAAGAAGAATTAGAAAAAGATTTAGAAACCTTAAAATTCCTAGATCAAGCTTAATGATTGTTATCTCCGATACTTCTCCTTTCCTTGCCTTATTAAATATTACACACTGCCTACGGTAAGAGAATTATACCTAATTGAAAAATTAAATTAATCCCATTACTATATCTTCAGCCCAATTTAAAACAGCAGATGCCAACTGAATTGCTTCCTTGTATTCATCTTCTGTAATCTCTTCATAGTCTCCCGGATAACGCATACTGACCGCATAATCAGTCAACTTAGTAGATTCGTATACAAATTTTGGAATATCATATTCAGATGGAAGGTTACCAATGAGATTTCTTAAATTATGCGTCCAATTGAATTTAATGTTTCGCTTAATTAAAATGGCTTTAATACTTTTTTCGACGGTTTGCTGGCAATGAAAACAGAGAGTATTTAAAAGAACATTTTCTGTTCCGAAGGAAGAAATTGCTACTGAAAAATCACTTTTGGCAAATTGAATCCATTCAATAGCTTGTTGCTCATTATCCTCATTTGCCATAAAGAAGAATTCCGTCCTTGATAGCATTACTATAAATCTTGTAAGAATTCTCTAAATTCTTTTCGAGGATAGAAGGAGTTGCTACTACAAAATCACAAGGAACAGATTTACTTTCGACTTCTTGGTATAGTTTTTGAGCTGTTTTTCTACGATGTTGATTTTCAGGAACTAATACTAGAAAATCTAAATCACTATTTGCTTTATTATCTCCTCGCGAGGTAGAGCCAAATAAGTAAATAGATATTGGTTGAGCTGATTTTACTATCTGTTCAACTATTCCTTTTATAAATGGATCATTCGTTATTTGTATACTTTTTGCTAGACTCATAAATTATTTAGTTCAGTTTTATTTATACTTTATACTGTATTCTTTAGAAATCTAGTCAACATTTAAATTATTGTTAGGAAGATTGAAAACTTGCATCCTAAATCAAGCTTAATGATCGTTATCTCCGACACATCGCCTTTTATAGTTTAATTAAAATGAACCAACCACAAAAAAACCGTCCCCTTTCGCAAAGGGGATTTAATCGACATTGTGAAACAATTACAATAAAATTAGGGGATTAACCAATTCGACTAACTAATCGCTTTCTTTATCAAACCCAAAACCCTCTCCGAATAGTGCAACTTCAATGCTTCTGCTTTTGCAAACTCGCTCATCTTCTCCCAGGTTTTGCGGATAATGCCGATCATCTTTTCGTCGTCGTGTTTTAAACTAAAACCTTCGATTTGGTGTTGTAGGGTAACAAGACAGAGTGCATCTTCCATTGTTTGAACTTCAGGGTCTGTCTTTAAGTTCTTCTTGAGGTTAATCGACTTTACACGCTCAATGACTGGGTCATCGTATCCAACTTCTTTTAGAATTTTTCCTGCTTCTTCTGAATGAAATACTGCTAAATCCTTTTTCCATTTGTTATACCCTTTTAGTCCTTCGGGGTAGGTGGAGCGAGGAATTTCCCAACGTTTTAGATGTTGGCATCTTGCGGCTAATCGTAATTCTTCGCCTGCATTTGGGTTAAGCTTAGTTATCCACTCGGAAAGCCAAATTGCGTAAACAAATTCGTGTGGTTTTTTCTTTCCTTCTATCTCTATAGAATTTGGATCTAAAGAGTTTACTTGGTCAAAGGTTTCAATTGCTTTGTTAAATAGTTCTTGGTTCATAGTTTTTATATGAGTTTTATTCTGGTAAATAATTTTCGTCTACTACTTGCTCGGAAGTAAAGGGGGATCTTCTCGAAAGTCTCTCTTTCCCATATCTTCTAGTGTCTCTGCAATATGTTCTATGTCCGCAAGATTAACCTTACCCTCTCGGAGGAGTTTGGCATTTTCGAAGAGCCAAAGGTGTTCGTCTTCTTCATAGAGTTTTTTTAAGTCTATTGTCGCATTCATAGTTAAAAACTATATCCTTATAAATTTACGTCAAGATGGATTTTCTATTTTCCTTCTATCCTAAATATTTTCCCTTTTCCTAAGTCCACTACATAAACATTCCCGTCTGCATCACGCCCAAAGGAAGAAGTGAGCACAGGCCATTTACCAAGCGTATAAGCAGTAACTTTTTCAGATGCGTTATCCGGCACAGGTGTCGCCCAAATTCTTCCTGACATGAAGTCGGCAAATATGTATTTGCCTGTGAGAGCAGAGATTTCTTTTCCAGTGTATATATATCCGCCTGTGATGGACTGTCCGTCATCTCTTCCGTATTCATAAATTGGATCACTTAGATTATCCGTTTTACAATTTTCTTTTGGTTCAAAGCAGTGAAATCCTTCGCGTGTATTCCAACCGTAGTTTTTTCCTTTTTCTACTATGTCGATTTCTTCCCACAAATCCTGCCCCACATCGGCTACTATTGGTCTTCCCTTTGAATCAAAACTAAATCTCCACGGGTTTCTAAATCCGAATGCAAATATTTCAGGCTTACAACATTTATCCTCATAAAAGGGATTATCTTTAGGAACTTTATAAGCTTTGTCTTTATCAGGTGTAGAGTCCACATCAATTCGTAAAATAGTTCCCAAAAAAGTTTGCGGATTTTGCCCATTATGCGCTGGATCATTTAACCAACCTCCATCTCCCCAACCAATATAGAGCATTTTATCTTGTCCAAATAGAATTTGTCCTGCGTTGTGATTTTCATAAGGTTGCTCTACCTCCATCAAAATTCTTTCAGATTCTAACTTTGTATTTTTTAAATCCGTTGGATTGGTCGCAGTCCATTCTGCAATGCGGCTAATATCTTTTTGCCCTACTTCGACTACATAATTGAAATAAACTTTTCCATTTTTACGAAAATCAGGATGAAATGCCATTCCAAGAAGTCCTTCTTCGGCTTCCGTTTTCACGTTCAAAGTTAAAATAACCTTTGTATCCTTTTTCCCTATTTTACCCCAAACAACTTTTCCTTTTTTTTCTAATACAAAAAACTCCTCCGAATCACCAGGTGGAAATTGTAAATCAGTTGGTTGTTCAAATCCATTTGCGACTTCTCTGAGGCTAATCTCTATTCGTTCCCGCTTTTCATCTAGACCAGAAAATACTGGAACTAAATGGGCAGCATCTCCGTCAATTTCATATTTTTCGGTGGAGCCTAATTTTTGGATTAGAAATTTCTTAATCTCATAACAACCATTAACCCCAACTACCGCTAAAAAAATCAAATATACAAAAATATGTTTCATGTAAATATTCCTTCCTCTCAAAAATCTAACTACAAAAAATGCACCTACACCACTCAAATAAGTGGAAATGATTTTATGTATAACCTAGTTCTTTTTGTTTTTTTCCAAATGCAATTTCAGCAAATGGAGTTATCTCAAACTTTTATTTTTCCTTCAAATTGTTTTTGATTTCGATAATAAGAAATCCAAGTCAACACAACAAGTCCAAGGACTGGTAGCGCAAAGTAAATATGCACTTGAATGAATCCAGCGATTAATCCAAGTATGCCACCTAAAAATTGAATCATCACTAAATTGCCACCCGTATTATCTAAAATCATTTTCTCTAATTCGTCTGTATCAAGTTTCATTACTTGTTCTTGAACTAAATTGGTTACATTGATCTGGTGGATAATCTTGGCTATGTTCGTTTTTAGATATTCACTACCTTCGGGGGACTTCATGAATTCAATCATTTTATCTTTTGCATAATCTAAAATTCTAAATGAATAATTCCCGACCTTCTCCCAGTTTCTACGATCATCCAAGAACTTTCTCAATCTCTCAATGGCAGCCGGTAAAAATGTTTGTCTGGAATACTCGCTAGAAATATCCACCCAGTCTTTTACTTTCGATAAAATAAATTCCTGTGTCTCTGGTGATTCCATTTTTTTTTGTAAATCTAAAACTAGAATATCCATTACTCCCATAAACTGTTCTTTAGTATCTTCATCTTCAATAAATTTTTGGAGTAAATCCTGCAAAGCTGCACTATCGAAGGAAAGAATTTTTTTAAATCCAATTCCAATATTGCCTATCGCATCTTTTTGTCTTAGATACTCATCTATCGCATTATTGAGAACAACGGATAATCGTGGTAATTCTTCCAATACAACATTCTTTATTAAATCAACTAGGTGTTCTCGATTTTCTCTTAACTGTATGTATTCGTTTATTTTGACTCTTACTTGTTCCCAAACTTTTTTAATTTCTTCTGGACTCTTTGCTAACTCTTTTAAAGTTTGTTCTGTGAAGTTAAAAATTTGCGAAAGTAATTCTGGTCCTTTTTCTTGAAGAAGAGAAATTATTTTAGTAGTAACTTTATTTCGAACTTCGTCATCTTTCAAAAGTTCGTCTAACCATTCTCCTAATTTATGAGTTCCTGTTTCGATTAACTTTCTTTCATAAACATATTCTAAAAGTATTTCAGGGGCAAGTAGATTGGTCTGAATACTCTGCCCTAAACTCTGCGCAATATTGGCTTTATTTTTTGGAACTAACCCTTCCCACCCGAGAACTTTTCCCTGTTTTGGTTGAAATAACATTTTGATTGCCAGAAAATTTGTGTAATACCCAACAACCCCCGCCATACAAATAACAAAACCAGCATCAACCCAAATATTTTTTTCCGATAAGTATAATTGTACAACTCCAAATAAAAATGTGATAACACTAATACCACGCCGAAACCACAAATCTAATTTTGCTACATCCATCAAAATCTCCCCCAATTAAAAATCATCGTAATCAAATAGAATTAGTTTTTAAAAGTAGTTCCACTCTTTTCCTAATCGTTTTGCCACAATTTCTAAATGATGAATTGGATGTAGAATTCCTATCATATACATTTCCCTGGCAGGAATTTTTCCCAGAAAAGGATGAGGCATCAAAATTTTATCTAATTGTTCTTCATTCCAATCTTTAACGGCTAATCCATATTTATCCCAAGATTTATTCCAATCAGATAAAAGTTCTAATTTGCGTTTAGGACTATCTCCTTCAATAGATTCCTTAGATGGAGTAAAAGGTCCGGAGTTTTGTCCTTTTTTGAGCGCGTCCAAATACACATCCGCAACTTGATGAATACGGGGAGCAGAATTGGTAACTTCTCCAAAAACAAGGGATGCTAAAAACTTTGGAGCAGAAAATGAAAGTGATAAAAGTCTAGTGACTTTTATAATATGTTGGAAATTTTCAGCCGGTGACCAACCTGTTTCGGGTCGTTTAAAAAAATCTGTATCCGGCATATTTTGTATAACGGTTTCAAAATTTGTTTTTATTCTTTGAACTGAATCTATTAACTCTTCTTTAGTGTATGGGTCGCTGAATTTCATTTTTTCCTTTTTTATTTTTCAATCAATGTGAAAATTTAGATAAATACAAAATCTCAAGAATTCAAATAATCGAGAGCATTTTGCCTGGTTTCAAAATAAGATGTGTCTCTTATTTGCTGTGGGAGCGCCTTCTGCATAGTATTCGCTACACTTTTATGAAAGTTAATAAAAGCAAATCTGCCTTTTAAACTTTGTAATTGTGCATTAAAACGAAGTAAAAGTCCAACTCCAGACGAATCAAGAAAAGTTAATTTTTCAAAATCAAATAAAAATAACTTACGACCTTGTGATGTAACTGAATCTAGTGTTTTTTTAACTCCTGGTGCATCTAAGAGAGTCAGTTCACCACGCATGGAAATGATTGTTATATTTCCTTCTTCTTGAATATCCATTGTGACTTGTTCTATCATTTATTTTACCTCTCTCTACTCAACTCTAGTTTGTATTGTTCTCGCTCGCTCATATATTCGTCTGTGAATGGAATTTCAATGCGAGTTTTTGTAATTCCATTTTTGCTTCCTATTCGAAAATTAGAAGTATCAACACCTTCGGCTTTTAACATCAGAAGACTTAAAACTAATCCCAATCCTTCCCCTTCTGTTGGGTCTGAATTGTCATTATAGAAATCAAATAAATTCTGATACTTTTGACCCTTTGATAATTTTGTTCGAATTCGATGTTCTTCTTGTTTTAAAATTTCTGCACTATTAAATATTTCAATTTTGAGTCCACTTTGGGTATGCGTGTAAAGTATCTTTATATGGATTTCTTTTTGTCTTCCTTTTTCGCATAATTCTCGAAGTCTTTGACTGCCGATTTCTTCCTTGAAAATACGAATTCCGGTATTATAATCCTCTATACTTCTAATGTTTAATTTCCGCTCTTCAAAAAATACTCGTTTGGCGTTTGCCTTTACACAATTCATTATGGATTCAAATAAAACACTATAGATGGAATCATGAAGATACTCTTTATCATATTGTTTTAGAATTAAGTATAAAATAGATTTAATTAGTTTCTCTATCTTAGGTTGAAGAGAATAGGTAACTATCGCAATTCTTCTACCTTTCCCAATCGCTTTTAATAATGCACTTTTCATAGTAAATTAGAGAGGATACAAATCCTTAACCTGAACTTAATGCTAGGTTAGTCAATTATATTTTCAAAGAAATAAATTTCAATATCAATGTTCAATTCAAAACACTGTAAATGAGTTTTCTGTTTTCAAAAAATATTGTTTTGGAACTCAATTTTTAAATTTAGATTTCATTTTGTTTTACAAATAAATTTATTCTATATTTTTCCATTGAAAGAATCTTCCAAATTTGGACAAAAAATGAAAATTCAGCAGATTAAATCAAATTATAAAAAATACCAAAACTAAACAAAGTAAAGTATTATCGAGTAACTGAAATGGATAGATAATATGCTTGAATAATTTATTTCTACTAGAAAAAGTGATTAATTAGCTTAAATTATACATCCTTTATTACAAAGAATGTATCCAAAGCTATTAGTCAAATTTTATTGGAGAACACAAATCGATGGCACAATTATTGAAACAATTTATCAGAGGTGCGTCTTTCTTACTCATTCTGATTCTTTCTACCAACAGTATATTTGGGCAGAAATCAAAGAAGAAAAGTACCACAACTACTAAAGCAAAAACAACGACAACTACAACCACCAAAACTACAACGACTGTAGAAAAAAAACCGTTAGAAACAAAAGTTTCCGCTGAGGAACAAGCCAAACAAGATATATCATTAGCTAAAAAACTTGTTTTAGCAATTAAATCAGATACTTTAAAAGCACATAATGTTTCAGGAGTAATCATCAAAAGATACATTTCTAACGAAGACGGAAAATGGGGTGCAGATGTATTAGAAATAACTGGAGATGCAAAACTAGAACTGAGTTCCATTTCAAGAATCATCAGTATTTACGTAGGAGAAAGTTTTGAGTATTCACAAGAAGATGCAGATACCCTAAAAGATTTTATCCTTGCCTACAATACCAAAAATAGAAACAACCAAGACTATCTAATCAAAAATTATAGTACAAATGTTGTCCTAGGTGTAAAAAAGGAAAAGATCGGATTACCAAGTGTAGCCACTATTGAGACTCTAAATGGTCAGTCCCAAATTTTACTTCCTACTGAAAAAAATCTTTTAAAAAAATATGCGTTAGACATCGCCTCTATTGAACTACTAGATCAAACTAAATCAGACCTAGTATTACAAAAAAATGGTGATGAACAAAGAGCCAAAATAGATACTCTTCTAACCAAAAAAATGACTTCCGAAAACGAAGAATTAAACAATCGTTTGATGACTGCTAATCCAGCAGAAATCAAAGGAATCACTGATAGACTTGCTCTCCTTAAAAGAAGAGAAGAAATGAAAAAAGCAAACTTTACTTCAGAAAAGGAATATGCTGCATTTCTAGAATCTAAAAATAAAAAAGAAACACCAAAAGTAGCAGAATCTAAATCCACCGTCACAAGCACAAGCGTCAACTCTGCATTACCCGCAGGTCCAGAAGTTCCTAAAGATAAATTTACAACTTATATTTCTGGCGGAAACCACGCAGGAATCAATGCACGTGAATTTTTATTCGTTCCAGGCTCAGGAATATTGGCAATTGGTTACGATGCCTCTAAAGCAGAGCAAAAAGATTTACAACTTTTTATGACTTCTACTGGAGATTACGAACTCAAGAGATCGTCTGAAGGTGTAAAATTATCACCTGACTCCCCAATGGTATATTTCGATGGAAAAGTCTACGTTATTGAAATGTTAAAAAAAGATGCATTCCTCACTCAGTTCAATACCGAATTAGAATTTGAATTAAGAAGTGAAGTTAACATCAGCCCAAAATCTATCATACAAGTAGTCGGTGAAGAAATAATTGTTACCACAGTTGATAAAAAAGGTAACTCAGATGATGTAAAAGTATTTAAAGTAAAAGACTTGAGTTTTATTCGATAAACGATACAAAATATAAACTTTACCCTAAAGCAAGCGACAAAAATCCGAACGCCTT
This sequence comes from Leptospiraceae bacterium UBA2033, assembly GCA_002333425.1. Lineage (GTDB taxonomy): Bacteria > Spirochaetota > Leptospiria > Leptospirales > Leptospiraceae > UBA2033. The sequence goes on from DDBL01000186.1 coordinate 10,853, forward strand.
AGGGTAAATTTTATTATAAACTATTTGGTTGAAATACTATCCAACTGAATAATACAAACAGAAGAGAAACTACAGTAGCAAACGAAAGTCCAAAACTTGGAGATAATGTCTCCGTAGAAGCTTCTCCTTTGTCCTCTGTCATAAATGCAGAAACGGTTACTCGTAAGTAGTAGTAAATCGCAATTGCAGAATTAATCACACCTACAATTAAAAGAAAACGATTTAGAAAATGATCCGACTCAGCAATTTTTTGGAACAAAAATAGTTTTGTCCAGAATCCGCCTAATGGCGGTATGCCGCCGAGAGAGAAGAAAATAGCAAGAAGTCCAACTGCGGATAATGGCTTTTTGCCAACAAGGTATTTGATAGAATCATAGGTAATGATATACTTTCCGTTTTCTAGGTAAGCTATGATTGCAAATGCTGCAATGTTCATAAACGAATACATTATGAGGTAGTAAATCACTTCCATCTTTGCTCCACATACAATCCCTGCTACCACATATCCAGCATGAGAGACAGAAGAATACGCTAGAACACGTTTGAGATTATCTTGTTGTAAAGCAAATACGTTTCCAAGTGTCATAGAGAGGGCAGCAATCCCACCAATCACAATCATCCATACATTGGGAGTCTCTACCATTGGAACATATTGGAACAAAATCAGCATTAGCCCCATCGCAGCAGCTTTTGGACCAGATGCCATAAATCCAGTGATTGTAGTAAGTGCTCCTTCGTATACGTCCGGTGTCCAAGAGTGAAAAGGAGCAAGGGCTACTTTAAAACAAACACCCACTAGGAATAATCCAAATCCAATCTTGGTAAACATCGCAATTTCGCCACCTGCATTTAACGGTTTTAGAGCAGCGTCTAATTGTGTTGATCCGCTTCCACCGAATAGAAATGCAATTCCCATTAACATAAATCCAGATGAAAAAGCTCCAAGTAGGAAGTATTTGAGAGTAGCCTCAAGGCTTCCCATTTCGTTATGAGCCATTCCAATTAATACGTAGAGGCTAACAGAAAGTAACTCAAGCCCGACAAAGATCACAATCAAGTCAGAACCAGTTGTCATGAAATACATCCCAGTAACCGCAAATAACATAAGCGGATAAAACTCTGGAAATGTAATCCCGTGTTGGTTAAGAATTCGCGGTGATGCAATCACAGTAAGGAAAGCTGTCACCATATAAATTACATTTAACCACATCGTAATATCATTTATCGCAACTTGGTTATTGAAAAAAAGTCCTTTGCCCGGCGTTGTATTGTAATTAAAAATCACAAAGTACAAAGCCACAAGTAAAGTAGTTCCAGTCAGGTAACGAATCACACGGTGGTCGTTGCTGTGATATACGAACTGAATTAATAGAAAAAACAATCCTACTCCTGATAAAATCAGGGCAGGTAAAATAGAAAGTAGATCGGTTGCATTAGGAGTAAATACCATTTTACTTCTTCTCCTCTGTTACAGGTGCTTTTGGTTCTGGCGTAGGCTCAGGTTGTAGAATCGTAGGCGGTGGAGTAAGCTTTGGATTTACATTCAGTAGCGCATAATGTCCGGTATACCCTGCAAGTCTTTCTTCAAAAGAAGCAGGAATTCTACCCAAAGATTTATAATCTATGGTTAGGTTGACTTTTTTGGTTTGGTCTGTGTTAGTTCTTTCGGCGATCGCTTGGGCAGAGGCAGAATTTAGATACACTCTAGCACTTGGTTCTAAGTATTTCATAAAAGTCTGTGGATACACTCCAAACCAGAAAATCAAGACAACCATTGGAATTAATACAAAGATTTCTCGCATGTTTAAGTCAGATAGTAATTCATTTTCCTTATTCGTAATTTCTCCGAAGAGGAAACGCTTGGTAAACCACAATAAATAACAAGCCGCCCAAACCACGCCGGTTCCGGCAATAATTCCAAGAACTACATTTACTTTGAGTGTTCCAAGTAAAACTAAAAATTCTCCGACAAACCCGTTCATTCCAGGAAGTCCAACGGAAGATAACATTGCAATCATAAAGAAAAGTGCAAACATTGGAACGATCTTAGCAATACCACCATAATCCGCTATCATACGAGTATGAGTTCTTTCGTAAATCATCCCGATCATAAGGAAGAGCATTCCAGTAGACACACCATGATTAATCATCTGGATCATTCCACCGAGCACACCTTCTTCGGTAAATGTCATTAGCCCGAGTAAACAAAATCCTAAGTGGGATACGGACGAGTAGGCGATGAGTTTCTTTCCGTCTTTTTGTACCATGGCGACTAACGCACCGTATACAATTCCAATCACGCAGAAAGTCATGATTAGCCCCTGATACTCAAGGGATACAACTGGAAAGAAAGGAATACAAAAACGAATAAATCCATAAGTTCCCATCTTTAAGAGAACACCGGCAAGTATCACAGAGCCCGCAGTAGGAGCTTCCGTATGCGCGTCAGGTAACCAAGTGTGAACTGGAAATACTGGAATTTTAATCGCAAAACTTAAAGCAAATGCGAAGAATAAAAATCCCTGTAACGCAGGAGAGAAATTAGCAATCGACTTGGTAGAAAGGGACTCGATTGTGATGTCACCAGTCTTGAAGTAGATAATAAGGATTGCCGCAAGCATGAGAACAGAGCCCGCCATCGTGTAGATGAAAAACTTAACTGCCGCATAAAGCCTGTTTTCCCCACCCCAGATACCAATTAAAAGCGCCATTGGTATAAGCATGAGTTCCCAGAAAACGTAGAATAATACTAAGTTAGCCGAAGCGAATACTCCAAGCACTCCAATTTCCAAAAACAAAAGAGCAATGTAAAATTCTTTTAGTCTTTTGTGGATATAAGTCCAAGAAGCAACACTGGAAATAAAAAACAAGAAGGAAGTCAAAACAAATAAAAGTAAGGCTACTCCATCTAATCCGAAGTGGTAGTCTATTGTCAATTTGCCGGAGCTCATCCAGTTTGGAATTCTATGAACGAATTGCAGAGCTGAACTATCTGTATTAAAGTACCACATTAAAGGAGCACTTAGCACAAACGTAATTAAAGTAATAATGGCACTTGTCCATTTGATATGCTCTTCTTCTTTCAGAAAAGAAAGAATCGCAATTCCTAAGAGAGGTGAAAAGATAACCAGTGATAAAATAGATTCTGGCATGGTTAAAATCCTCCGTAAAGTAATGTAACTAAAATGGCAATCGTCCCGATCACAATTGATAGCGCATAATCGCCTACTATCCCCGTTTGTATCTTGCGGAAAATATCAGATATATGCATAAAGAATCTTCCTACACCAACTACAAGTCCATCAATGAGAGCCTTGTCTACGCTAGCAGACAACCAATCAGAAACTCGAATGAGCGGGTTAATGATAATAGCCTCATAGATTTCATCTACATAGTATTTATTGTAAACGAGTTTTGGAAAGCCTTTGAATCCTGCATCTTCTGGAGGAACCGAACCTTTGATTTGGAATACAACGTAAGAGAGGATAATCCCTGTTAACGCCACACAAATCGAAACTACAAGTAGAATTAACTCTGTAGACTCAGACATATGATGCGGCTCAGAAGTAATCTTCCAAGCAACTTCTACAATTTCTCTACCTGGTGCAAAGATTGGTTTGAAGTAGTCGGTCAATAAATGAGTTCCACCAAAAAACAGGTGAGGCATTTGGATAAGTCCTGCTCCTGCCGCTCCAATGGAAAGGATTACCAATGGTAAAGTGATAGTCCAAGGAGATTCATGTAAACGTTTTTTGACGTGATGGTCGATTCTTTCTTTTCCATAGAAAGTTAAGAACACTAGGCGGAACATATAGAACGCAGTGCAAAATGCTCCCGCAAGCCCAATCGCCCAAATCACATGACCAATTCCGTGATGACCAAATGCTTTTTCTAAAATTAAGTCTTTTGAGAAAAACCCGCTAAACGGTGGTATACCGCTAATCGCTAGAGTTCCAATCATGAAGGTAATCCATGTTATCTTCATGTAATTTTTGAGATTACCCATATTACGCATGTCTTGTTCGTGGTGCATCGCGTGAATCACAGAACCAGATCCAAGGAACATGAGAGCTTTGAAAAATGCATGTGTCATCAAGTGAAACATTCCTGCTTCATAAGCACCCACACCCATTGCAAGAAACATATACCCGAGTTGGGATACTGTCGAATAAGCTAGAACTTTTTTAATATCAGTTTGGAATAAACCAATCGTCGCCGCAAAAAAGGCAGTAACCGCACCAGTGATTGCAATATAGTTACTTGTAACCTCTGCTGCGAGAAAGATAGGATTTAAGCGGGCAATCATGAATACCCCCGCAGTCACCATTGTTGCCGCGTGAATGAGTGCCGATACAGGAGTCGGACCTGCCATCGCATCTGGAAGCCACACATAAAGCGGAATCTGTGCTGATTTTCCAATCGCACCAATGAAAAATGCAAGTGCTACATAGTTTATGATTTCTTTAAATGGAATCGCAGCAGGAAGTGCAGCCATAATATCTACATATTTTACAGAGCCTAGATACCAGTAAGTCAGGATTATCCCCACAGCAAAGCCCACGTCCCCTATACGGTTTGTGATGAAGGCTTTCATCCCAGCGTTAGCGGCTGACGTTTTGTGGTAGTCAAACCCGATGAGTAAGTAAGAACAAAGCCCTACTCCTTCCCACCCCAAGAACATCAAAACGAGATTATCCGCTAGAACTAAGTTTAACATCGAAAAGATAAACAAGTTCAAATAGGCAAAGAAACGATTGAATCCACCGTCCCCGTGCATATATCCCGCGCTGTAGATATGAATCAAAGTTCCAATTCCAGTAATGATTAAGGTCATGTAAAGAGAAAGTTGGTCTACCTGATAGGCAAAGTCTACTTGAAACGCACCCGCATGAATCCAAGGAAGCAAAGTGAATAGATGCGGAACGTTATTCTCCATAGGGTGGTAGCTAAACAAAGAGCCGAGTGTAATTACAAACGGAATTAAAATCGCGCTAGTCCCGATGATCGCTGCGGCGGTGTTTGGCATTTTGCGATAATGAATCCCGTTGACTAAAAATCCAACGAGAGGTAATAAAACTACAAGAGGAAAGTATTCTAACATAGTGCTACCATTTTAATAGATTGATTTCATCGACATTGGAAGTTTTCTTTTGTCTATGGATTGCGATTACGATTGCAAGCCCCACGCCCGCCTCCGCTGCTGCAATTGCCATAACGAAGAATACGATTACTTCCCCATTTACAATTGATAAAACTTTTGAAAACGCGATGAACACTAAGTTCACAGAGTTTAACATCAGCTCTACCGCCATAAAAATAATCACTGCATTTCGTCTCGTAAGTACTCCGAGTACTCCGATAGAAAATAAAATTCCTGCCAGTGAAAGATAATAATTTAATGGAATTCCAGAAATATATGTTTGCAAAATCTCCCCCTAGCCTTTTTTTACCGCGTCTTTTTTGGCGATGATCACAGCACCAATCACAGCGACTAAAAGTAAAATCGAAATTAATTCAAATGGAAGTAGGTAATCCAAAAATGTGGATGCTCCTACACTTGCAGTATTTCCTGTAACGGTTACTTTTGATTCTGCGCTATCAGAAAGTTTATACTCATAATGTGGTGAAGTGATATTTGTAATTACAGTTGGATCACTACTAGTTGTAACTTTCAAAGAAACTAAAAGTAAAAAGGAATACGCAATCACGATTAAAACGATGATTGTTTTTTTCGTTGGGTTACTCCAAATTTCTTTATGCGTTTCTTCTCTGAGATTCAAAAGCATGAGAACAAAAACTACAAGCACCATGATCGCACCCGCATAAACAAGCACTTGCATGGTTGCAATAAAAATCGCATTCATGAGCGCATAAATTCCAGCGAGGGAAAAGAATGTAAGAACTAAAAAAACTGCCGATGCAACTGGATTTCGATTGAGCACTACAAGAAGCGCAGAACCCACAGTCATAGCAGACAGAACTAGAAATAAAATTGGTTGGATTTCAGTTAGGTTTAACATAATTAATTAAAAATCCCCTTCCAGTATTTTCCCCAATACACAACATAAGTTGCGGCGAGCACGATATTAAACAAACACCAAGGGATGAGTTTTTTCCATCCAAGCACCATGAGTTGGTCATACCTAAATCTAGGCAATGTCCAACGCACCCACATGAATAAAAATGCAAAGAATAATACTTTTCCGACAAAGAAGAGAAGACCGACTAATGGTTGTAAATCGCTTCCTTCTAAAATTCCAAACGGAACATTGTATCCACCGAAGAATAAAAGACTCACAACACAACTCATAGTAATCATGTTCATGTATTCAGCAATGAAGAAGAGGGCAAATTTAAAAGCACCATACTCAGTATGAAATCCTACAACAAGTTCAGACTCTGCCTCAGCCAAGTCAAACGGCAAACGGTTCGTTTCCGCAAACATCGCAACTGAGAAAATGAAAAACGCAATCAGTCCAGGCAAAGTAAAAATAAACCAAAGCCCTTTTTGTGCGTCATTAATGTCAGTTAGCCGTAGAGACCCTGAAAGTAAAATTACTATCACAACCGAAAGACCAAGCGGCAACTCATACGAAATCATCTGTGCTGTAGAACGAATTCCACCCATGAGAGAATACTTATTATTGCTACTCCAGCCTGCGAGAATAATTCCATACACAGAAAGAGAAGAAATCGCAAACATAAAAAGAATTCCAGTATTTGGATTTGCGATTTGTAAATCAATCGAAGGAAAACTTGGAGTTGCAAGCATTGGAGGAAGCGGAATCGTTCCACCAAAAGGAATAATTGACCAAGCAAGAATTGCACATACGATTGAAATCGCAGGAGCAATTAAATACATTCCCTTGTTCACATTTACAGGAAAAACTTCTTCTTTTGTTAAAAATTTAATCCCGTCCGCGAGAGGTTGAAAAAGTCCAAGAGGACCTGCCCTATTAGGACCCCTTCTATCCTGAATAAATCCTGCAACCACTCGCTCAGCTAACGTGTAGTAGGCGCAACCAGTGATAAGAATAAAAAATAAAACGGCACTTTTAAGTGCCCAAACTAAAACTAAAGTCCAATCCATAATTTATGCCGCACTTTCCTTATGTAATCTAGCTTCAAACTCTGACTTGAATTTCTGAATCGTAGGACGAACAGCACCCACGCAAGCATCTGCAAGCGGGCAAATCGTTGTTCCCCCCTCCATATTCACACTTAGAGATAAAATTAAATCTAAATCTTTTTGTGTTCCGTGACCCTCTTTTATTTTATGCAGTAAATCTGCCATCCAATGAGTGCCTTCACGACAAGGAGTACACTGCCCACAAGACTCATGTGCATAAAACTCCGCCAAACGAAAAGTAGACTCAACAAGGTCTGTATCTTCTGCAAGTACAATCACCGCCCCACTTCCAAGCATAGTCTTATGCTCTGCCATAGATTCAAAATCCATATTTGCAGTTTCGCATTCTTTTGCTGTTAGAATTGGAACTGAAGACCCACCGGGGATAATCGCCTTTAGCTTCTTGCCGTCAGCCATTCCACCACAGAGGTCGTTAATTAAGGACATTAAAGGAGTTCCAAGTTCGATTTCATAGACACCTGGTTTTTTTACAGGTCCACTTACACTGAACATTCTTGTTCCAGTGGACTTAGGAGTTCCCATTTTTGCATACCAAGCTGCACCGTTATTGATGATGTGCGGAACCGCGCTAAAAGTTTCTACGTTATTCACGACAGTCGGACAACCATAAAGCCCAGCTACAGCAGGAAACGGTGGTTTGAGCCTTGGATGCCCTCTTCTGCCTTCGAGTGAATTGATAAGAGCAGTCTCTTCTCCACAAATATAAGCACCAGCTCCTGCATAAAGACCAAGTTCAAAATCAAACCCACTTCCTAAAATATTTTTTCCGAGAAGCCCAGCCGCATAAGCTTCATCTAACGCTGCTTGCATTCTATCGTAGGATAAGTGGTATTCGCCTCTGATATAAATATAACCTTGGTGAGAATCAATTGCTTTTGCCGCAATGATCATTCCTTCAATCATCTGGTGAGCAAATTCTTCGAGTAACACTCTGTCTTTAAAAGTTCCAGGCTCGCCTTCGTCTGCGTTACAGAGCAGATACTTAGGCTTATCCGTCTTAGGAATAAAAGACCATTTCATTCCAGTAGGAAACCCAGCTCCTCCACGTCCACGAAGACCAGAATTTTTTACTTCCGTAATAATATCTTCTGGTTTCATCCCAAGAGCTTTTTTGATGGCAGTGTATCCACCAACTGATTTATAATGCGCAAGTGTGTGAGTATCTTTTTCCCCACGGTGTTTGGTTAAAAGTTTTAATTCTGCCATACTTTACTCCAGAGATTTTAAAATTTCGTCTACTTTTTCGGGTGTGAGGTGTTCATGATATCCGTCATTGATTTGCGCCATCGGACCGTATCCGCAAGCACCGAGACACTGCACTTCATCTACAGTGAACTTTTTGTCTTTTGTGGTTTGCCCTTTTTTGATTCCGAGCTTCTCACAGATATGCTTTGTGATTTTATCAGAGCCCATCACATAACAAGAGATATTCGCACAAATTTGGACATGGTATTTTCCAACTGGCTTTTTATTGTATAGAGTATAAAAAGTGGCAACGCCATATACATGAGAGACTGCAATCGGATTACCGATCTTAGCCGCAATATACTCCATTCCTTCTGTATCTACATAGCCCCTGTCTCTTTGTAATAAATAAAGAGCAGGAAGGATCACCGATCGTTTATCGGGAAACATGGTTAATAGTTTTTGAAAACGTTTTTCGGACGCTTCTGAAAATTGGTATGCCATACTAACAGTCTAACTCCCCTGCAATAACATTTAATGAACTCATCGTCGCAATTGAATCGGCAATGAGGGAACCTTTTACCATGTGAGAAAAGGCTTGGTAATACCAAAAACAAGGACGACGAACATGCACTCTCCAAGGAGATTTTTCTCCTTCCGAAACCACATAAAATCCAAGTTCGCCATTACCCCCTTCGGTAGCCATATAGTATTCACCCGCAGGAACTTTAATCCCGTGCATGATGAGTTTGAAGTGATAAATTAATTCTTCCATGCTTGTATATACCTTTTGTTTTTCAGGCAGGAATATATGAGGAAGATCAGCGTGATAAGAACCTTCGGGGATACCATCGACTAGCTGCTCGATGATTCGTATCGACTGACGCATTTCTTCCATACGAACCAAAGTTCTATGAAGCACAGATCCATCTTCTCCGATTGGAATATCGAAGTCAACTTTGTCGTAAAGCATATACGGAGTATCCTTACGAACATCAAAGTCCACACCAGCCGCACGCAAGTTAGGACCGCTAAATCCAAATGCTAGAGCGTCTTCTGCTGATATGCCGCCCACACCTGCTGTTCTATCGTTGAAAATTTTATTACGAATAAGTAGAGTATTGAACTCGTCCATTGCGGGTTTGAGTCCATTAATCACTTCTTTTACTTCTTTTACGAATTCAGGATAAATGTCACGTTCCATTCCACCTACACGGCAGAAAGTCGTTGTTAGCCGCGCACCGGTAAGTTTTTCTAAGATGCTATGGATATTTTCTCGGTGGTGAAATAAATGAAGCATTCCAGAAAAAGCTCCGAGATCCACACCTAAAATTCCATTACAAATAATATGATCCATGATACGAGAAAGCTCAGAGATAATCATACGAACATACGTTACGCGCTCAGGCACTTCTATTTGTAACATTTTTTCTACAGTCAAAATCCAGCCTATATTATTAAGCGGTGTAGAAATATAATTCATTCTGTCCGTACAAACTAGGAATTGGTTGTAATCATAACGCTCGCCGAGTTTTTCAAAACAACGATGCACATAACCGATGATTGCATCTGCTTCTACAATTCTTTCCCCGTCGATTTGAATTACGTTTTGTAAAATTCCATGGGTTGCAGGGTGCGATGGTCCGAGGTTAACAAGGAGATGCCCCTCTGGAAGATTGTCAAATTTTCCTTTGAACTTTTGGGCTGTTTTATCATACATTGCCATAGGTTAATTCTCCTTATCTTCTTGGTGGATATGTAGTAAATCAGAAATTAAGTAATCTTGACCAAATCCTTCGAGCGGATAATCCTTTCTTAACGGATGACCTTGGAAATTGTCAGGAAGTAAAATTCTTTCCATCTGAGGATGACCGGTAAATTCAATCCCGAACATATCAAACACTTCTCTTTCAGGCCAGTTGGCACCTTTGAAAATAGGAACGATAGTCGGAATAGTTTCCCCTTCTTCTAAAGGAACTTTTAACATGATACGAGCATGTTTATTTGCATTGGAACGAAGCAAATAACAAACTTCAAAGCGGGGAGTTTTTTTCCCGAGCCAATCAATTGCAGTCAGATCATTCAAAAAATTAAATTGTAATTCTTTGTCTTCTTTGAGAGCTTTTACAACTGGGAAAATTCCTTCTGATTTAATAAAGAAGGTAGGAATATTACTATTAACCGCTTCCTCTTTAAAGACAAAGGAAGCAAGTTTGGATTTGATAAAGGATTCTACTTTTTCTTTCATCTTACTATAACTGGTCTATTTTTCTCGTTGATCTCGTCGATCTTTCTCATCACTTCTTGACGGCGTGCCTCAAGTCCTTGGGTTTGTACTTTTTGTTGGAGTTTAATGAGTGCGTCCATGATAGCTTCCGGTCTAGGAGGACATCCCGGAACATAAATATCTACCGGCAAAAACCGATCTACCCCTTGCACAACTCCATAGGTATCAAACATCCCACCGGAAGAAGCACAAGCTCCTACGCTGATTACATACTTAGGCTCGCAAAGTTGGTCGTAAATTTCGCGAAGCACAGGAGCCATTTTATAAGTAACAGTTCCTAGAACTAAAATCATATCAGACTGTCGTGGGGAAAAGGAAGGACGTTCAGCTCCAAAACGAGCGATGTCATTATCAGAACAAGCAGTTCCCATAAATTCAATTCCGCAACAAGCAGTTGCGAAAGGATAAGGCCAGAGAGAGTAACTCTTCCCCCAATTGACTACTGCATCTAAAGTTGCAACTTGCGCCATGTCACCGAGCATCTGCCCGGGTTTACTTAGAATTTCGTTTAATCCCATTCCAAAGCTCCTTTTTTCCAGATATAGTATAACCCAACAACCAAAATGAATACAAATAAAAGCATCTCGATTAATATAAATCCACCAAGCCCTGCTTCGGTAAATTTACCCAAATTTACAGCCCATGGATACAAAAACACAGCCTCAATATCGAATAAGATAAATAAAACTGCCACTAAGTAAAATTTTACATTGAAAACGCCACGAGCATCGCCGTAATACGGAACCCCACACTCAAAGGTATCGTGCGGTTTACTGCGTTTTTTAGGGTTGAGAAGGAAAGCGAGAGATAGGATTAAAGCTGCAAAACCCACTCCGAGAATAAGTTGAATGATAATTGGTCCTAAACTTTCAGGTGCACTGCCCACTTACAAGCCTCCGTTTATCTGAATCTTTTTAGTAAAAGGCTTTATGTCAATAAAATTAATCAAATAGAGTAAAAAAGAGTCAGATTAAACTCCGAGCACTCGAATAGCCTTGCCAGCCAATTTTTCAAAGTGAACATGATTTAAAGTGATTAACTTTTCTGCACCGGATTTCATGGCAGCTTCGACATGCAATGAATCATATAAAACACCTCCGGATAGATGCAGCTCTGAAACACGTCTAACTGCATTTTTGTAATCCTTCGGACTTAGAAAGATGATTTCAAAATTAGGGTAGATATTTTTCTCTAAAATTTTTTCTACCTCGAGTGGAGAAAGTTTAGGTTTAATTGGAAGAACAGTTAATACTGCATAAAGTTCAGCAACACAATGAGAGGAGATAAATCCTTTATCAATTTTCTGAAAAACTCTCTCAAAATAAGGAAATGTCCTATGATGCGCCGAGTGAGATGTCACCATCGCTGAAACAAGAACTGACGTATCAAAAAAACTGCTTTCCATTCTAACCTTGCAAAAATTCTTTCGCTCTCTCTGTTCTGGTCTTATCTAAGATTTTGTGAATGTCTGAGTCCCCCACCCACTCTGAGGTGACTAGATACATACCATTCTCTTCTTTGATTTGTTCGAGCCGTTTGACTCGAAGAATGATGTCCATCCCATGAACCAAAACTTCCAACTCTGCTCCCGGAGAAAGATTTAGATTTTCTCTAACCTGATGGGGAATGACTACTCTACCTGTTCTATCTAGTACGGCTTCCATAATTGCAGTATAAAATGGCAATTCCCATTCGTCAATGGGAATTTTTATTAAAAAAAAGTTAGAGCAGTCTTGGTCGTTTAGACAGTGGGTAGCTACCCACTGGACAGTCGGTCGCTGACCGACTGTCTATTTAGACTAATACCCGTTAGTCTCATACTTATACAACTTTACGTTTTGAATTGTTCCACCAGTTCCGATATCCGCACAAGTGTAACTAGTTCCAGAAGTTGTCAAACTTGCAGAGACAATATTCCCATGACCTTGGTAAGCACCAATGTTTGGAGTGAAGAGGCAATCTTCGTTAGACTCACAAAAACCATCATCGTCACCAATTCCATCCCCTAGAATTTCGACTGTGTTACGTAGGAAAGTAGTCGTGCTGTGGGTAATCGCAGTTGCCGCAGTGGGACACCCAGTTCCACCACTACTTAGATTTGCATTTCTGGCAATGGTGTCACCTGACAACAACGACCAATCCCAGAGAAAGCAAGTTGTATTAGGAGCAGTTCCAGTACAGCGCCCTCTTGTGCTCACAGGAAATGAGGTATTAGAAAGTCCAACTCCTCTGAAAAGATTAGTGAAGTTTGTCCAGTTTAAAGAATTTGCATAGGTAATGCCTGTAGCCGCAGTCCAGCCTGTATCAGCAACACCAGCACCCACAAAAGTCGTAGTCGTAATAAGTGGACTCGTAATCGGTTGGTTCAGAGTAATATTGCTATTATAATCAGAATCTCCCGTTCCTCTACAAGTAATGGCTGGTGCTGGATCTAAGCCCGCAAATGCCGAACCGATATTACAATTCTCGTTAGATTTAAAGACACCTGTAAACCTAGAAACACTACCACTTGCGAAATTTTGTAAAGAAACACTAGTTAAAGTACTTCCCGTCCCATTCGAATGGGAAATTAAATTCTGAGCAGTTAAAGTTACACTTGTAGCAGGTGTACCTGGGACACTCATTTGAAACCCTTCATTTGCATTATTTATAGCAATCAGATTTTGTAGATACAAATTTGTAAGCCCGCTCCAGATAGCCGAAGCAAGCCCTGCTCCATCATTATTGGCAAGCGTAACATTAAAAATAGCAAGAGGTCCACCGCCTGTCGCATTTAAAATACCGTTTATATTTGCAAAACTTGTAATTCCAATCAAGGTATTATTGGAACTATTCGGGTTCTGGATACGAATTCCGTTCTGATGATGATTCGCCAACATCAGATTCTGCAAAATAGTATCCTTTGCTGATAATGTTCCCGTATCACCTAAATCGATCCCGTGAGTAACAGAACCACATCCCCCTATGCTATTATTTAAATTTAAATGATGCAAGTAATTCTTAGAACTTAAAATCTGAATTGCAAAACCACTCAGGGCAGGTGGACCTGCACTACAATTCATATTTCTAAGTTTCACATTACGTAATACGGTAAAGTTTTTAGTGACATGAATTCCAACTGAAACTGGTCTGGAATTCATATCAAACTCACCTTCCATCCAAAAAAAAGCAGTATTGGCAGTGGGAAAAGAAAACAGACTCGTAGTGGCAATATTTGTGCCAACAGTAATCACAACCCCTGGCTTCACCACCAGAGCAGTGTTGCTTTGAGAAAAACTATAACCAGTAGAGGTAGGTGTTGTAATGTTAGAAGTAATCACATAAAGCCTAGGTCCCGCAATCGAGGAAAAATCATCTCGGTCAATACTTGTCACAGTCGGTGCTGTAGCCCACCATCTAGTAGAGCTTGTTTCCGCAAATACTGCTCCAGAAAGTTTTACGGTCAGCTTCATCAATTTCCAATCAGGAGCAGTAGTCCAATCGATCAAGTCAGATAGAAATTTTACTTCTCGTAAACCGGTAGAATAAAACGTGAGGCTGTTGGTATTAGCCTTACAAATCCAGTAAAATGCTTTTAGATTATCCTCCACGGTAAAGTTGGTACAAGACGTTTCATTTGGTATGTCAAACTTACGAACCTCTGCTGTATTGATACACGCTTGAAAATAATTTCCTGTTTCTGTTTCGGCACACAATTCTCCGGTTGCAGTAAGATAATCACTTCCGTTACGCTTAATATAGTGTAACCACTGCGTTTCCGTCGGTGGAGTGTAATGCCGAATTACCACAGCAGTCGTACAGGTCACAGTTATGTTGGTAACATTGGCTGTTACTGTTCCACTTAGATTGGTTAGATTACACACTAAACCGATTGGATGTTGTTTTACTCTAACTGAGTAAGTCGCACCTGCTGTGACTTGAGATATAAACTGAAAACTAGTTGCACTTCCCCCTACACTGAGATCATTTGCACCGTTGTTTTGTAATACCAATGTGCCCGTTGTAAGTCCCGTGATTGTTCCACCTATCGTATAAGTAGTGATTGCACATACAACACTGACAGTTGTAACGTTAGACGAAATACTTCCGCTACCACCACCGACGCTACAAGTCAACCCAGACGGCTGGGTAAGTATGGTAACTAAGTACGTAGACCCAGAAGCCAAAGAGGAAGTAAAGGAAAAACTAGTCGACCCTGCACTGATAGTTAGATCATTTCCACCATTATTTTGCAAAACCAATGTTCCGCTTGTAAGTCCACTTACACTACCGCCTAACGTATAGGAAATACTCGAACAAGTGATACTCACGTTAGTCACATTGGCTGTTGCACTTCCAGTTCCATTTGCTACACTACAAGTTAAACCAGAGGGATTGGTTTTGATTGTCACACTGTAACTTGCGCCAGATGACACACTTCCAAGTTGGAAATTAGAAGCTGGAGAAAGACTTACATCTCCGCCCCCATTTAACTGCAAAACCAAAGTCCCACTTGTAAATCCAGTAATACTTCCACCAATTGTAAAATTTCCATTCGCTAAATTGGCACTATCAAACGAAAAAGCTAACCCAGAGCCCAAAGCGCCACTTGGACTATTGATATCAAAAGGGGAACGGTTTGCTTTCAAACAATGAAATAGATTTAAAATTAAAAGTAAAATTATAGTTTTCATAGGGGTACTTTTTTAAACAATTCACATATAACTTTTTATCAGATATTGATGTTTATGAATAAAATCCGATATACAGTTTAGGAGAACAAATTTGAAAAAAACTATTTTATTTCTAATACTATTTGTCTATAACTTTTCGGTGTATGCAACCACAGATGAAGTTTTACTCTATGCTGCGGAAAAGGGTGATTTGGCGCAAATCAAAACAGCTCTCAACTGGGATGGAGACGTAAACGCATCCGACCGAAACGGAGCAACAGCTTTAATCAAAGCCTGTGAAAATGGACACAAAGCAATCGTAGAATACCTCTTAAAAAAAGGTGCTGAAGTAAACACCAGAGACAAAACAGGAGCAAGCGCAATTCTCTATGCAAGCATTGTGGGAGATAAAAAAATTGTAGAACTCCTAATCAAATACGGGGCAGACGTAAACATAAAAGACGTTGGCGGAAAATCCCCCTTATCCGAAGCAACTCAATTCCAAAACAAAGAAGTAATCGAAGTATTACAAGCCGCCGGTGCGAAACAATAAGATTGCCACGGAGACACAGAGTCACAGAGAAAGATTTAAAAGAGTTTCTTTCGTATAGCACTGTCTATTTAAGTAATTTAGCCTTAGCATTATTTGATTACACTATGAGAATGAAACCAAAATTTCATAAACTCTCTTTAACTCGACAAATAGGAATACAAATAGCACAATCCCAAAAACTCTGTGCCTCTGCGTCTCTGTGGCAAAAAAACCTAAAAAAACTTGTATTTATCCTGAAAGCCAAAAACCTGACTTTTAAGATTTAAGGAGCTTACTATGTTACTTGTTGCCAAAAGATTAGATGTTGTTGAACCTTCCCCCACTCTAGCAATTACTGCTCGTGCCAATGCACTCAAAGCGGAAGGAAAAGATGTAGTTGGATTTGGAGCAGGAGAGCCTGACTTTGATACTCCCGAACCTATCAAAAATGCGGCGAAATTGGCGATGGATAAGGGACTAACAAAGTATACCCCCGTTTCTGGAACCGTTAGTCTAAAAGATGCAATCATCGAAAAATTCAAACGAGACAATAATTTAACCTACGAAAGAAAAAACATCATTGTAGGTGTTGGCGGCAAACAAGTATTATACAACTTCTTTATGGCAACTATAAACCCAGGAGACGAAGTAATTATCCCAGCTCCATATTGGGTAAGTTATGCGGATATTGTTCGTTTGGCGGAAGGAACTCCAGTCATCGTTCAAACTACACCTGAAAATAATTTTCAAATCACACCAGCCCAATTAGAAAAAGCAATCACTCCAAAAACAAAAGTATTTATTTTTAATTCTCCATCTAATCCAACCGGTGCCGCTTATTCCAAAAAAGATGTGGAAGATCTTTGTAATGTTTTACTCAAGCACAAAATCATGATTATCTCCGATGACATTTACGAAAAAGTAATCTATGATGGATTAGAATTTGTAAATCCTGCGATGCTTTCTCCTGAACTAAAGGAAAGAACTTTCGTAGTAAACGGAGTATCCAAAGCGTATTCCATGACAGGTTGGAGAATTGGATATGGTGCCGGAAATGCCGAAATCGTAAAGAACATGGACACCATGCAAGGTCAATCAACGTCAAACGCAACGTCTATCGCACAGTATGCGGCAGAAGAAGCACTCAAGGGCGACCAAGCCTGCATTACCGAAATGGTAAAAGCATTTGACGATAGACGAAAAAAAATTGTAAAAGCACTCAATGATATTCCAGGGGTAAATTGCCGTACACCTCAAGGTGCTTTTTATGTATTCCCTTACATCACCGGTGTTTATGAAATGCCTGGATTTCAAACTTTACTTAAATCAAATCCAAATGTATCTAAAAGCAAACTTTTCTGCGATGTATTGTTAGAAAAATACGAAGTTGCCGTAGTTCCAGGAATTGCTTTTGGTGACGACAATGCGATTCGCCTATCCTATGCACTAGGTCAAGCAAACATCGACAAAGGTGTTGCACGAATTGCAAAGATGATTGGGGATTTGAAGTAAAGAAAATAAGTTTAGTTTCATTTTGTTTCTCCTTTGATTTGTTTGTGAAAATTCCATTTGAATTTTCACTTGACATTTTAGAAAAATGCATTACCCCTGAGCTATGGAAAAAATCGATTATCGTAAGATTATAACTATTGAGCCTGGAAAAAGATTTGGTAAACCTTGTATCCGAGGGCTTCGTATAACTGTTTACGATATTTTGGAGTACCTTGCTTCTGGAATGTCCACTGAGCAAATCTTGGACGATTTCCCTAAACTTACTCGTGAAGATATTCTTGCCTGCTTCGCCTATCTAGCTGATCGAGAAATTAGAACTATGGTAGTTTGATTGAAACTTTTCTTTGACACCAACCTTTCTACGAAACTTGTAAAACGGCTGGAAAAAGTTTATCCAGATTCTACTCATGCTGAATTCGAGAATCTGGATGAAGAGTCCGATCTCGTCATTTGGAATTTTTGCAAAGAAAATTCTTTTACAATCGTAACTAAAGATAAAGATTATTTTGACCTTAGTTCTATTTATGGCTCTCCACCAAAAGTAATTCTGATTCGTAGCGGTAATTGCCCCACGGAAACAATTGAAAAATTGCTTCTCGATAATATTGAAAATATTACATTGATGCATCAAGCTGATAAGATTCATTGCTTATTTCTCCATTAGCCAATTACACCCATACCAGTTACTAGTATCCTAATAGAAAAGATACTGCGCAAAAATCAGCTTAGCCAATGGAAGGTCTCTCTCTTATGCACTTGGTCAAGCAAACATCGAGAAAGGTGTAGCGCGTATCGCTAAGATGATCGGGGATTTGAAGTAAGGATTTTACCACGGATAAACACAGATCAACACGGATGGATTTAATATTCCTTAATCTTTTATCCGTGTCCATCNNGTGTTCATCCGTGGTAATCTTCTTTAGATTCATAGTTCTGATTTCGAATATTTTTATAATCCCTTGGATGATGGAATCTAAAACAGAGGAATCGCACTCTTCTAAGAATTCCTCCGCTGAAATTTTATTTTCGTAGA
>DDBL01000253.1 GCA_002333425.1 Leptospiraceae bacterium UBA2033
TAAAGAAAGTTTCTATGAGAGAATTTCTGAATGAATGTTGAGATAATTGCTCTCAGTAATTTTCAGAAAGAAGCTAAGCGGCTAATTAAAAAATACCGCTCACTAAAAGAAGAATTAATTTTTCTTGAATCTGAGTTACGAAAAAATCCATTTACTGGAGTAGAGATTCAAAAGAATACCTATAAAATAAGACTAGCAGTAAAAAGCAAAGGCAAAGGTAAGAGCGATGGGTTACGGGTATTAACTCATATAGATATCGAAATTAAAGTTGATTCGAGTAAAGCGACTAAAGTGTATTTACTTTCTATTTATGACAAGTCTGAGTATGAAAATATTTCTAATAGTTTTCTGGCTTCTTTAATTAAAGAAGCATCGGAGGAAAATTAAGAGTAGCCTTTGACCTAGACGACACACTAATCATACCCAATTCAGAATATACAGAAGAAATTTTTCAATACAAACTTCTCGCCCAAATTTTTAAAGTAGAGAAACTACGTTTGGGAACAAAAGAGATTTTCCATTTTTTCGAAGAAGAAAATTGTGAACTGTGGATTTACACAACTTCTTTTCGTTCTATTCGATATATCAAATGGCTTTTTCTTGTGCATGGTATAAAACTAAATGGAATTGTGAATCAAGAGATTCATAATAAAAATGTATCTCTTACTATTTCAAAATATCCGCCAGCCTTTAATATTGATATTCTGATTGATGATTCGAAAGGGGTTTTGATAGAAGGGAAGCAAAAAAACTTCAAAGTAATTCAAATTGACCCAGATGATTTGAAATGGGTTGAAAAGATAAAAGAAGATTTTTTTCGAATTAAAAATTCTTAATTAAAGATATCGGTCAATGTCATTCAGTTAAGAGGTCAAGCAAAGCCGCAGAGAATTTATGGGAAAGACAAAAAATAAAAAATCATAATAAATCAAAATACAAACCAACTCTTGTAAAACCCGTAGCGACTTTGCGGCTTTGCGAGACACTTTTTTTTCTTATCTTAATGACATTGAACGATATCGGTGATGCGCAATACAAATAAAAAAAGCTTGAAATCTAAATTCATAGAGTTAGGTTTGAGGTATGAGTGCCACTTTATTAGAAATTTCGGATGTTAAGCTAACGAAAATCTCGAAAGAGGATTATGCTCTTTTATGTCGAGAGAATCCACTCCACTACGGAAAAACAGAACTACTAGAAGGAGTAATCTTTGATAAGATGACAAAAAGTAATGATCACGATTTTTATTCCCAAGTTTTTTTTGAGGCTATTCAAAGAATTCTCCCTGAAGACTTTATTATCCGCGTAGAAAAAGGCATTAATTTTACAGATTCAGAATTGGAACCTGATATTTCCATTGTAAAAGGAAAAATTCAAGATTATCGAAATCAAAAGCCATCGACTGCTAAGTTAGTAGTTGAGATTGCTGTAAGTTCTGTTTCTTATGATAGAGAAAAAGGAAGAGCCTATGCAAAGGGATTAGTCGATGAGTATTGGATCGTAGATGTTAGCGGCAAATGCGTAGAAGTCTACAATCAACCCTATGAAAATTCTTATTCCCAAAAACGTGTATTCTCGGCGAAAGAAGAAATTCCCCTATTTGGAAAATTTATTTCACTAAAAAACATATTTAGCGAATAATATTTATTTACCTTTTTTTAAACAATTCCACTAAAAATTAATTCAAATATTTTCATGTCAGAAGATACGATTTGGTTTATAGATAAAAAGAAAGAAGACTGTAAGTCTTGCCTCGCTGTTGGATCGGTGCGGATTGAATACTACAATGCTGTGCGTTATCCGCTAGAGGCTAAGAATGAATTTGTAAATTATAATTTAGTCAAAAAGAAAACAAAGCGAATTTGCGAAAGTTGCAATGCGAGTGAAGAATCCTGGGAGGAATGGAAAGAAACCGTTTATCCAAAAGGATTTGAGTCTGATTTTTTCAGAAGAAGAGCATTGTATTTTAAAGATCATATTCCAGCTATGGCTGAGGAGGGATTCGAAGATTTCTTTAAGAGAAAACCTTCTGATGCCGAAATGCGATACGAATATGGAAAATTTCTTCATAAAAAAAGGGAACTTCCGAGAGCCTATCAACAATTAAAGAATGCACTCGAAAAAAACAAAACTTACTTAGCTGCCATCGAAGAGTTAACAGAAGTCCTTTATACTCTTTTTATTTCGCAAAATGAAATCTGGTATGAGAAGAGAATGTTCTTTGGACACTTTACAAGAATATTTTCTAGTTTTAAAGATTTACGAAAGGAGTTAATCAATCTTTTGCGTTATCTTTTGGACTATCATAAAAACAATCGATTTGTATTAGCTAAATACTATTTCCAGGCGGGAAATGTTTTAGAGGATATGCATCAGTATCCACTTGTTTTGCAATATTATGAATACGTAATAAACGAAGCCTCTGAGAATTTATTAAAATCAGAAAGTTGTATTCGTATGGCGATAGTTTATTCCAATCTCCAGGATTATAAAAAAGCTTTTTCTTATCTAGAAAAAAGTTACAGCTTGGTTCCAAATGTTTTGATTTATTTGTATAAAACAAAGATTTATTATAAGCAGGGAGAAAAAGAAAAAGCGACACATGAGTTAAACATTTATTTAAAAGAAATTGATAAACTTCTAGAGAAAGATCCGAAAAATGCCCGCCTTCATTATTTCAAAGGGCTAGGACTCGAATATTTAGAGTCTTCCCAGTTTATGATAGAGTATTATAATGGGATTACTAAAAATCTTACCATTGATATCGCACTTCGAAAAGTTTTTTACAATAAAGTAAATTCTTTGCAAGATCCTCCGACTGAAACTATAGAAGTTGTTGATTCCAATAATGCCTGTCCGATTTGTAAACATCGCAAAATTAATTTTATTCGATACAAAGATAGAGTTTCAGGATTGGAACATTGGATAGATGGAATTAATTCGACTGTATATTATTTACGCTCGACGAAAAAAATATGTATGCATTGTAATTATGAATGGTGGGATTACTTTAATTGGGATGAAAGAGAGTCGGAATATCCCGGCTAATTAATAGGTAAATCGTTATTAGACTGAACATGAAACGTGAAAAATTTTCCATAATCAAGAGGCTAAAAAGTTTTACCTTTGCTTTGAATGGATTGAAAATTTTAATTCTCGAAGAGCACAATGCAAGAATCCATTTAGTCGCAGCAATTCTTGTTATCATTTCTGGAATATTATTAAAAATATCAAATGCTGAATGGGTTGCAGTTACTTTTTCGATAGGACTTGTTTTCGCACTCGAGACAATTAATTCCGCAATCGAGAATTTGGCTGATTTCGTTTCTCCAGAAAAAAATGATCAGATTAAAAAAGTAAAAGATTTATCTGCCGGAGCAGTCTTGATTGGTGCAATTGCTGCACTGGTAAATGGGTTAATCATATTTATCCCCAAAATCTTTTCTTTTTAATTCTTGCAACTGTAATATACAATTTTATACATGGAATTGATTTCAATATTGGTTTAATAAATGAACTTTCCCTTACTTAAATTAATTCATATTCTGAGTGCAACTTTGATGATTGGCACTGGATTCGGAAGTGCTTTCTATCTTTTTTTTACATACAAAAAGGGGAACGTATCAACAGTAAAAGATGTTTTGAAGCTAGTGATTTTGGCTGATACGATTTTTACAACACCCTCTGTGTTTTTACAATTAGTAACTGGTGTTTTGTTAACAGAAATGCTCGGATTGACTTTTGGAAAATGGTTTTGGCAGGTAATGGGGATTAGCTTTATAGTTTTTGTTTTATGGGTTCGGGCTGCCTTCATTCAATTAAAATTACGCAAGATAATCGAAGCAGAAAATGAAATCACAGAAGAGTTTCACCGGTTAATGCGCATTTGGTTCTATTTAGGTGTTCCTTCTTTTTTAGCATCCATGGTTATTTATTATATGATGGTCTTTAAGGTGACATTTTGATATGAATATTCTAATATTAGGAGCGACTGGATTTATTGGGGAGAGTGTATTTCATTCTTTGCTATCCGAGCATTCGGTTCGAATTGCAGGACGTCAGCCGATAGAGGGCTATGATAATTATAAGTTTTTAGATTTTACAAAACCCGGTAATTGGGATTCTATTTTAGAAGATATTGACCTGGTGATTAATGCCATTGGAATACTCGAAGGTGATTTTAGTAAGATTCAATCTGAAGGACCAATTCAGTTTTATAATTTATGCATTGAGAGAAATATTAAGATTATCCACATATCGGCAGTTGGTGCTGAGAATGAGTTTTCAAAATTAGATTTTTTAGAATCAAAAAAGAAAACAGATGATTTTTTACTTTCTTATAAATACGCAAAAGTAATTTATCCGGGAATTGTCATTGGGAAGCGGGGAAAGAGTTCTCGTTTTTTTGCAGAGCTTGCATCCTTACCTATTCTTTTAATGCCTAAGGATATTTTACCGCCGCTCGTTCATATTCAACAATTGACAGAGTTAATTAAAAATATTATTAATAAGTTTGAAGAATTTCCAAATCAAATCTTTGCTGTTTCTAAACCAGAAAATTTTTCAAAACTTTTATCTGCTTTAAATCCGAGAAAAAGAGTAATCTTAAACACTTATAAAAATTTTCTTAAATTCTTTTTTCTCTTATTCCCTAAAGCAAAGATAGGAATATTTTCAAAAGAAATGCTTACTATGCTAGATGAAATCAATGCAGAAAAATACTGGAGTCATCCGAAGAATTATACTAATTTAAAATTGGCTTCGCCTATGTATAAGGAGCTGACGACTAGTTTTATTAAACCAGAATTCATGGAAGGCTCTGAGTCTATTGCTTACTCGCTCGGGTTAATATCAATTAGCTTTATATGGATATGGTCAGCTTTAAGCTCTGTAATTTCCTGGGATCAAAGTTATTCTATCATGAAAGAAGTTGGGGCAAATCATGAGTTGTCAGTATTTTCCATTTATTTAGGAACATTCGTAGATTTATTCTTAGGATTAGCTGTATTCAGTAAAAAATATCGTTCGTATACATTACTTTTACAAATATTTATTGTAGTTGTGTATACCATTATCCTCACAATCTTTGCGCCACACTACTGGCTTCATCCCTTTGGAGTTGTAGGAAAAAATATTCCTTTATTGGCTTTGAGTTATTATATTTTAAGAGTGAAGCCTTAATTATTTCTCGTAATCGACCTATGATAAAATTATTAAAAGAAAGTAACCGTCTAAATGAAACTTTGTTTATGGGAGGACTCTCTCTACTTTGTTTTTCTTTTTCCATTTTTAGATTTATTTATACCGACACAAAAGTTTTTCTTTTTCTAAATTGGAATTTATTTCTAGCTTTTGTTCCCTGGGCGGTGACGAGTGTTACAATCCTGAAACCGAAGCTGCAAACATACCGGATAACAATCTTTATTCTCTTAAGCATATGGCTTTTGTTTTTTCCAAATGCACCTTATATACTGACTGATTTATTTCATCTAAGATTAAAATCAGCAATGCCAAAATGGTTTGATTTAATTTTAATTCTATCATTTGCCTGGACCGGGTTGGTCTTTGGTTTTTTGAGTCTATGGGATATTGAAAAAATATTAAGTAAATCAATGAATCGTATTTGGATGAGTCTAATATCCGTTTGCCTTTTATTTATAGGAAGTTTCGGAATTTATCTAGGAAGATATCTCAGGTGGAATAGTTGGGATATAATAAACGAGCCATTTAATTTAATCTATGATATTACAGATCGTTTGGTTAATCCATTCGATCATCCCAGAACTTGGGGTGTGACTATGTTTATGGGAATTTTTTTGAATATAATCTATTGGACTTTTCGAATGATCAAGAAACGAGACTTAGATTAATCCTTGACAGGAAGCTTACGTCTATTATACTCTGAAGTTTTGCAAAAAACTTACAAGGAGTTCTTGGATGAACACGAAGAACAAAATATACATAACAAAATATGACTACGATCGCTTAAAGAATATGATTCACGAATATACAAAAGCGAATAGAGCAGATGGAAACATAAAAGACTTACTCGGCGAAATAGAGAGAGCATAAAAAGTTGATTCACAGATGATTCCTTCTAACTACGTAACGATGAATTCAGTTTTTGAATTAAAGAAAATGCAAGAATTGGATTTTCAACTATTCAAATTAGTGTTTCCTGAAGAGGCTGATATTGATAAAAATAAAATTTCTGTTTTAGCACCAATAGGAACTGCCGTACTTGGCTACAAGGTAGGCGATGTGATAAAATGGAAAGTTCCCGATGGAGAAGATTTTTTTCAAATCACGAATATTCTATACCAACCAGAGGCTAACGGAGATTATCACCTCTAATTTGAAAAATGATTAACAGCCAGAAGATTTGTGAAATTTTCATTTCGTAAATCTTCTGGTAAGGGAGAAAAGTGCTAATTCGAAATTCTTTTATGCCAACGCAAGTTCTTTGTAGGATTTAATTTCGCTTAGCTCTTTAGATATTTTCCTTCTTTCTTCGCGGATTTCGTATTCATCTTGAATGCCCATCCAAAATTCTACAGAGTTACCAAAAAACTTAGAAAATCTTAATGCAGTATCAACGGATATTCCGCGTTTGCCGTGAATAATTTCACTGACTCTAGTGGGATTAATTTTTGTTTCCTTTGCTAGTCTATAGGCGGAAATACCCATCGGAATTAAAAATTCTTCTGATAAGATTTCGCCTGGATGTATATTTGGTATTTTTTTCATTTTAAACTCCTAATGGTAGTCAACAATTTCAACGTCGTAAGCATTCCCATTCTCCCAGAAAAAACAGATTCGGAATTGGTTGTTAATTCGAATACTATATTGATCTTTTCGATTTCCTTTTAGCTTTTCCAACATATTAGAAGGTGGAATCATTAAGTCCTCAATATTTTTAGCCCTAGCTATTATAAAAAGTTTTCGCAAAGCTACTGATTGAATTTGAGAAGCAATTTTTTTAGAAAATTCTTGGTTCCAAACTTTTTCAGTTTCTTTGTCTTTAAATGACAGAATCACGATTCATATTATCGTAAAGCAATAATACTGTCAAGCAGTAATAAGTAAAAGAAATCATTTTTAAATCCTTATGAATTATCAAAATTAATTTAGACGCGATGAATCGACATCTCTACGGTTTATGCAAATACTTTCCGAAATCTTCTTCAAACTTTGCTTTGCCGCCTGGGTAATGGATGTAGCGATAGAAGTGATTGCCTTTAGAATAAGTTTGGATTTTGTTGTTCGGTAAAAAATTCTTCTGGAAGTTTGTGAAATTTTGGTCTTGGGAAATATCGTAATTGTGCGGATAATTTAGAATAGCTTTTAGGAAGTTGACTTCTACACTTTTGAGATCATCATTTTGATTATAAATGATAACAAAATAATTTTTCTCACATACTGTTTCATCTTCTCTATCCCATCCGATCTGAGAAGTAAATATTTTTTTTTGAAGCCCATGACCCGTTAAGCCAAGCCAAAGTAAAGTTCCATATCCATAAACTCCAATAAGATCTAAAGTAATACCTGTCGGATTGGCGGCGTTGAAATAGATTATTAATATACCGATATCAATAAGCGAACCAATAACTCCAGAATTAAGTCCATACATATTTTCTCTATTCATCATGAAATCCTCGAAAGCGCATTCTTTTTTATTGCTATTCCGTTGAATTACATTCCCAACTTTTTTCCCAACAAAAGAGCTAGATATTCCAAACACCCCTGAAACAAAAAACAAAAGATTAGAAGTAGGGAAATCTTTTTCATGAGCGGATAATTTTTGTTATTCGTAGAATATTTATTTCACTGTAATAAATCAATTCGCATTAAGGAAAATAGATTTCTCACGTTCGTTCGAAATGACAGGAGTAAAGCTAGTGTTACGCAAACTTTTTTTAAGATGCCGAAAGAGCGTTCCTATGTCACCCCCGAAATTTTTTATCGGGGGTCTCAAGAACTTGAGATTCCCGATATCGCTTGGCGGTAGCGGATGCAGTAGTCCATAGTATCGCATCGGGTGGAAAATTCGGGAATGACAACTCCCATCCAACCCTCTGCGTCTCCGTGCCTCTGTGGCAAAATCCCCATCCGTGTGTATCCGTGTCCATCGGTGGTATTCTTCTCAAGCCCCAAACACCCGCTTATACAAATCCGATTGCAGAACTGAGTTAGGATCAAACTTTGCTTTTAAGGCTTTGAATTTATTGATAGCATCTTTGGTAAGATAGCGCTCAGCGATTTCGGGGCGTAAGGTGCTGTCTTTGGCGAAGTAGAATCTGCCTTTGTTCTTGAGAACGATTTCGTCTAGTTCGTGACACATCTTCCAGAGTTTTTCTTTGTTGCCTTTAGTCACAGGAAAATCAAGTGCCATCGAATAGCCGTTTACACTATGGGTAAATAGGAATTCGTCTTTGCGGTGGCGTTTGAATACGGCGAGGTAGGAAACGATTCCACGCTTCTGGCAGTGGGTTAAAACGTCTGTCATGCCGGCTAACGCATTTTCTTCAGGAATAAAAATCTGGTATTGGATCATGCTTCCTGGTTTGTAAATGAATTTCCAATTAGGAACATAGTCTAATAAAAACGCATACTCCGCGTGTCCTTGCATGTAGGGTTTTCTGGAAATAAATCCAGCGAGATACTTGGCGAAATTTACAAGTCGCATCCCGATAGGAATAGAAAACGGATACATGAATATCCACATCCAAGACTTAGGAATGACTCCAAAAAAAGTAGAAGGAAGATTTTGTTTTTCTAGTTTGCAATTCTCCGGAAAATCCTTGTCTTCCCCTGCCTTTAGATTATCCGCTCTATGAATTAATCCGCGCCCAACACTGTCGCCAGAGCCAAATGCATCTACCCAACCGACGAGGTAATCAGAATCTGGAAGATTTTTTTCAAACTCGGAAATCATTTCCTTTAAATTCTTAACAGGAATTGGGGTTACTTTCATTTTGCCGGAGTAGATTTTTTTCATCTTGATCTTGATTTCTAAAAAACAACCAAGCATTCCAAGTCCACTGATGAAAGTATAAAATAATTCTTTGTTCGATTCTTTATTGCACTTTATCAACTCACCGTTAGGCGTAAGAAAGGTAAACTCAACAACATGTTCGCCAATCGGACCAACAGCAAAATTATTCTTTCCATGAATATTCATCGAAAGTGCACCACCTAGAGTTGGCATCATCGTTCCGCTTACTACGGGGGGCCAAAAACCTTTTTCAATCGAGAATTCCCAGAGTTGTTTGATGGTTACACCTGACTGAGCGGTTAGTATGCCAGTAGCCTCATCGAATCCAAGTATCTTGTTGAAATCGCGCATATCCACAACGATACCTGCATTATTAACGGAAGCATCTCCGTAACTACATCCACCACCCCGAAAGGTGATTTTAGATTTGTGTGTATTGGCATAATGAAATAATTCTTTGATTTCGCGCTCTGTCTTTGGTTTAAAAACTTGGCTGATAGAGTAATGGTTCATTCCCCATGTCTCTACTCTTTCTGGATTGGAAATCGGGAAATAGACTGCAGTATTTTCGTTCATTGGTTGTATCCTTGATTGCCATGCTTCGACTATCGCTCAGCACAGGCGCCGGCACAGAGACATAGAGGAAAAGATTTTACATTTTTCTTGTCTTTGGTTGGAGCATCAGTGGCAATAACGTGCATTTTCATAATTTTAATTTTTATATATTGAGTTTCTTAAATATAAACGAAGGAATCATTCGAATTATGAGTCCGACTAATGCCCATTTGGCGGGAACGTAGATGTTTTCTTTGCCGTTTGCCGCTGCTTTTAGAATAATTTTCGCCGCTTCGTTTGCGGAGATGAGCCAGAATAATCCTTTCATTCCCTTGGTCATTTTTGTATCTATAAAGCCAGGTTTTACGGTTAATACTTGTATGCCTTTGCGAGCAAGACGATTTCGTAGACTTTCTAGATAGGTATTGAGTGCCGCCTTACTTGTGTTATACGCTGGACTTCCTACACGACCACGATCACCGGCTATTGAGGATATGCCTACAATCTTACCAGAATTTTTCTTTTGAAAAAAATCTGCCGCAGGGTTTAACCAAGCGAATGCTCCGAGAGTGTTGATATTTAGCATACGAATATCTTTCTCGGTAGAGAATTCGTCGATAGAAACTTTTTCGAGTATGCCTGCACAATAATAAATTTCGTCCAGACCTTCCATAATTTTCACAGCATCTGCGAAGTAGTTAGCCGCCTCTTTGAAATTGGAAACATCGTGTTTAATGATACAGTATTTGGAGGAAGGAATTTCGTTTACGAGTTTATTCAACTCATCTTCTCTACGAGCAATGAGAGTGACATAGGCACCGGACTTTAGTAATTCCTTTGCAATCTCGGAGCCAATTCCACTAGAAGCCCCAACGACGATAACTTTTTTAGGCATATATTTTTTTCCTCTTACAAGCAGAAAGCTAATAAAACTATTATATGACAAGGAAAAATTTTCTATTTTCAGAAACTAAACGTTTGATTTTATGTAATTAAAAGGAACTTGAAGTAAGAAAGGTTACTGATTGTCACCCCCGAAATTTTTTGTCGGGGGTCTCAAGAACTAGAGATTCCCGACTGAAAATTTCGGGAATGACAAGTTTCTTTTAAAGAGGGTATAATGGAATTTATCAAAGGAATTATTGATTTCATCTTACATATAGATAGACATCTAGACGCAATCACAACTGAGTATGGAACACTTACATACGTTATATTATTCTTAATCATCTTTGCGGAGACAGGGCTTGTGGTAACTCCTTTTCTACCAGGTGATTCTCTTTTGTTTGCTATTGGAGCAATTGCTGCTCGCGGAACGTTAGACGTATTTCTATTGTTTTTTATTTTAGTCATCGCGGCTATTCTTGGGGATACTGTTAACTACTGGGTGGGAAAATTTCTTGAGCACAAACTAGAAGACCTCAAGTTTATCAACAAAGACCATTTGAAAAAGACCCAAGACTTTTACGATAAGTATGGCGGAAAGACAATCATCATCGGGCGGTTTATACCGATTGTCCGCACCTTCGCTCCTTTTGTTGCAGGAATTGGAACTATGAACTATTCCAAGTTTATTATGTACAATGTAGTTGGTGGAATTCTTTGGATTTCTATTTTTCTTGTCTTAGGATATTTTGTAGGCAATCACCCAGAGGTTAGAAAAAATTTCACTTATGTAATCTTTGGAATTATCATCGTATCGGTAATGCCTGCTGTCATTGAATATTTTAGAAATAGGAACAAGTAGAGACAGGTTTCAAACCTGTCTCTACTTTAAGGTTATATCATGAGAAGAAATATAGTACATCCAGGAGCAGACGAATTAATTTATGAGATTCGTCAAATTGTAGGAGTTGGTAAACAACTAGAAAAATTAGGAATACCAATCACTTGGGAAAATATTGGAGACCCAATTCAGAAAGGGGAAAAAGTAGTTCCTTGGATAAAAGAGATCGTATCTAACTTAGTCCAAAAAGATGTAACTTGGGCATATACGGCTACACAGGGAGCGGAAGACACGCGTAAGTTCCTCGCCGAAAAAGTAAACGAACGTGGTGGTGTACAAATTACCCCAGATGATATTTTATTTTTCAACGGACTCGGTGATGCAGTTGCAAAAATTTTTGGATTCATGAGAAGGGAAGCGAGAATCTTAGGACCAAGTCCGGCTTACTCGACTTACTCCTCCGCAGAGGCGGCGCATAGCGGTTACGAGCATTTAACCTATGAACTAAATCCCGACAACAACTGGATGCCGGATATTCAAGACATCGAAAACAAAGTTCGTTACAATGATTCAATTGCGGGGATACTTTTGATTAACCCCGATAACCCAACTGGTGCAGTTTATAACAAAGACATTATGCGAGAGATTGTAAAAATCTGTGAGAAATATGATTGTATATTAATTTGTGACGAAACATACGCGCATGTGAACTACTCCGATTCTGGTTCGATTCATCTCTCCGAAGTAATTGGAGATAAAGTCTGTGGAATGGCACTCCGTTCGATTTCTAAGGAACTTCCTTGGCCTGGTTCTCGTTGTGGTTGGATTGAAGTATTCAATCGTAAGAATGATGCGTTATTCGAAAGATATATCAAGACTTTGCTCGATGCGAAAATGCTGGAAGTCTGCTCTACTACGCTTCCGCAAATGGCAATTCCTGAAATCTATGCTTCTCCAAAATTTATCGCGCACCTAAATGAGCGTAACCGCAAATACAAAGAGCGTGCGCGCAAATCTGTAAGTATCCTCGAAGGCACAAAAGGAATTAAAGTTGTCGAGCCTAAAGGGGGGTTTTTTCTGACTGTTCTTTTTGAACCCGGAGTCTTAAACGATAAGATGAGTCTTCAGATTACTAATCCTGCAGCGAGAGAATATATTCAACCCATGTTAAAGAATATTGCGAACGATAGACGCTTTGTGTTAAATCTTCTCGCCTCTACTGGAATTTGTGTTGTTCCTATTTCCTCTTTCTGTTGCAAAAAAGATGGTTTCAGAGTAACTCTTCTCGAAGAAAATCCTGAAAAATTTGATTGGGTATTTACTACAATCCGAGATAGCATTCAGACTTATTTGGGGCAGGTTCGTTCCTGATAAAGGAATACTAGGTTGGTTCAGATTTACGAAGTTCGTGACACAAATAAACTTAGGGTTTATAAACCATTCAGTATTCATCGAGTAGCTACGTAGATATCAAAAAGTAAATTTTTAACTGATTTTCCGAGGCTTTTATCCGTAACAGCTTTC
>DDBL01000185.1 GCA_002333425.1 Leptospiraceae bacterium UBA2033
ACTGTAGGCATATTCGCAGTAGCCGTTGACACAATGACAACCTTCACAACAGGAACCGCCGCGAAAGCAAGTGAGGTTAACGCCAATTTTACCGCACTCAAGACTGCGGTGGAGAGCATTCCTTCTTGGGCGAAGGGAACTACTGCGACTAATGCAGTGTATACTGCTGGGAATGTGGGGATTGGAACTACTGCGCCGAGTACTAGATTTGAGTTGCATCAAGGAAAAAATAATACTAGTCCTTATGGATTACGGATTGGAAACCAACATATAACTGCAAATACTCAATATTATCATGATATTTATTCAGAGCATAATGATCTAATAATACATGCAAAAGGTGATGCTGTTACAAATGGTGGCACTGGCAATATAAGATTAAATGTCACCAATGGCACAACTACCACTACTGGAATGTTTATAAATAATAATGGTAGTATAGGAATTGGTACAACTAGTTTGGATGGGAAATTTACAATACGGAATCAATCGGATGCGACTTCAAGAATTTTATTCCGTCTGGATGACTATAATTCTTCTGCCAGTGGAGGAACAAATCTATTTATTCAAGGCAATGGTACATCGTCTAGAGAATTGACTATTGCAAATTCATGGTCTAAGTTACACTTGGGCGCATCCGCGGCTGGTAGTATTACACAAAAATTAAGTATAGATACCAGTGGCAATGTTGGAATTGGAACGACGAGTCCAACTACTCTTTTACATATATCAAATGCGACTTCTTCTAGCATTCGCTTGGCGGAGACAACTTCTAGCACTGATTCTTATATCATTCATGACTCTACAGGATTAAATCTCAGTATGGTACATGGATTACCAATCATATTTAAAACCTTCAACTCTGAACGTATGCGTATCCTCTCCGATGGTAAAGTTGGCATTGGCTCTTCAAACCCATCAGTTGCTCTCCATGTTGTAGGCGCTGCTTGCTCAACTGGAGGTGGAGGGTTAACAGCATGTGCATCAGACAAGCGACTCAAGGAAAATGTCGAGCCGATTAAGAACGCACTTTCTACTATTCTACAGCTAAACCCTGTTAGCTTCACATGGAACAAAATCTCCGAAAAGGAATTTGGATATAAGACAGGTCAAAAAGACATCGGAGTGATTGCCCAAGAAATCGAAAAGATTAATCCTGAATGGGTTCGTACGACGCAAGGCGATTACAAAGCAGTCAACGATACATTTGTAAAATGGTACAGCGTAAAAGCAATCCAAGAGCTCAAGTTGGAAAATGACCGACTTTCCTCTAAATACGCTTCGTTACTCGATGACCAGAAAAAAGTTTCAGACGAAAACGCAAAACTCCGCGAAGAGATCGCANNCGGCCGTGCGTCTCTACGGTTGGACGAACGGTTGAAGGCGATTGAGACTTTGCAGATGGCGAAGAAATAATTTTAAATTTTGGATTATGAATTTTGAATGAAGGGCTTTTTAGAAATTGGAAAATGCGAGTGGTATGAAATGAATTATTTTTTACGAAAATATTCGATAGCTGCTAAGAGAAATCCGGCTACAGAAATGGTAGTGGTGATTGCGGCAATGATTCCTTCTAATTCTTTGTATGTATTTAGATATGCAACAATCAATCCTATGCAGGTAACACTTAGAAAAATAAGTAAGGAATCAATTCTTTCCAATTTCTTTCTTCACTTCTCGGGCGATCATTCTTCCGGCAGCTTTAATCAAAACGTAAGTCCAACAGGCAATTCCAATTATGGCAATGATTGTATAGATGTTCATAACTTTTTTCCTCTCTATAGACTCATCTATCTTTTAAGGTATGTCAAGTGAAAAACTACACAAAAAATACAAGGAGAACAAACATGAATTATTTCTTTTTTAGAAATTCAAAGATGGCAATGATAAAGCTAACTACTGCGGTTACTGTTAGAATAGAACCCTTGCTATGGTTCTTCGCAAGATTGAGAAAATTACGTATAGAGAACAGACTACGGTTATTAAGGAGATTACAATTGTATATACGCTCATATAAAAAAGACTACGATGTTTGTTTAGAAAAGTCAAGTCATAAAACAAAGAATAAAATAAGCTTTGGTGGTCTTGAGTTGCTTGCTCTGAGCAGCAGCTTACGAGTGAAACTCAATGTTGCTTCTTATGGGTCGCAACATAATGTACCATTTGAATTAGAGACTGTAGGTTTCCTAAACTCGGAACTTCCAGATTTCAGGGTTACGGCTAGTATGAACGACAGCAAAAATCTGAACTTCTTTTTGAAGTCCATTAATGGTGTAAAAAATTGCGTATGAAAATTGATTCATTAAAACACTGCGAACTTCGTTATAGATTTTTGCATACATTTGAGGTTGCTCTTTTAAAAATTGGAGAGCATCTTCAAACCTCATGGCAAATTCTAAACCTAATCCCTGTCGCTGTTCTTCATACCAGTCAATTGCTTCTTGTATGTCCAACTCTGCTTCCGATGAAAAAAGAAGATCGTAACTCATTTCCAATTGTATTTAGTGAAGAGCCTGCCTTTTACATCATCCCAAGAAGACAAAGACTTGGGATTCGATTGCATCAATGCCAATCGTTTATCAATAAACTTTTTACCAGATTCAGTAAGTTCAACTTTGTCAGTTTGTTCAACATTTGTGATTTCTTTATTATATTTTTGAACCAGAAAGCTAACAAAATCAAAGACTTCCTGTCTTGCTATGGGAGGGAGTTTGTCAATATTTTCAAAAAGAATATCAGGGGACATACTCAAATGTCTAAACCTGTTTCTATTTATTGTCAAGTGAAAAAGCACAGAAAAGTCGCCTCTTTCCGTGTTTCCCCTTTCATAAAGGGCTTAGGGGATTTAAAGAAAGGGGCTTTATACAAATCAAATTACTCAACAACAAAAAAGTTGGGGATAGGTAGGAGAATAAATGAAATTTAAAATATATATATTCGCAGTCTTTCTTTTTACAATGGGATTGATTGCGGAAGAGAAACCGACGATTGTGATGATACCATTTCAATCAACTTCACGGGATTTTTCAAAAGAGATTCTGGAATCTTATTCCGAATATCTCAAAACAAAATTAAACAATAAACAACTCTATACTTTTGTGGATAACACGGAAGCTGCAAAACGTCAGAAATTAAAAATGATCGAAGAACAACAATTAGGTTTAATTGATGAGAAAAATAGTATTATCAAAATTGGAAAAGATCTGCAAGCCCAGAAAGTCCTAGCGGGTAATATTTATAATGCGGCAGAAGGATATAGAATTTCTATTAAGGTGATAGATATAAATTTAGGAAAAGAGGATTTCTCTGGAGCAAAAACTTCTGCTGATAAGTCAGAAACAGCAATCGAGACTACGATCGACAAATTGGTAGAAGATTTAGATAGTAAATTCCATGGGGGTAAACGACTAACGAAAACTGACATTCTCTGGAGATCTGCACTGCTTCCTGGTTACGGTCAATTTGCCTCTGGAATTGCATTGAATGAAAATCCGAAGATTGTGAAAGGTGGGGTGATGATTGGTCTTGGAGTATTACTGTTTGCAAATCTTTATTCTTCGGATGTTGCTTACAAAAATGCAAAAAGTGCTCATGATACGGCTAACAGTATTCATCTGCTTGCGAGTCTTTCTGGACAGTATACAAACACTCTTGGTTTTGCAACGTTTTTCTATGCGAACAATGAGAGAGCGAACATGGATTCTAGTGCATCGCGCGCACAAGGAGCTTCCCTTTTATTCGTTGCGTATTATCTCTATAACCTAGTTGATGCGTATTATTTTAGTGGTGGAACTTCCAGTGCGTTCATGGAACCTAAAAATAGATTTCAAATTGCATCTCGAAATGAAAACTATTTTGGAGTGAAAAATCTTCAAACAGATATGTATTACCAATTTAGGTTTTAGGAGAATAGCTATGAAAAAAAAATTACATATAACGATAATATTCACCATTTTCATATTAGGATGTTCGTATTCAAAAGGCAATGGCTCTATTAGTATAGTCGGGCTAATATTCAATATCCTCAAAGGCAATGCACCTGCGGAGAATGTGACGAATATAAGCGGAACACTTACAGATACTACAGGGACAGTTATTGCGAACGCGACTTTACAGGTGACCAAAGCAACTGCAAGTTCTATATCGGATAACGCATTATCAAATTCATTTTCTGTTAATTCTGCAATTCAGGCTACTAGTGATGTGACTAATAGTGCGGGAGAATTTTTGATCGCGATTGATGTTGGTGTTTCTTACACTGCAAGTGTGACTAGCTCAACTGGAGTTAGTCTTGGTGGGTTTACGATTACTGCTTCTAATTCTTCTACCGTATCTATTTCCAATTACACAGGAACGGTTCGAGTTGGTCGGGCAACTGCAACCACCACAACTTCAGCAAAATGTGAAACAGACACGGCAAATGTTACCACAAAAAGTATAAAAGGAAAAGTGCGAGATGGAACCACAACGTCAGCAATTTCCGGTGCTATTATTACGACAGTTCCTGTTACCTCGACTTTGTTATCTGAGGCAGATGGGAGTTTTATAATAAGCGGAATTTCTGCGGATACTACGAGTTTGACGATAAGCGTTGCGGCTAATGGCTACCAAAGTAAGTCAGACACAATTACTCTCACTTGCCAAAACTCCTCTACCATTATCTTACTGACTCAAGTTGCTTCATCCCCAATAACATCAACACCGATAGGAGCGGGAACAGGAACAGGAACAGGAACGCCTACCAGTAATAATATTTGGGATACTGGGTTGTGGGATACGATGATCTGGCAGTAGTGGGTGCGGTAGATTAACTACCGATTACCACCGATAAAAGAACGATGAAAAATTATATGGATTCAAATCAAATCACAAATATTCAAGAATTATCATATCTTTTATCGGTGGTAATCTTTAAATGTGTATAACATATAGTTCTAAGAAGGATTTTATCCCCGATAAGGGTTCCGCCCTTCGCTCCAAGTATTCGCGACCTACGCCTTCGCATGGGAATGACAAAGAAGGATAATTTTATATATTGAGTTCAGGTTAATTAAGGAGATTACATTGCAAATACCAAGAACGTTTCTTTTATTTCTATTCTCTATTTTACTAACAAACATTTCCCTATTTGCGGACTGTAGACTTTGTCCTGAAATTACTCCTGTAAAAATCCTTCTTAAAAATGGAGTGA
Source organism: Leptospiraceae bacterium UBA2033 (assembly GCA_002333425.1). Taxonomy (GTDB): domain Bacteria; phylum Spirochaetota; class Leptospiria; order Leptospirales; family Leptospiraceae; genus UBA2033. The sequence continues at coordinate 5,192 of DDBL01000185.1, forward strand.
TCCGAAAAGGTCATCTGGCGATTCATCCAGAAGAAGAAATTTCGACAAAGCTGGATCGGGCGATGGAAGTCATGCGAAAGTCCATTAAACTCCGTCTTTACTTGAGTTTGGATTCGCTTGCCGATTTGAATTCTAAAATGCCGCACGTTCTTTACGATAAAGTCTATCTAGATATTCTCTATAAAGATATTGCAAAGATTGAACTACTCGAAAATCTTGATAAGTAGTGGCACGAGAACGAATTAAAATAGGTGTAACTGATTCCGGTTTTGGCGGATTATCGGTATTAGGCGAACTCAGCAATACAATTCCAGAGGCGGATTTTATTTACTATGGAGACTTGCGAAATGCGCCTTATGGCAGTAAACCTCCCGAACAGATTTACCAATTTATGGATGAGATCTGTAATTTTTTTATAGGTCAGGGGGTAAATGCTATTGTCCTCGCATGTAATACTGCAACCTCGGTCTCAGTGGATAAGCTTAGAAAGAAATACCCTGTTCCCATATTTGGAATGGAACCTGCAATTAAACCCGCAGTTCTAGAAAATCCAGATCAAAAGATTGCCGTTCTTGCCACCCCCCTCACACTTCGAGAAGAAAAATTTATGCGTCTCGAAAAATCCCTTGCGGCTCATACGATTATAAAACCAGTTCCTTGTGATGGACTTGCCACAATCATTGATAAAGGAAATTTAGAAGAGGCAAAGGATTACTTAAAGCCTATTCTAGAAAAACTTTCCGAAGAAAAAGTAGGAATTCTAGTTCTAGGTTGCACACATTATGTGTTAATTCAATCCTTGTTCTTTGAGTTGAATCCAAATGTAAAACTCTACGATGGAAACAAAGGCACCGCAAATCACGTTAGACGCACGCTCACTCTCCTGCCAAATGATGGGGAGAGCAAACTCGATTTATTTTTAAATGGCGGAACAGAAGAAGACTTTGAAATTGCTTATAAATACTTAAATACAGAAAATACAACAGAGAGAAACTATGTCAAATAACCCAATTACTTATAAAGATGCAGGAGTCGATACAGAAGCTGGAAGAAGTTTTGTAGACTCTATCAAAAAAAATGTTCACTCCACACACAATCCAAGAGTCCTTGGAGGATTAGGAGGATTTGCCGCCGCCTACGATGTTTCGTTTTTAAAAAATTACAAAGAACCAATTTTGCTATCCTGCACAGATGGAGTNNGCCATGAGCGTCAACGACTTGTTAGTCTCAGGTGCTCGACCGATGTTTTTTTTGGACTATATTTCCTGTGGAAAATTAGACGTAAAGAAAATGGAGCAGATTGTTTCTGGAATTGTAGCGGGATGCAAACTTTGTGGTGCGGCACTTGTGGGTGGTGAAACGGCAGAGCATCCTGGAACTATGAAACCTGATGAGTATGACCTTGCTGGATTTGCAGTAGGTGCCGTCGAAAAATCAGAAATGATCGATGGGAAAAATATCCAAGCTGGCGACATAATTATAGGAATAGAATCTAGCGGTCCGCATAGCAATGGTTATTCGCTACTTCGCAAACTCTATTTAAAAAACGGGGAACTTCCGAAAGACAAAGAGACGTTATCTTTCATTACCGACCATTTAATGAAACCAACTCATATCTATGTAGAATCAATTTTGAAACTTTTACTCAAAGAAGAAGTTAAAGGAATGGTTCATATCACCGGCGGCGGTTTTTACGAAAATATTCCTCGTATCTTAAAGAAAGAACACTCTGCTCGCATTATTAAAAAAGACTTACCAGAGAGTTATGTTTTTAACAAAGTTCGTAAAGATCATTCTTTAGATGAAAAAGATATGTATTCTACTTTCAACATGGGTGTTGGGTTTATTTTGATTATCCCCAAAGAACGAGCAGATAATGTTTTACAAGAGTTATCCGCCCTGGGCGAAACAGCAAAAGCAATTGGGGAAGTTATTTCACGCAAGGGTGAAGAAGTGGAGATGGTGTAGCAGTTGGATAATAAGAAGCTAAATTTAACGTCAGCTCGATATAAGAAAATTATCTTTTCTGTCATCCCCGAAATCTTTTATCGGGGATCTCAAGTATTAAAAAGTCCTTCTTAGAGCTAGAGATTCCCAACAGAAAATTTTGGGAATGACAAATCCAATATCCTTACGCCGAACTTACGTTACTTAAAAAATCAATTGACATTTATACGTATTATCTATTACTATTAATACGTGTAAGGGATTAGATTATGACTACGAAATTAACTTTATCTATCGAGAAAAATATTATTGAGAATGCTAAAATTTATGCAGAAAAGCATAGCAAAAGTTTGTCTCGTTTAATTCAAGATTACTTGGAAAGCATTTCGAAAAAGGATGGAGACGAGATTTCACCGTCCCTTCCTCCTATAACAAAAGAACTTGCAGGCATTCTAAAGGGGAAAAAACAAATCAATTTCAGAGAAGATATTACCTCTTATTTGGAAAAGAAATACAAGTGAAACCAAAAGTTTATTTGGATACAGATATTTTAATGGACTATCTTTATGCGAGAGAACCTTTCTTTAAAGACTCCATTGAAATTGTATCGCTCATTGAATCTGGGAAAATCAAAGGTTATATTTCTTCTTTAATCATTCGGAATTTATATTATCTATTAACAAAAGCCTTGGGTGAAAAATCAGGACGCGATAAAATTAAAAAATTTCGATCGCTTATCGATATAATTGCAATTGATGGAAAGATCATTGACATGGGTTTAAATTCCAAGATGAAAGACTTTGAAGATGCAATTCAGTATTACGCCGCAAAATCCGAAGGAGTCAAGTACCTTGTCACTCGAAATAAAAAAGATTATCTCTCCGAAGGGTTAACAGTTCTTACCCCCAAGGAATTGTTACATACTCTTAAAGAAATTTTGTAATTCAAAATATTAAAACTTGCCTCTAGAATAAATCTTCCCAAATTGTATTTATGAGTTCTAGTTATTTTAAAATCACAGGTAAAAATCCACTATCGGGAACGATCACACCGCAGGGAAATAAAAACGAAGCGCTTCCAGTTTTAGGTGCTGTCTGTATGATACCAGGCATAGTGCGTCTCGAAAATGTTCCGATGATTTCGGATGTGTTGATGTTAATTGATGTTTTGCGACATCTAAATTTTCAAATTACAAATCCAGAAGAAGGTGTATTTACTTTCCAGAGACCGACAGAGTTAAAGTCTGATTTGCCGCAGGAGTTGTGTAGCAAAATTCGCGGGGCGGTTACACTCGCAGGTCCGATCCTTGCAAGCACTGGAAGAGTATTTCTTCCGCGTCCGGGCGGAGACAAGATTGGTCGAAGAAGACTAGACACTCATTTGTTGGCTCTTGAAGCGTTAGGCGCTGACATTGAAGTATTTCCTGACGGGTATGAGATAAAAGCAAACAGACTAGTAGGGGATGATATTTTACTAGATGAGGCTTCGGTGACAGGAACTGAGAATGCAGTGATGGCGGCTTGTCTTGCACAGGGAACAACCATTATCCGCCATGCCGCATCCGAGCCACACGTTCAAGGGCTTTGTAGACTTCTTAATTCTGCTGGGGCAAAGATTTCTGGTATAGGTTCAAATATTCTTACCATCGAAGGAGTGACTTCTCTTTCTAATCCGACAGGAACGATTACTCATCGAATTGGGTCTGATTACCTAGAAGTAGGAAGTTTCATCTCATTAGCCGCAGTTACCGGTGGAGAACTTTTTATTAGAGATGTAAATCCTGATGACATTCGAATGATTCGACTTGTATATTCTCGTCTTGGAATAGAAGTCAGATTTGCTGATGGTGGAGTCGTTGTCCCTGCTGGGCAGAAAATGGAGATTATCCCCGACTACCACGGTGCTACTCCAAAGATAGACGATTCTCCTTGGCCTGGATTTCCAGCAGATATGACATCCGTCGCACTTGTCACGGCGACTCAATGTAAGGGAACTGTGATGATTCACGAAAAGATGTTTGAATCGAGGCTCTTCTTTGTAGACAATATTATTGGTATGGGAGCACAGATTATTCTTTGCGATCCACATCGTGCTGTAGTCATTGGCAAATCACAATTATACGGTAGTAAAGTAGCGTCACCCGACATACGTGCTGGAATGGCGATGATTATTGCTGCTCTTTGTGCGGAAGGAATTAGTTATATCCATAATATAATTCAAGTGGACAGAGGATTCCAAAACATCGACACGAGATTACGCTCGATTGGCGCTCAAATAGAAAGACTGGTGGAGTAACGGTTTTTGCCACCGAGGCACCGAGACGCGGAGTTTAGGAGAGGTGGCTCAGAAAATTAATCTTTGTTTTTGATATTCAGAAGTTATAATTATTTCAATCTAAACGAAATAATTTGTTCAAATATTTCATAAACCCTCTGTGTCTCAGTGCCTTTGTGGCAAATGAATCTTACTTATTCTTCTCAACACGCAAGAACATTTGTGTGCCAGAATCATCAAATCCAACTTCTGAAGTAAATCCTTGTGGAATATCTTCTAAAAGTTCGAGCATAGATTCTTCGTCACGGTAATATAAAACCCAATCCATGATGTATTCCATGTATTTACGGGTTTCATTTTCTACGTGGTAATTACCCAGAATTAAAATTCCACCTGGACAAAGCATGGAATAAAGTTTTTCTGTGAGGACTTTTGCAACAGAGTCAGTAAGATAATCATAGAGCCCCATCGAATAAATGAAATCATATTGACCAAATTTTAATTCGGGGCTTCCTGTTTTTAAAATGGTTCTTACTGATTCTTTGATGAATTCTACTTGAAAAGGTTTATCAGTTGGTATTGACTCAATTCCCAAACGTGCTTCGCCTAACGCTTCTTCGTCTTGATCGAGTAGGAAAATTTTTGCTTGGTGTTTGTATGGACTTTCTCTTAAAAAATCTTGCATCTCCCATGCTGGACCACAGGCTATGGAAAGAATTTTGAAGTCATCTTTTCCTGAAGTTGATAGACGTTGCGACATATACTTGTTAATCAATCGTCTTCTGTTTCTTACAGCGCCTGCTGCTTTTGTATCACAAGGATGTTTGTGAAAAATTTTTCCGAAAGAGGAAGAGCCTATGTATTCATTTCTGTAAAGCATTTCCATCATTGCGGAATCTCCCGCGTAACCTCTCGGTTTTAAATTGGTTCTTTTGATAAATTCTGATTCTAAGATAAAGTTCCACATAGATTTTCGTAAATAAAATCCATATTTTTCATTTTCCAATTTTGTATACTTGGAAGTAAGTTCTCGTAACTCATTGATTTTCAAATTCAAGAATTCATAAAGTTCTTTTCCTACTCCCTGTAACACTGAATGAAACAAAGACTCTTTTAGTCGATGTGGTTCTTTTTGAAATTTTTGATCTAATTCGTCTAACGCTATTTTATAAAGGGACAGTCCGTAAATAAAACTTGAACAGAATGAAATGAATGCGGAAGGTATATCTTCTTGAATAGAAAATTGCATTCTTAATTTCTTTATTTCGTCTTCTTGTAGATATAATGATTGTTTTTCCAAAAGAGTATCCATGTCGATAAACTCTTTTTCTAAATAAATTCCGAGGAATATATCATCGTTCATTGTATCTAAATGAACTACTTTTCCAGGACCCAATTCTTTTTTGTCTCCGTAAGCATGAATAATACATTTATGCACTACATGAGTTTTTTTTATGCTGTGAGATTCTTGTTTAGATACACAAACACCTAGACCAAAACGCGAATAATCGTATATTTTTCCTTTGATTTCAAATCCTTCTAAGAATAAATGAATATAAGAATTTTCTGCGTCATGCAGTCTTATACGAATAGTGTTTCTTCTATCTTCTGCTTTCACTAAACTTTTAAACCTTTTTTAATAAAACCAATGTTATATCATCGTCTTGCGATTTTGCTGTAGATAAAGCATTTTGAATGATTTGTTCTACAATTTGTTTACCAGGTAAGTGGCTAAATCTGATTAGACTCTCTTTCAATCGTTCATCTCCATACATCTCAGTATCGTTATAGTTTAACTCTGTAATCCCATCTGTAAAAAGTAAAACCAGATCTCCTGAGTTTAAAGTGATGGTATAATTTTGCATGTAAGTTTCTATGTCGTCTAACATTCCAACCCATGTGCCGTAAGTAGGAAAAGATTCTATTGATTTGGTAGCATTGCGGTAGACGATTATATCTTGGTGTGAGCCTGAATAGGTTAAACCTTCTTTTGAAAGTGCAATTGCTGTGATTGTCATGTATCTGTCTACTTTGAGTAATGCAATATTCTCTTTAATGACTTTATTTAGTTCGATTAAAACTTGATTTGGTTTTTCACTGGAATTTTTGGATATGATCGTGCGGATACTTGTTTGTGCCATCATCATTATTAGTCCTGATTCTACACCATGACCAGACACATCTCCAATCATCACCCATGGATCTTTATCAGTGCGGATAATATCGTAATAGTCACCACCTACCTCTGTGGCAGGTAACATGATGCCGGAAATTTCATAACCACCAAGTTTATCATCTGGTGGAGTGAGAGAAGTTTGAATACGTTTGGCAACTTCCATTTCACTCCAAAGTGCATCTCTTGCTTCCTTCAAACTTTTTCTGCTTTCAAATTCTTTACGAATCAAAACATATTTTACATGATTGATACTAGTTGCGATGATTACAGTGGAAGATAAAAAATAAAAATTGTTTATGAGATTATACAAATGAAAATCTTTTCCCCAAATTGCATTTAATATCATGTATAACAGAACAGTAGCAATACCATTTAAAGCAGAATGAATCGCTTTCCAAGGCAAAAGTAGATTAACCGCAATGATAACCAGATTTAAACCCGCATAGTAAGAAGAGTTAAAACCACCCAAATCAACAGTCATCAAAACTATGGCAAGGCTCGCGGCTAACGTAAATAAATAACCATGAATCAATGAAAAACGAGATGCTCTGTACTTTGAAATCAAAAAGTATTGTATCAGAATAAAACCAGTTGCGGCAAGCCTGTAAGCAGCAAACCAAGGAAGTAAATACTTTGCTTCCGATGGAATTATAAAAATATCTAGAAGGAAAAAGATCGGGAATAATGTAAATCCTAAAGCAGTTAAAATTTTTAACCAAGAGTGTAGGAGGAAATCTAAATAATCAGAAAAATTATCTACAAAGTCGAAAGGCTCTGCTGTTTGTGGTTTTGGATTTGTAGAAATCATCTAAATTAAATTCCAACTACTTCAATTAGACCTGGGATGTTAAATACTCTGAGTGCTGCAAAACTAAGCTCTTGCCATTTTAAACCTTTTTTGTAGTGAATGGTTACTTTACGGTTTTCCTTTTTGGCTCGTTCTAATTGTTTAACGATAGGTGTAACAGTAGAAGAGTTCATGTATTCAAAATGAGTAAAGTCCATTAGGAGAGGTTTATCAGTATTATGCGTATAGATTGTATCGAAGATAGGAGTTAAAAATTTGGTTGGCTCTCTGTCCTTACTTTCCCCGAGCCATTTGATTAGAATTTCTGACTCTGTATATTTTACCTCAATTTTTAAACGGTTTTCTTCGTAAGTTTTTATTTCGCTCATGTATTTCCTCTGATGCTAGTATTGATAGACGGCTGAAACTGCTAGCAAATTCTCTTCATTGACATAAAAATCGAGAATAGATTGACCTTCGTAAGCGATTCTAACTAGACCCAAACCACTTTCGCCTTCTGCCAAATTCTTGTTGGAAATTTCTTTTAATCTTTCCACATAAGCCTCAAAAGGATTTTGATAACCTCGAATCCATTGAATTTTTGAGTCTAACCTTCGTAAATGACCCATTTCGGAGTCTTTTACTTGGTTTTTGACTTCAATGACGATTCGTTTTTTCTTCTTGCGAACGGAGAGTTCTATATTGGACTCAGGAGTAGGGAAGTGTCCGTATTTAATACCATTTTCTACGAGTTCTGTTGTAACCATTTTAACGGCGTCTAAGTCGTCTCTGGTCAAATCTGATTCACTTAAAAATGACTGTACTGAGTCGGATACTCTATCTAACTCAGACCAAATTGGTTTTAAATAGATAGATAATAAATTAGATGAATCGTTAAGCATATTTCAAAAGTCAGCATAGACTCTAAAAACAACGTGTCAAGAGGTTTTTAGAACTCTTTTAGAATGGTTGAATGGAAATAATAAATATGTTCAAAGATGTAGCCTAAAAAGTATTTCCTAATTCTCAATTCCTAAAAAAAGTGAATTATGAAATACCTACTTCCACTTTTGTTATTTATCGTTACCCAATCTTGTAATACTATCACCAATGGACAAATTGAACCTATTGTTCGACCCCCAAAAATACCCTCTAATGTGACATTTGCCGGTGAAAAAGTTCCTCTCGAAGAACAGGATGTGTTAGAACGATTAGACCGAGAGCTAATTGTAAATCAGAATTATCATTCAGCAACTATTTTGATTTATAAAAATNNGCGGTAGCAGAGAGTGCGCTAAATCCAAATGCAACTTCTTCTGCGAACGCGGCTGGGATTTGGCAGTTTATGCAAGGAACAGCCGAAGGATATGGACTAGAAGTAAGTAATCATGTGGATGAAAGAAGGCATTTTTTGAAATCCACTCGCGCGGCTTGTAAGTATTTACTCGAAGCCTACAAAGACTTTGGTAACTGGACGTTAGTCGCTGCTGCTTACAATCGAGGTCAGAGAGGAATGAAAGATGCAGTAACTTCCCAAAAAATGAATAATTATTATAAACTGTATCTAAACCAAGAAACAGCAAGGTATGTGTTTCGAATCATTGCTTTGAAGTTAATACTGACTAACCCCCAAGAGTATAATTTTGATCTTACGAATAACATGCAGTATCCTGCGTATAAATTAAAATCAGTTGTTGTTACAGAGTCAATCGCAAGTTTACCAGACTTTGCAATTTCAAATGGAACTACTTACAAGGAGCTAATCTTACATAACCCCTGGATTCGTACAGGCAAATACAACTTTGACGTAACGTCTGGTAAGACTTATGAATTTCTGATCCCTGAATAATTAATTAAGTAACTACTCAGTATAAAAAAGACTGCCACAGAGGCACGGAGACACAGAGAGATTTTAAGAGAGTCTATTTCGTAATATACATTTTTTTGGTAATTCAGCTTGGTTATTATTCTTTTGCAATATGGAAATTGAATCCGAATATTTCATTAGCTCTTTCTTTTATTCAACGAATAGGAATAAAAATAGCACAATTCCAAAACCCTCTGTGTCTCAGTGCCTCTGTGGCAAACCACACTGAGTAGTTACTTAATTTCTATTTATTTCTAGATGTCACTGAAACTTGCGATTTCTAATGCAATCAAAGTTTCACTGAGATTAATTGGAGGTTCAAATGCTAACCAGATAAATGTGTAATGTCTACCTTTATGAGTTTGGTTTTCGATAGAGGTGGTTTTACCATGGAATTCGTATTTTTCTTGTTCGCCTCTTCTTTTGATATAACCTTTGATTTCTTGTGTGGTTTTGGCGACGTGCATACCTTTATGTACAATACAAACTTCCAGTTCGCTTGCATAACCCAAAATTCCGAGCATATGTTTTCCCATGTATTCGAAACTTACGAAGTAGTCTTTGTAACGATTTGCTTTAAATAAAAATTTACCTTTATCAATCATTTATGCTTTCCTTTTTCATTAAAATGGCATCCTTTCCATCGGGGTAGTATCTTTTACGAACTGCAAAATTGATAAAGCCTTTTTTTTGATAAAGTCCAATTGCGGCGAAATTTTCACTCTTTACCTCTAGGAGAATTTCCCTTTTTTTTCTTAACGATTCTAAAAAATCTAGTAACTGGTTTGCAATTCCATTTCGGCGAAAATCTGCTACAACTCCTATTCTCAGTATTTCTATTTCGTAAGAATTTTCGAGATAAATCAAATATCCAATTGGTTCAAGAGATTTATCTTCTCTAAAATACAAAAGAGAATTTTGCAATTGATGATGAGATTTTATCTGGTCGAAAGTCCAAGCCTCTGTCGGAAAACATTCCTGTTCTAATTTTGTAAGGACTTCATAGTCATCAGAAGAAGTTTTTTTTATCAAAATTACACCCTAACTACCGTATTAAGCCTTACCGCGTAATTGAAAATAAAATAATTGAATTGTCAAGAGGAGGAAAAAATTTTACGATAACGAAGATTATTTAAAGATCACCACGGATGGACACTGATACACACGGATAGAAGATTCAGTATTATAACGTCACCTCGAACTGCTTTATCGTGAGAGGTCTGTATTGCTTAATACTATCGTATTATTGAAAAATAGATTTCTCACATCCACCCATTTGCTTAGCCGCAAATCCAGCCGCTAAGCGATGTTCGAAATGACGGTAATAATCTTTTATCCGTGTTCATCTGTGTGCGTCCGTGGTAAAAAAACAGGAGTACTCATGAAGTTTATTTTATTATTAATTTTAACCTTTTCTTCTTGTGAGAAGTTAAAGGAAATGGGGCAAGAAAATTTCAAGAAAAATGTCACCCCAAAGACACCATCCGAAGCAGAGCTTGAAAAATGGAAACAAAATCTCGCGCTAGAAGAAGCAGAGATCAAAGAACTAGAAGAAAAAATTCGCAAGATGGTCAAAAAAACTAAAAGTGCCGGAGTGCTTTCTTGGAAAATCGCAAAGGCTTATATGCAAGTAGGAAACTACGAACTGAGTAGTCGCTATTATGCGCAAGCAATTAAGGAAAACACTGGAAGTAATGTAGACGTAGTAGGCTCGGAGGTACATTTTTTTGAAGGGGCGATTCCTTTTTTTGAAAAAGCACTTCTTTATCGTGAGCTTACGGATGATTTGCTCTTTGAAGCAGGTCTTGCGTATGCAAATGCGTCACGCGATAGAGGTTGGGACAAAGAGAGAAGAGAAATTGCTGTTACTATCTTCAAAGGTTTAATCAGAAAAGATCCGGCTGATCTGCGTTATCCGTATGAGTTAGCTTTGATTTATTTTGATTCTTCTATTACGGATGGTTTGATTGATGGTGTGGATCCATCTGGTTATAACGATGTAGACAAAGCAATGCGCATTATGAACGTAATCATCCAAAAAGAACCAAACAATATTCCTGCTAGGTTTGCACGCGCAAACTTTCTTTACAGAGGTGGTTCTGCAGAACAAGCCACAGAGGAGTATATGACTATCAAAACAAAATTAGAGGCGATGAAAAAAGCAGGTGCCATAAAAGAAAGCCTAGAAAAAAACACTTCTTACCAAAACGTAATTCGTAACTTAAAGAAANNTATTCGAGTTATTCTTCCGTAGCTCATAGGTATAAACTGTTAGAGCAATCAACTGATCTATTCGATTTAGAAAAAAAGATCTCTCCGATTTTACGTGCTTCGGAAATCCAAAAAATCAAATTATCAGCAAAAACATTAAAACACGAAACCGAAAAAAGAGAAGCCAACATAGTAACCTATTATGATTTAGCTTATCCAAAACTTTTGCGAGAAATTGACAAACCACCTATTTTACTTTTTTGTAAGGGTAATATGGATTTGCTGCAATATGATTTGGTTTCTGTTGTTGGGACAAGAAAACCAAGTTCTACTTCTTTACTTGCCACTAATCTTCTTCCTGAATTTCTTTCCAAATCTAGAAATTTAGGGATTGTTTCGGGAGTCGCAATGGGAATTGATCGGGCAGTTATGTTAGCCGCTCTAGAGTCTAACGTTCCAACAATTGGAGTTATGGGAACTGGAATCGAAAAAGAATATCCTTACCAAAACCGCGATCTTTACCAAAAAATCAAAACTTCTCCGAATGGACTTTTGATTACAGAAATGCGAATCGGGGAGGTGATCGGCAAATGGTCGTTTCCACGGCGCAACAGAATTATCACAGGAATTTCTCGGTTACTTGTGATGATGGAAGCACCTCTAAAAAGTGGGGCGATGTCCTCTGTCGCTCATGCCTTGGAGCAAGGAAGAGAGATTATGGTGTTTGATGATCCTTCCTTACTTTATAACGATGGTGGACGCAAACTTTTAGAAGACGGTGCGACCAGGCTAACTCTCACCGATTTACAAAGTACTTCCGAGGCATTTTTTCATATCTCCGAGCTTATCCCAACAAATTTTCGAGATATGCCGTCTCTTTTTTCTTCTCTGAGCCAATTGGAAAACGAGGGGCTTTTCCAAAATGTTGGCGGCGGATACTATAGGAAGTTTGCCACCGAGACACAGAGACACGGAGGAAGCTTGTAGTTGATCTTCTTAATTGTACGGCATTGAACCATGCTGGGCGTGTTGGAAACTCATCTTTTTATTTTTCCTAATAACTTTAATATTCATTTGACAATTTCGAGTAAAATATCCGAAATTTGAAAAAGAAAATCATTTAACACAACTTACGCAAACGTGCGTAAGTTGAGGTATTTAATAAAATAAAAGAGATAGGAATACAAATGCATCCAAACGAAGAATTAATTAATAAATTTTATAGTGCGTTTCAAAAGAAAGATTTTAAAACAATGGGCGAATGTTATGCCGATACAGTTGAGTTTAATGATCCCGTTTTTAAAGGGCTAAAAGGAAATGCCGCAAGGGCGATGTGGCAAATGTTGATAGAACGTGGGGCTGAACTAAAGTTAACCTATAGTAATGTCAAAGCAAATGATACTGAGGGAAGTGCAGATTGGGTTGCGGTTTATCCTTTCAGCAAAACTGGCAGAACAATCACAAATCGTATTCATGCAAAATTTCAATTCAAAGATGGGAAAGTTGTAAATCATAAAGATCACTTTAGTCTTTGGAAATGGGCTGGTATGGCACTTGGGGCTACTGGGTATTTAATGGGGTTTATGCCATTTATCCAAAATCAAATCAAATCTGAGGCTAATACTGGTTTAACTATGTTCATGAAACGCAAAAAAATTACAGCATAAAAAAACTGATTACCACCGATCGCTATCGCTGACACCGATAAAAGAACGATAACAGATACGATAGTTTTTATTTTGGTTATAGAGTGGAATAAATATGGGATTAAATGACGCACGTTATGAAACGAAAAAGAATATTCTGAATCGAAGTAATATCGTTTTGTTATCGGTGCTCTCGGTTTTCATCGGTGGTAATCTTTAAATGTTTTTACACAATCCCGATTAAATTAATGGAATTAATCGGTAAAAATTTAATCTTTTTTGGAATAATTATCCTTCTCGTAGGTTTCTTATTTACGCTGAGCGGTAAATTTCCATTTATCGGTAATCTTCCAGGCGATATAAGTATTAAACGAGATAATTTTAGTTTTTATTTTCCAATTACAACTTCTATTTTACTCAGTGTAATAATTTCTTTTATTATGTGGTTACTGAACAGATAATTGTGATTATTCGCTATTCATCCAATTCTGGATTTTCTAAGAAAAGTTCGTAATCATCCATAGACAAGAAGAGATTTATATAATCAGGAAGATCTCCATTTTTCATTATGTTACCAAGGTGAGTTCCTGTTATGAGAGAAATTTTTTTATCTCCAAAAAGTTTTAAGATTTTTTCAAGTATTTGAAGTTCCTCCTGATTCATTTCTGGTAGAGTGCGAATGTCGATACAGATATGTTTATTGATAATAGATTTTATAAAATCGTGACTTAATACATTTCGAATTTCTGGTAGTACGTAATTTTTTATTCCAGATCGAAACGTAATTACTGTTCGTTGCTCATTATTTAAAGATATAGTAACATGGTGATGGGTTTCTTTTACAATGTTAGCTCTAATTTTTTCTGATACATGCAAAAGATCATTTATTTTTTGGACTAACTCATTTTGTTTTACTGGTTTATTTAGAAAACCAGAAATACCCACTCTTTGTAAATAGTCAATAAAAGGTTGGTTTGATTCACGAATCAGTGCTAATACTGGAATATATTTTGTGATTGGATCTCGTTTGAGGTAAATGAGAGTATCCACTGCATCTCTTTCTTCTGGATGAAATCCGATCACTAATAAATCAGGTGGAGCGGACTTCGCGTATTCCAATCCTTTCTTAGAGCTTGTGGTATTTACAAATCGAAAACGATTTCCTGCTAGGTAACGTTCAAATTCTTTTGAAGCACGTATATCTGTTTCAATTAGCAAAACTAACTGCATAGAACGCTCACCTTATTAGTTATAAATTTTTTAGTAAACTAGAATTTTTAAAAATTCCAAACTTCTTTTAGTAAGTAGTTTAGTATTTTGCAATGGAGGAATCAACTTCGTCTGAATAAGATAAAATCCCACCCTCTAGATTTGAAATTTTAGAAAATCCGTTTCTCTTTAACTTGCCATAAGCAGTAGTGGAACGTCCGCCACTTCTACAATAAACTACGATCTCTATTCCTGATTCTTTGTATTGGTTTAATTTTGATATTTCAAAATCAAAATCAGGTAAAGGGATTAATAAATCTGTTCCAGGGATAACGGAAATTTCTTGTTCGTTTGGATTACGAACATCTACTAAAATGAATTGATCGTTGCCTTTCTCTCTTTCGTCTAACTTTCGTTTTAACTCTTCCGGGCTGATATTCATTAATTTATTTCCTCGCTTAGTATTTCCCACCTATCGGTTAAATTGGCAATCTCTTTTTTGGTTTCGTTGTAATTATCCAATTCAGTTTGATAACTTCTATTTTTATAAAATCCGGGATCAGCCAGAAGTTCTTCAAGGTGCTTTTTATTTTTTTCTAATAATTCTAGTCTTGTTTCTATTTCTGTAATTTCCTTTTGGATTTTTTTTAGGCGATTTTTATCATTATTTTTACTAGCGTTTGTTTCTTTTTGACGTGTTGGTTTTGCGGATTGACTTTCTTCGCCGTAAACTCCTTCTTTGTGAAACTTGAGATAATCATCGAAAGAACAATTTAGATTTTTTAATACTCCACCTGATAACTCGAAAGTCCTATCACATAAACCTTTTAGAAAATCAGGGTCGTGACTAATAATGAAAATAGATCCTGGAAAATCCTTTAGTGCATGTTTCAAAGCATTTCTTGTTACCATATCGAGATGGTTTGTAGGTTCATCCATAAATAAACAATTCGCAGGAGTTAAAACCATTAATGCCATTCTAAGTCTACTTTGCTCTCCACCTGACATAGCGGATACTTTCTTGTAAACCGTATCTCCCGAAAAAGAAAAATGACCTAGTATTGTTCTAACAGCTTCATCGGACATATCCGGGTACACTTTTAAAATAGATTCCATCATATTGAGAGATGGATGTAAATCTTCTCCATGAGTCTGTGAAAAATAGGCAATGCGAGTTTTGGGACCGAAGTAAATTGTTCCTGAGGATAATTTGTGTTTGCCTAAAATAGAACGCATGAGAGTTGATTTACCAGCTCCATTTGGACCAACAAGAGCAATCTTATCACCTGCGGATACTTCTAAGTTTGCGTCTTTGTAAATTACTTTCCCGTCTTTTTCATATTGAAAACTTGCATCTTCCAATCGAAATGTGATTTTTCCATCTGGGATATGGTTAAAGCGATAAGCTGGTTTTTTATTCCAAAAAATATCTTCTGGGTTTTCTACAGAGTCTCGCTTTTCGAGCTTTTTGATTGCACTTTGAACTTGTCTTGCTTTAGTTGCTTGCGCCCTGAATCTCTCAATCCAATCCATTCGCTTTTTTAAGTAAGCTTCTTCTTTTTTGAATTGATTTTTTAGTTTTTCGTGAAGTTCATTTTTTTCCTCTAAAAATTCTTCTAGCGTACCCTTAAATTCTATAATTCCTTTGCTAGATATTTCGGCTATCGTATCTGTAACATCATTTAGAAATTCTGGATCATGAGTCACAATTACAAAAGTAGTTTTAATAGATTTTAAAAAATCACGCAACCATTCTTTGGTTGTATCATCTAGATGGTTTGTAGGCTCATCTAGTAGTAGTAAATTATACGGATTTAAAAGTGCTATTGCAAGACCGATTCTATGGTGATAGCCCGGAGAAAAGTTTTTAACTTGTCTATTGTAAGCATCATCTTTAAACCCAAGACCGCTTAGAATTTTTTTTGCTTTGATTTCTAAGTTGTGTAAATCGTGAGTATGCGCAAACTCTTCTAACTCTGCTTGATCAGCGAGTAATTTTTCAAACTCATCACTTTCGTGGTCGGTGGTTTCGAAGCGTTTGTCGATACTTTCCTTTCGCTCTAAGTATTTTTTATAAAGTGTATTGGAAATGAGCGCAGTTTCAATTACAGATTTCTCTTCATCGAAATTTGGAATTTGATGGAACAGGGAAATGACTGTATCTTTTGCTCGAACCAATTCTCCTTCGTCTGGTTTAATTAATCCAGTAGCCATTTGGAACAAAGTGGTCTTACCCGCTCCGTTTGGACCGACTAGTCCGATTTTGTTATTTGGTTTGATATGCCAAGAGAAACCATCGTATAAAACGTTAGCTCCGTATTGATGACGAATATTGATAAATTGTATCAAGGATTTTTAGAATGAAAGTGGAGCGCAAGACGCCCCGTTTGTGATAGTTATTTTTTTAGTTCAGCTTTTCTTTGGTTAATATGTTGAACGTATTTTGTTAAGTCAGAATTTTTGTTTTCAGAAGCTTTTTTTAAAGCAGCATCTAACTCAGCAGCACTCATTTTTGAAACTTTTTTGTTTTTCTTTTCTTTGTTCTCTTCAGCCATGTTTAGGTTCCTCTACCTGTCAGAATTTCAGTACAAGGTAGAACGTCATTCCTTTTTTGGGGGGTATTTACCTGTGTGATGCTTTTTCATTCCTTTGAATTTTTTCATCGACTCACAAATTCTTTTACTTTTAAATCTATTTTTCGCCAAATATGGATTTTCCGCAATTCTAAAGTCCTGATTCGTTAAGTCTTTCTTTGTATTTTGCAGTTCTTTCCTATCTCCTACGATTTAAGCTTGGAATCAAAAAACTCCGTAGGCATAGCTTGATTCTGTAATTACTTAGAGGAATGCAAATTTGTTCGGTAATCGTTACTTTTACTTTCTTTACTAAACTTTTACGTGATACTTTCGTGCAAAGGTTTGCTCTGACCGCTTGAAATTACAAAAACTTCCCAGTTCTAAGTTGGGGGAAGTTGGAACTGCGAAGTTCAAACCAGCTCGAACGAGAAGATACCACAATCCCATAATATCTAGCTTTAGCAAATAGACAAACAGCCAACATCGGGATTTTCCAAAAGCTAGAGCCAGTTGACCAAGCTCTAGCCAATCGGAATTGGAAGGACGAAAACCTACACGACAAAGATTTTGCCCTTCTTCTTGGTATTCAGTCTTCACCTTTAAAGGTTCAGGGATCAATCCGGAATGGGTTAACGTTCGATACATAAAGAGAAGATTTCGCAGATAGACAGAAGTGCTACTTGCTCCATGTTTTTTCACGAGGAACATAAAGTTTTGCATTAAATTTTCGGGGATTAACAAAGTTGAGACTGTTTGGCTTCTGTCATCTATTTCATCGAGGGGAAATTCGTTGGAGTTTTGAAATACTATCATACACTTATTAGCACAAAAAATATTCGTTCGGTGCGCAAAAATTTTAAATTTTTAATCAGATTTTTATAGTAAACGCCAAAATAAATTACACATTTGTAAATCGAAAATGCCGCATTTGCTTCTACCAAACGCTATTTCTAAAAAGTCAATTGGGTAATTACTTTTGGCGTTTGGTATATACAGTTCAATGTTATATTTTTAAAACAAAATTTGAATTCCCTAAAATTATAATTGATTTACATACAAGTATAATAGCAGATTGTTTAAACAACAGGCGTTACGCAATTATTGTTTTTCGGGAGCAATGAGTGTAACGTGAGATAGTGAAAAAATTTTCCTAGGAGGAAGTATGGCAGTAGCAGTGCAGGGTGGAAATTCAGGAGTCGGCAGTAGTCCAGAGTTAGTAAAAAAATTGGTAGATGCAACTCGTTCAAACAATACATCAACGAATGATAAATTTAGTGAGACACAACTAAAAACTGCGGCGATACATATTAAAGCTATTTTGGATGAGTGCGGCAAACATGGAGTAACCGACAAAGGACAAATTGCCTACATCCTAGGGACAGTTAGGCGCGAGTCAAATATGGGTTGGAGTATGCTCGAAAAAATTGATGATGCCAAAGCAAATAAGAATTACTCAAAAGCAGCGCTACCTTCCCTTGGTAATGGGGATGAAGCATCCGGTGACGGTGCAAAATACAAAGGTCGCGGTTACGTACAAATTACCGGTCGTGGGAATTATGCTAAGTGGAGTCAAATACTAGGAATTGATTTGATTGGTAATCCTGATAAAGCATGTGAGCCAAATATTGCCGCCGAAATTTTAATAGTAGGAATGAGAGATGGTAAATTTGCTCCTGCTGCTGGTCCTCTTTCTAAATATATCTTAGGTACGAAACGAGATTTTTTAAACGCACGTGCAATCGTAAACGGTGGTGAGCTAAAGAAATACCCTGAAAAAGCAAAACTAATTGTAAGTTATGCAGAAAGTTATTACAAAGCAATGACAACCTAAGCTTTTGACTTCACCAACGCGATGAATATGGCTATCTTCAGGTTAGAGTGATTCATTCGAGGATTTAATCTGTCATTTCGAACACAATGAAGGTGCTGGCTTTCCTACTAAGAAAACCCGATCAACTTGAGAGTTTGTGCCGTGAGAAATCTATCTTTCTTAAAGCAAATCGTTTTAAACAAAATAGACCTCTCACGATTTTTCTGCATGCGTTTACTCTATTCCTTTTTCATGTTCGATGTGACTTGATAACATTTGCTCTTAGGCAAACAAATACTATGCGCATTTTTTTTATCCCAGTTTTATTTCTTCTTAACTGTTATACATCTAAAGACAATGTAGATAAAAGTTTTTTAATTCCCCTAATGAAATCAAATACGCAAACCATACAGGTAAATATAATCGGAGATTCTCTTTCCGAAAGATCAAAGGCATTTGGTCTTCAAAATAAATTAGGTGTAAATTACAAAGTAAATGATTTTTCAATTAGTGGAAAAACTGTGTATGACTGGCTATTTGATATTAGCCGTCCTTTTAATCCGGTACCCGATCTTATTATCATTGAGTTAGGAACTAATGATGTTATGATGGGGGCTAATTACGATTTTGCTTTCAATCTAAATAGGCTCATCGAAGAAATAAAGTTAAGATCAAGTGCGAAAATTATTCTTACCGCAATCCCACTTACAGATGACTTTGGTTTACACGAACGAATAAAAATAAACAATGCATATGTTAGGAGTCTTTCGAATCTTTATACGATTACAGATTTAGAGAAAGTATTTGAGGATAATCGTTCTAACCTGCGTCTCTATCCTTCCTATGATCCAATTCATCCAAATCCAGTTGGCTATGAGTTAATAGGGGAGATCTATAAAAAAGAAATTTTACTGAATGTGAGGTAAGGTGTAAGAAGGAAAAGCTTGGGAGAACGACGGGAATTGAACCCGCGACAGCCAGTACCACAAACTGGAGCTCTACCAACTGAGCTACATTCTCCATTTTTTTGTTGAATAGGTCTTTTGACCCGAGAGGGACTCGAACCCCCGACCCTCTGCTTAGAAGGCAGATGCTCTATCCAGCTGAGCTACCGGGTCTAAAATTTCGGGATGACTGGGATTGAACCAGCGACCCTCTGCTCCCAAGGCAGATGCGCTACCGCTGCGCTACATCCCGCTTTTTTAAACCAATTATGCCATTTTGNNGATTTTAACTCTGCTTGTTTATTCAAATAGACTTCTACTGGTAAAATGAAAAGTTTTAGCATTTCTGGATTTTTTAGGTTTAAATGCCGTATTTTGACAAAGTCTTTTTCTGTACAAATCAGTAGGTCAAAGTTTTTCAACTCTTGGAATAACTCTAACATTGTTTTAGTGTCATACGCAAAATGATCCGGATAACGGATTTTTTTAATTTCTTTCGGTTTATGTGATTCAATCAGGCTTTCAAAGGAATAAGGATTTCCTAGTGCTGAAAAAACTATAACTTTTTTGGTGTTCAAAGTTTCTAGTGAAAGAACTTCTCTTTTAAAATTCAGCAACGGTAAAGGTAAATAGGTAAGATTATAAAATTTCAAATCGGGATTAATTCTAATAAACTTTACTTTCAAAATTTCTACATTAGATGCATTCTCCTTTGCATACCTTGTAAAAATAATGTAATGCGCGCGTTTAAGAGCTGTTATCCTCTCTCTTAAAACACCAAGCGGAATAGTAAATCCTGTTCCGAAGGCATTATTGGAATCTACCAATACAAAGTCTAAATCTCTCTTTATGGCATGGTGCTGAAATCCATCATCTAAAATAATTACATTCCCGCCCCCCTGTTCTATTTGAGTAGACTCTTTTGCTTCCCCGTTTGGAGAAATAAAAAATCGATTTCGAGTTCGAGATCTAAAACGAGGCGAAAATCTTCCATTTATATCAGATAGAGGATTTAATTCATTAAATGCTAAATTTTCTTTTCCCTTTGTCTGATACTTCATATAAGACTGAAATCTATTTCTGCCAATGATTACATTTGCATAGGGAATTTTTGCTTTGATGAGTAGCGGCTCATCGCCAGAATCCGCTGGGTTTGAAGTTAGTTCTACTTTCATTCCTTCTTTGGATTTGTTGCCACGATAACCACGACTTAATACCACAATTTGTTTGTCTGGAAAAATCGAATGCACAAGTCCGGCGATGTATATGGTTAACGGTGTTTTGCCTGTTCCGCCTGTCGTTAGGTTTCCAACGCTAATTGTAAAAGAATTTGGAATAGTTTGTTTTTTCTTAAAAAATTTATCCAAATAAAACAAAAGCTGATAAATCAAAGAAAGAGGATAAAGCAAGTATAAGAAAAAACGCATACTTTTATTTTACCGCTTCGAATTGCATTTCATAAAGTTTTTTGTATTTACTATCACACGCTACTAAATCTGCATGTGAGCCAAATTCGACGATTTCACCTTCTTCCATATAATAGATTGTGTTTGCAATCTGAATAGTAGAAAGTCTGTGGGCAATGATAATTGTGGTTCGATTTTTATATAATGTTTCAAGTGCTGTTTGAACGAGTCTTTCTGATTCTGTGTCTAACGCAGAAGTAGCTTCATCTAAAATTAAAATTTCTGGGTCTAACAAAAGTGCACGTGCAATAGAAATTCGCTGTTTTTGTCCACCCGAAAGCATTACTCCATGTTCGCCCACCATCGTATCAAAACCAAACTCAAATGAGTTAATGAATTCAGTTGCGAAAGCGTCATCACATGCTCTACGAATCCGATCTTCTGAAGCACCCAAACTTCCATACGCAATATTGTCTCGTATACTCGCATTGAATAAAAAAACTTCTTGGGAGACAATGCCGATTTTGCGCCGCACGTCTTTTACATTAAACTTACGAATATCAATTCCATCAAACAAAACAGTTCCCTCAGTTGGATCAATCAAACGAGGGAATAAATCCTTGAGGGTAGATTTGCCGGCACCACTAGATCCTACAAGTGCAATTGTTTCACCACTTTTCACTTTGATGTTGATATTTTTAAGAGAAGGTTTATCTGCACCTGGGTAAATATAAGAAACATTTCGTAATTCAATTTCTTTATGTAACTTGTGTAGTTTAAGTGGAATGGTTGGATTTTCTATATCGGTTTTGGAATCTACCAATTCAAAAACTCTCTCTCCTGCTGAAACTCCGCTTTGAATTAAATTGTACATCATACTAAGTTGTTTTAAAGGTCGCATCAGAAAAATTAATGTCAAAAAGAATGCCATAAACATTCCCTTTGAAAAATTTTCATTGCTAATTAGATAAGCTCCAAATGCAAGAAAAATAGCGGCTAACACCGAACCAAATAATTCTACAATCGAAGGACCGACTTGATGATAAAAATGACCTTTAAATGTTTTATCAGAAAGTTCTTTGTTAATTCCGTAAAATCTTCCTGACTCTCTTTTCTCCATAGAAAATGCACGGATGACGCGGATACCGGCAATTACTTCCTGCAAAAGCCCATTTAACGCTGAAAGTCTTTCTTGTTGGTTTTTGGTTGCTTTGCGAATTTTTTCTGTGAAAGCTGTAATCGGTCCCATGATGAGCGGAATAACAATGAATACCACTAAAAACATTTTCCAACTTAGGAAAAATAATAAAAGTAAATGAGTCACTACATAGAAAAAATCATTAATCGCATCTTTTAAGTCAGAGCTAATAATTTTTGCAAGTACATCCACATCGTTAATGATCCGGCTCATCAAAATTCCAGTTTTTTCTTGGACAAATGTATTGAGAGGAAGGTGTTGCACTTTTTTATAAATTTCTAGACGTAGGTCTCGAATCGCCATATAACCAGTCGAATTAATAAAATAAATTGCACCCGTCAGACAAATTAGTTTCATTAGATAAATTGGAAATACTAGAATTACAAAAAAGAATACAATTTGTTCGGGACGCAATTCGTTAAAGTATTCATTCATTCTTACTTTTAATTTGGCGATACGATATTCCACTTGCTCGAGACGTGTGAATGTTTCACCTGACTCAACGGCTTGAATCGCAGTTAAGTCTCGTTTGGTCATAGAAATTTGAAATTTATAATTTTTGCTAGCTCCCATAGAATCAAAAATGGGAATCATACTAGTAAGGGAGACTCCATTAAAAATGGAAACTAGAAAAGACAATACAAGTCCTATCAAAAGCCTGTATCTATACTTGAATGAATAAGTTAAAAGTCGTCTGAAAACTAACACTTCGTCAATACTATCTCAGTATGCTTAGTTAGATAACAAGCAAATAATTTAAAAATTTTGGCAACTACTCAGTATAACGGATTGCCACAGAGGCACTGAGCCACAGAGAGAATCAAAGAGAGTTTATTTCATAATACACTGTCTATTTTAATAATTTAGACTTAGTTATTATTTTTACTACAATATGAAAATTGAATCCAAATTTTTCATTAGCTCTCCTTAATTCGAAGAATAGGAATAAAAATTGCACAATCCCATTTATTCTCTGTGTCGGCGCCGGTGGTGAGTTTATAGAACCATGGCAAACCACACTGAAATTTACCGACAAGTCTAATTTATATTCTTCGTAATCAATTGTGTCGCATAAGATGCCATTAGCCCAATTCCTTCTGGCTGATCACAACTATAGATTCTAACACCCATACTAGTGCCTGGAATTTCCCCTTTATTCTTCTTCACGTTTTTGACTCCGGCATAAAAAAGGTAATGTTTTTTGTTAATTGGAATTGAGAAGGCAATTTTACAGCCTGCTTCCAAGAAAGAATAGTCCTTGATGGTAGAAAGAAATAAACCTAAACCACGACCATCTTGGCTAATATCAATTGCATCCTCTTTAGGAGAAAACATTTTCCATTCTTTGACATACGATAATTCCAATTCAAATGTAAAATCTTCACAACGAGAGGCAATGAAGTTTACTAATTGTCCGATTCCCATGGGCGACTCAATATCACTTTGTAAATAGTCATTTCCCAAATTGGGGAGACTGCTTAAAAGTTCTACGTAGCCTAATAACGCATTACCCGCTCCAAAGAAAGGAACGATTAACACTGATTTGACGTTATCGAGTAAATGATTTTGAACAATTGCGTCAATATTTTGTGGTTTAAATTTTGTAACTGGATTAAAAAAAGCACGCTCTGTATAGAATTGTTTTTTGTATGCGTCTCTTAGAAAATAAGAATTTTTTGTATCAGCTAAAGCGTTTAACAAAGGAGTATCCGCAGCATAATAAAATCCAACTCTAACTTTTGTAATAAAATACCCAAATTGGTTCAAAGAAGTCTCAAGCATCACTTGGAATTTTTGAATTGTCTGGGTAATCATAGAAGTTTTGCCATAGAGAGACAAAACGGAAGTTAAATCTAACTGTGGTGAATAATGTAAGTTTAACAGTTTGATATTTTTGATAGTGGCACGAGCAGCAGATCTTTCAAGTGGTTCAATGATTACTTCGATTACATTGTATAAATCATTTCGATAAGGATTTTCTTGTTTGATTCGAATTTCAATTTTATTTTCTTTCATGATAGAAACAAGTAAATCAGGTTTACCCATTTCTTCTCCGTCAATTGGCTCTAAGATGATATTGACAGAATTATTCAAATCTTTTTCGGAAGTTACTTTAGTGATGATGTATCTTTTGTCTTCATGAATAGAATTAACAGGCTTATTGATAATTTTACTTAGTATGGTAGATAACGTCTTTTGTTCTTTTAAAATATATTTCTTCATAATCTAAAAACTCCTTTAACCCTTTAATCCTGAGGTACAGGTCGCATTCATAGCGAAATGGGAGGATAATACACTAATAAGTGGGTTAGTCCTAATTTTCACCATATTAGAAATATCTAATAGGTTCTTCTTGCCCAAAAGAAGTGTAGGAGATTTTATTTTAATCATATAAAACGCAAGCTTTTTTTCAGTTTTTTGAAAGATTAATTGAATCTCATCTCTCATCATACTTAGAGAAGTCCTTCTCTTTCGGAATTGTGAACCCAGCCAATTCCTTTTTGTGCAATTAAATCGAGTAAAGCTTTAGATCCTTCTGATCGCATATAATAAGCTTCTTCATAGGTAATTGGTTGAATGAATAAAAAGTGAACTGGTTGTTTGGACTCAGTAACAAATCCATTTAAGTTAGGAATATGTTCTAATTGTATGTCAGTATGATTTACTGCCGAAAGTTCTTTTAATAAAATGGCTGAAGTAAAATTTAGATAGAGTGCATCGGGATCTCTTCGATTCATAGAAATTGTATGCCCAACTCCTAACCATTTAATCATATTCCAAGGAAATTTTACAATCTCACCTAAAAAATGCGGAACCCATGTTTCGGATTTATCTGCGGGCAAAGAACGAACAGCGATAACAAGTTCAATGCGAGCATAATCGAGATAATCCTTATGAAATAAATCAACGGTAGGCATATTCTGCGCACTCAAACCAATGGTAGAATAAAAAATAACATCTGGGAATTTTGGAGACTCAAATTTCGCAATTCCGATATATGGGAATTTGCCGCCATCTGCCGACCAATACTTAGTATGCGCTCCCAAATTATTTTCCAAAAATTCTAATCTAGAGGATTGAATTTTTTTCCAAGAATCTTTTTCTGCACGAAACTCCCAGAATTTGCGAGATCTATCAACTATGTCTGCAATCACACCATGATTGGAATCTCCTAGAGGGTGAGCGGTTATCGTCTCCACACGGGCAAATTTAGAGTAACCGGAAAGACCTTTTATCCCAGACCAAGACGGTAAAAACGCATGAAGCTCTTCTTTAATAAAAACAGCCACGCCGTCCCCTTCTTCTGTCCAAATGAAATGAACATCCTCTGGTAGAATTTCCGAAGTCTCTGCGTTAGTAGAAATTTCATTCGCAAGTAAAATTGGTGCTAGACCATTTGTAAAATCTGCTGGATCACGTGTATCGGGAGCTAGAACACGGTTTCGAATCCATAGAGCACGAATCTTCCACTCGGGATTTTGCTCTGATTGTAAATAGAGATACACTGTGCGTGAGTCATCTTCTAAATACGCAGTCAAAGATCCGTAAGGGTTTGCTTCTTGGTAGATAATTTTATAAGGAGTGGTTTCTATCAAAATTATTTATGGATTTCAGACTTTTTGAATTCTGCAAGTAGTTTGTAGATATTCTCTTCCATCTTCTCTTCAATTAAAATTTCAGGGAAATAGGCAGAGGCATTAAGTAAACCAGTTAGGGAATTCTGACCCCATTTTTTATAATTTCTTAAAGACTCTAAGACATTCTCCGGAACATCTTTATTCTCTTTTTTGGATTTGATAAAAGTATCGATTGCGGCTTCAGGCGATAATAAGTATTTCAAAGGCTCCTCCCTAAAAGTATAAAATCATACAAGTATTTCAATGTTTGTATGATTCCGATTAGACCATAGTATCTAATTTAGAATGTGCGTATAGTACAATATCGTATTAATTTTTCAAATACTTTTTCCCTAATCCTAGAATTTCCTACATCAGAACTGATTACCACGGATAGACACAGATGAACACGGATAAAAGTTTTGCCACAGAGGCACGGAGACACAGAGAGGTTTAAAGAGAGTCTAATTCATACTACACTGTTTATTTTATTCAGCCGTTGTTATTATTCTATTACAATATGATAGTTGAATCCAAATATGCTCTCTTTAATTCGACGAATAGTAATAAAAATAGCGCAATCCCATTACTCTCTGTGCCTCAGTGCCTCTAGCTCTAGCGTGGCAAAAGTTATCCTATTTTAAGATAAAAATATTTCTTGGTTGATGTTTTTAGAATCAGTCTAAACTTGTATAATATTTTCAAACTATGGGAGGTTTGGTGTGATTCAATCTGCGCAAAAGTTTTACAAAGAAATGACTGTTGGAGATGCAATGCAAGTTCATCCAGAAGCCGGTCTTGTTTTCTCTAGTTATCATTTAGGTGGTTGTTCTCATTGTTCAATCAATGAAATCGAAACTATCGAACAAGTATGCCAAGGTTATGGAGTCGAAGTAGAAGTGCTTTTAGACAGCCTTAATAATTTATTTGCCGAAGACGAAGCTTAGTCTTCTCTTATACGCGGGTTTGAGTCCTTCATACCCGCATTTTCCATTCACAACATGAAAGAAAAAGATGACCTTCCACTAGGAATTGACCCTAAGCCGATCAACGAAACAGAAGAGCGGCAACTCAGTCTTTTGCTCAACTTAATTAGAAGCCGTCAAGGTTTATCATTTTTACAAATTCGACAAATCATGAAGGAATACTATTCCAATTCAAACATTGAATCGGATCAGAAAAAATTACAACGCGATATTGATGAATTAAAAGAAAATGGATTTTCTATTAAATTCTACAAAGTATTTCACGAGTCCATGGAATACAATGTTTATAAAATTGATGAAAATAAACGAGATGCTCACATCCAAATGTCAGAAGAGGAACTTAGAAAGTTTTCTTATTTGATTTTAAAAAAGTCAGAAGAAAATTTGTCCAATGATTTGTTTACTGCTTCTCAAAAAATATTTTCTCGAAATCTCCAACATTTTCCAAGTATTAAGAAAAAACTTTTAGGTGACCAAACAGTCGATAAAGAAGAATCTCAAATCTCACAAATTCTTTATAAAATAATGACTGCGATTAAGAATAAAACTCCACTAAAAATAGAATACTTTAAAACAAATCCTAAAGAAAGTTATCTGCGAGAAATTGAACCTTTACAAATTATCAAACGTAATTCGGAAGACTTTTATCTAATAGTGTTTGATCGTGAAAAAAAACAAAAACGTAGATTTTTAATTCCTAAAATTCTAAAAATATTTGAATTAAGCGGTGAATTCTTATTTACCGGTAAAATTATTCCAAACGATTTAAACTACCATGCGCTAAATTTTTCAATTCATGAGACCGAAGATTTAGAAATTCATTGTAATGAAGAAAACGCTTGGAAGTTAGAAAAGTTTTTGTATCCTCACCCTTTTAGAAAAGTAGGAAATACTTTTTTACTTACCACCACAAATAGGTCATCTTTATTTAATTTTATTCTCAAAGAAAATGATTGTATCGAAAAAATCAACTCAGAAGTTTTTATTAAAGAGTTACAAGATTTTTTATCCAAAATAAAGAAAAATTATTCTTTAATATAATGATTACAACCAAGGAATTACTACTCGAAAGAGAACTTAGAGGGCTAAGGTTTATTAGCTACTTCCGAATTTTCTTTGTTCTAGCAAACATAAGTATTACAATGATAGTTGGAAAAAGTTTGATGGAAAGAGTAGTGGTTGGTATCATTTCGCTTATATCATTTTTTGCTACGTTTTATTTTACATACTTATTAAAACAAAAAAGAAAATTAGAACTAGTGGGGATAATGAGCGCTATCCTTGATGTATCTCTACTAGCCTGTCTTCCTTATATTTGGTATGAATCGGTAGGTGGTGATTCTATTCCAAGAACTTATATGTTGAAAGCTGCTACTTATGTAAGTATGTATTTTGCTATTTTAATCATTCATAGTTTTACAATAAGACCAGCTTACCCACTGATTATTACAGGCGGAGTAACTTTATCTTCTACCTTTTTATTTTTTTTTGCAAAACAAGATAGTCGCACTATCATATCAAACGATTTTGTAACTCATATGTTAGGTAATACTGTGAGTGCTGAATTTTATTTTTCTACGCTTTTGACGTTTGTATTTTCTGGTTTGATACTTGCTTTTTTTACATACCAATCACGAAAGCTAATTTACGAAGCAGTAAACCTAGAAGTTACGAAAATGCAAGTGAGCAGATACTTTTCGCCTAACGTATTTGACAAGATTACAACTGCCGATGATAGCTTAGTAAACTCTTCTGGAAGAAAACAAGAAGTAGCAGTAATGTTTACGGATATTCGAGATTTTACTACACTCAGTGAAACTCTAAAGCCAGAAGAAGTTGTAGAACTTTTGAAAGAGTATCATGCGAAGATGGTAAATATCATTTTTGAAAACGGTGGAACTTTAGATAAATTTATCGGGGACGGAATTATGGCAACATTCGGAACACCAGATCCTAAACCTGATGACGCATACCGAGCAGTAATCGCTGGAATCGAAATGAAAAAAGCATTATCAGAATTAAATTTAGTAAGAAGTAAAAAGGGATTATCCGCAATCAGACAAGGAATTGGAATTCATTTTGGAAGTGTAATCGCAGGAAATATCGGAACTGAAAATCGTATGGAATACACAGTCATCGGAGACACTTTCAATCTTGCGAGTCGCATCGAAAGTAAATGTAAAGAGTTGAAAACTGATTTTTTAATTTCCGAATCCGTAAAGGAAAAACTAAAGGAACGAATTCCCACTAAGAGTTTAGGGTTACACTCTGTGAAAGGAAAAACAGAATCTGTGGCTTTGTATGAAGTTGTATCGTAAATAATCATTTTATTTGGGAATTGTTATGTAGTAACGAAGTTAGAGGGAAGATGGATTCAAAAGAAGAAGCACTTGTAAAAATAACCGAATTAGTAAGACGCTTTGGGGAACAAATTGAATCGTACAAAAAATCCGATTACAATGAAACTCTGACTCGACGTGATTTCATTGACCCATTTTTCAAAGCTCTGGGTTGGGACATGGACAATGAACAGGGTGCGGCTGAAAGTTACCGAGAAGTTATCCATGAAGATAAAATCAAAGTCGGTGGTGCAACGAAAGCTCCCGATTATTCCTTTCGATTAAACGGCGGCAAACGGCTGTTCTTCGTTGAAGCAAAAAAGCAATCCCCCTTTTTCCCCCTTTAGAAAAGGGGGATTTGATATACTTCCAGCGTACCAAGTTCGCCGTTATGGTTGGAGTGCGAAACTTGCGATTTCTATCATCACGGACTTTGAAGAATTCGCCGTCTATGATTGCACGAAAAAACCAAGTTCTACTGACAAAGCATCCGTAGCCCGTATTAAATATATTACGTTTAAAGAATACATTTCAGACTTCGATTTTCTTTGGAATACATTTAGCAAAGAAAAAGTCATCCAAGGAAGTTTTGACACTTTTATAAAAAATGATACAAATAAAAAAGGAACTACTACTGTTGATAAAGAATTTCTAAATTCTCTAGACACTTGGCGAACTAGCCAGGGCAAACGCATTTAAAAACCTATGATTTTATTACGATAATCGTCATCCCATCCTGCGCC
>DDBL01000183.1 GCA_002333425.1 Leptospiraceae bacterium UBA2033
TATTTCGGGATTGTTGTATTTTTCAGAATAAGTGAGACTGTGTAAAACCCTAAAAATTTTACCACTTCAAAATCCTTACGTCCAATTCATGTTATACATAAGTATATGTTAGAAAAAGCTAAAAATGTTAACATATATAGGTTGACCTGTTAAAAAAAGCTAAAAATGTTAACATATATAGGTTGACCTGTTAAAAAAAATGTATCTTTTAAACTTATTATTCCAATTTGTTAAAAAAATTACCTTCTGTAGGCAATAATAAGAGATTCAATGTCTGGATTCAATTTACCTGAGCTTCCGCCAATTGTTGATTTGGAAACAAAAACTGTATTGAAGCAACTTTCGCTTTCTCATCGCTATTTAGCAGAACTAAAGGGAGTTGCTAGAACGATTCCTAATCAAAGCATATTGATCCAGACATTGCCTCTCCTAGAAGCAAAGGATAGTTCAGCGATCGAAAATATTGTAACTACGCATGACGAACTCTATAGGATGGAATTGTTAGAAGAAGCGATCCAAGATTCAGCAGCTAAAGAAGTTCAGAATTATAGAACCGCGCTAAGATATGGATTTGAAATAGTCAAAGGCAAATCATTGTTAACCAATAATCTAATTTTAGAAATTCAAAAAATCGTGAAAAAACAGGAATCAGGTTTTCGTGCTCTCCCTGGAACTGATTTAAAAAACTTTGGAACCGGAGAAGTGATATACACTCCTCCTCAACGTAACGAGGATATTGTTCGATTGATGAATAATTTAGAAAAGGTAATCAATGAGGAAGAATTTTATCCTGTAGATCCGCTTGTTAAAATGGCTGTAATTCACTACCAGTTTGAAAGTATCCATCCTTTTTACGATGGAAATGGGAGAACTGGAAGAATTATCAATATTCTTTATTTAGTTTTGAATCAGCTTTTAGATATTCCCATTCTGTATTTAAGTAGATACATTATTCAAACAAAGGAAGAATATTACAACTTGCTACAATCTGTCCGAGATAGTGGGAATTGGGAGCAGTGGGTTTTGTATATTTTAAAAGGAGTGGAGGAGACTTCCAAAAATACGATAGTCATAATTCAATCTATAAAAGAATTGATGGACAGGTATAAAAAAGAAATTAGAACAAATTACAAAAAAATTTATTCGCAGGATCTTTTGAATAATCTTTTTAAACATCCTTATACTAAGATAGATTTTCTCGAAAAAGATTTGGGTATATCTAGACAAACCGCTTCCAAATACCTAGATGCGTTAGCCGACGGAGGATATTTAAAGAAAGAAAAAATTGGTCGGAATAATCTATATATAAATGTTCCGTTGTACGAAATCTTTTTAAAAAATTAGAAAATAATTATCAGTCTACTGTTCCTTGTGGTTAATCATTCTTTGCTTTATTGCATCCGTTGGTCAAATACAGCGATGATTAGCAGGGGCTAACCATAGAGGAACATTTGATGTATTTTTAGTATGCAAAGAAATTTTTGTTCATAAAGTTCAATTTGACATTAAATATACTGAAAAACTATAGTATCATATATGCAAGGAAAAGAACTTCGAAAATTAGAAGCTGAACTTTGGAAGGCTGCCGACCAACTGAGAGCTAATAGTAAACTAACTGCCTCTGAATATTCTATGCCGGTATTAGGGCTGATATTTTTGAGACATGCTTATAATCGTTATTTAAAAGTTAGAGTAGAAATAGAAAAAAATCTTCCCAGCCATCCACAGCGCGGAAAACGAGCATTAACCAAAAAAGACTTTGAAGAAAAAAATGCAATGTATTTACCGGATAATGCTCATTTTGCTTATTTGGTAGCTCTTCCAGAAGAGAAAAACATTGGGGAAGAAATTGAAAAAGCAATGAGAGCTATTGAAGAGGAATACGATTCTCTCAATGGTGTGCTTCCCAAAAACTATTCTATATTTGATAATAAACTTTTAATCGAGTTACTTAGAATTTTTAACAAGGAATTTTTACAAAAAGCAGAAGGAGATTTATTTGGAAAGATTTATGAATACTTTCTAAATAAATTTGCGATGACTGGTGCACAAGAAGGTGGAGAGTTTTTTACTCCGATGAGCCTTGTGCAAACGATTGTAAATGTAATCGAGCCAGATCATGGAATTGTATTTGACCCTGCTTGTGGAAGTGCTGGTATGTTTGTGCAAACCGGATACTTCTTAGAAAAAGAAGGAATGTCATCGGAAAGAGTTTTATTTAAAGGACAAGAAAAAGCGGAGACAAATACAAAGTTAGCCAAAATGAATTTGGCAGTTCATGGATTGGAAGGTGATATCCAGTTAGGAAATACATTTTACGAAGACAAACATGAATTAGCCGCTAAATGTGATTTTGTAATGGCAAATCCTCCTTTCAATGTGGATGGTGTAGACAAAGGAAGAGAATTTGTAAAAAAAGATTCCCGTTTGTTATTTACAAAAGACGAAAAAGGAAGTGTGACAAGACTTTTACCCAAAAATGATAATGCAAATTATTTGTGGATTCAATATTTCTATGGATATTTAAAACCACCTGTCAATGGCACAAAGGGAGGACGTGCTGGATTTGTAATGGCTTCTTCTGCAAGTGATGCGGGACATAGCGAAAAAGACATTCGAGAAAAATTAGTAAGAACCGGTGCGGTCGATGTAATGATTGCGATAGGGAATAACTTCTTTTATACTCGATCACTTCCTTGCACTCTTTGGTTTTTTGATCGTGCTAAAGAAAACGACAAGAAGAAAAGTGACAAAGTATTGATGCTCGATGCAAGAAAGATTTATCGAAAGGTGACTTCGAAGGTAAATGATTTTAGCCCCGAACAATTACAAAATTTAATCTGTGTTGTAAATCTTTATAGAGGGAATGGGAAAAGATTTACAGAGACTGTAAAAACCTACTTAGAAACATCATCGAACTTAGCAAAGGAAACAAGCGAGACTACACATAAGCTACAAAAATGCATTCAGTTACTATTCAAAACTTTCACTACCTACTTGACAAAGTTAGACAAAGAAAATAATCAAATAAATCAGTTAATCACAGAAATCAAAGTTCAGACAGAAGAGGCAGTCGAACTTTATAAGTTACAGGATGAATTAATAACAGAGATTAAGAAGAGTAAAGTTACAATAGATAGTTTAGAAAAAATTGCTCATAAATGTAAATCCCTACGCAAACCGCAAGACAAACTCATCAAACAATTACTCGATGCAATTAACACGACAAGTAAAATTAGGGATAATAAAGATCAGCCGCTCAGTAAATCAAAAGACTGGAAAGACCTAAATCTAAAAGAACAAATCGATGAATTAAAATCTCTCCAAGAACAACTCAGCGGCAACCCCGAAGAGGAAGAGCCGGGTTTACTTCACGAAACAGAATACTTCTGGAAACAAGCTCACTGGCTAACAAGCCGTTTCCCCGATGGAAAATATGTAGATATAGAAGGATTATGCAAAGTAGTAACTCAAAAAGAAATTGAGTCCAAAGATTGGTCTCTAAGCCCTGGTCGTTATGTGGGAGTTGACACTAGCACAGACGAAGATTTTGACTACGAAGAGAGGTTGAAGGAAATTTCAATTGAGTTGAATGGATTGCATGAAGAAGCCGCAAGTCTAGTGAAGCAGATTCATAAGAATTATAAAGAGTTAGCAATATGAATGAAAATCATAGAATTGAATTTAAACTTATACTTAATGATTCTTTAGAAAAAGAAGTCGTGGCTTTTTTAAATAGTAGGGAAGGTGGAATTATTTTTTTAGGTGTGGATAATAAAGGTAATCCAAAAGGACTAGATAAGATTGATGAGTTACAATTAAAAATCAAGGATAGATTAAAACACAATATTCTTCCTTCTTGTATTGGTTTGTTTGATATTATTGAGGAAGAAAAAGAAGGCAAGGATATCCTAAGAATTTTTATTGCCAGTGGAACAGAAAAACCCTATTACATAAAGTCATTGGGTATGTCAGAAAAAGGTTGCTTTGTGAGAATAGGAAGTGCAACGGAGCCTATGCCCGTTCGGATGATTGAAAAACTTTTCTCCAATAGAACTCGCAACTCTTTAGGTAGAATCAAGTCCAATAAGCAAAATTTAAAATTTGAGCAATTGAAAATTTATTATGAAGAATCTGGCAAGGCATTAAATAAACAATTTGCATCGAACCTAGGTTTGTTAAATGAAGAAAAGAAATTTAATTATGCCGCTTATTTGCTTTCGGATATCAATTCTAATTCTATTAAAGTCGCAAAATACAAAGGTAAAAATAGAACCGATTTAGTTGAGAACAATGAATATGGATTTTGTTCTCTCATTAAAGCTACCAAACAAACTTTGGATAAATTAGATTTAGAGAATAAAACCAAAAGTAAAATAACTGCTAAAAAAAGAATTGATACAAGACTTTGGAATCCTATTGCACTACGTGAAGCTGTTGTAAACGCAATTGTTCACAATGATTATACAAGAGAAATTCCACCCAAGGTTGAAATCTTTGATGATAGAATTGAAATTACATCCTCAGGTGGATTGCCAAATGATTTAACAAAAGAAGAATACTTTCAAGGATTTTCCGTACCAAGAAATCGGGAGATTATGCGAATTTTCAAAGATTTAGAAATGGTTGAACAACTGGGTTCTGGTGTGCCAAGAATTTTGGAATTTTATTCGGAAGGTCATTTTCAATTTAGTGAAAATTTTTTAAGAATTACATTTCCTAATCGATGGAAATTATCCACCACCCCCCAAGTCACCCCCCAAGTCACCCCCCAAGTCACCCCCCAAGTGGAGATGGCTTTACATGTATTAACAAAACCTTTGAGCAGAGCAGAGTTTCAGTCCAAACTCAAATTGGCAGACAAGAAAAACTTTGTTAAAAATTACCTTTCCCCTCTACTAAAGCTCCAGCTCATAGAAATGACGATTCCTGATAAACCAAATAGTAGATTACAGAAATATCGCCTAACAGAATTGGGTATGCAGGTCAAAGGGAAGAAATGAAATATTGTCTTAACTATGATGGATTCGATGCGCTTCGCTTACTCACCACAAGTTCTTGTGATTTTTATGATTGTTATGATAAGAACGTAAGAGTGTCTCTAAAACTAAATCATAGTAATCACCGTAATCAAATAAATCACAGTTCAGACAGGGGGGTTGTGAGATGAAGTATAAGATGGATGATATTGCTGAATTTATAAATGGTGGTGCTTGGAGCGATAAAGAATACACCGAGACTGGTATTCCTGTAGTTAAAGTAACAAATCTAAAAAATGGCACTGTTGATTTAAGTGACACAAGTTTTATTCCAGAATCAAGTTTAGATAAATACAGTAGACATCTACTTCAAAAAGGTGATTTAGTAATTGCAACTGTTGGCTCTCATCCTAACTTAGTTGCCTCTGCTGCTGGTAGAGTTACGATTATTCCTTCCCACGCTGAAGGAGCATTATTAAATCAAAATGCTTTGTGTCTTCGAACTAAATCAGATAAGGTTCATCAAGGCTATTTGGGTTATCTTGGAAAATCAGATGTATTTCAAGGTTACGTAAAATCAATCGGAAGAGGAGCGGCTAATCAAGTTCGGATTGCACTAGGCTTAATTAAAGAGTTTACTTTTGATTTTCCCCCTCTCCCCACCCAGCGCAAAATAGCAAATATCCTCTCTGCTTATGATGATTTGATTGAGAACAATTTGAAGAGAATCAAGTTGTTGGAGGAGAAGGCATTTTTGCATTACAAAGAACTGATACAAGAGTTAAAGTCTGCAAAAACTAAACGAGAAGTATATATAAAAGATTGTCTTTCTTTTTATATTGGTGGCGGATGGGGAGAGGAAGAATACAAAGAAGGGTTTGCTGAGGGAGCGTATGTAATTCGGGGAACAGATATTCCTTATGCAAAGAAAGGAGAAATAAATAATGTTCCGTTTCGTTACCATAAAGAATCAAATCTAGCATCAAGAAAAATGCAAGCTGGAGATATTGTATTTGAAGTATCCGGAGGTAGTAAAGGACAGCCAGTTGGTAGAAGTATTTTGATTACAGAAAAAATGCTAAGTCAATTTGGTAAGCCTGTATTATGCGCAAGTTTCTGTAAAATGCTTCGACCAAATGACGCACTATCACCGGAATTTTTATATATGTATTTATTAGCAAGTTACGAAAATGGAGTAACTACTCAGTATGAAAAACATAGTGCTAGTAATATTGTAAATTATGGCTTTGAAGAATTTATTGGAGAGCAAAAAATTATTATTCCGCAAAAAAAAGATTTAGAGATATTCACTAAAATTATTAATTCAATCTTTTCCTTAATAAGTAATCTAGGTGAACAAAACACCAAACTCCGAGAAGCTCGTGATATATTGTTGCCTCGGTTGATGAATGGGGAAATCACTGTCTGAATCAGGATTTGCAGGATTTTAGGATGTTTAGGATGGAAGATAGTAGAAGCATTGCTTAATAGTAATCCTGTTAATCCATTAATCCTGTAAATCCTGATTCAGACGAAGGTATACTATGATGGAAGAGTTAACTTATAAAATAAATGGATGTGCGATGAAAGTTCATAACACATTAGGCAATGGCTTTCAAGAAGTAATTTATCAAAGATGTCTTGCGATTGAATTGGAAAGGGCTGGGTTAAGGTTCGGAAGGGAAATTGAGCAAGCTATTTATTATGAGGGTATAGCTGTTGGAAAAAGAAGAGCTGACTTTATAGTTGAGGATCAAGTAATTGTAGAACTAAAAGCATTGATTAATTTGGAAGATGTGCATTTAGCACAGGCAAAGAATTATGTTGTAGCTTATGATTTTCCTCTTGGACTACTTATCAACTTCGGATCTACAAGCCTTCAATTTAAAAAAATATTTAATCCCAAATATAATCTTGCTAATCCCCAAAAATAGTAAATTCTCTGAGCCTAAAATATTGTATACTTAAAAAAATATAGAAAAGTAAAGTAATGAATTGAGTATACTAATGCCGAAAATAGAAGAAAGATGTCAGTGCAAATTAGGTTGGATTTTGCTCTAAACGCGGTGAGTTAACTTTTTTAAGATTGGTATAGCCATAAATATTTTTCCTTGTTTGCATTTTTAGATTTACAATAAGTAAAGAAGCAACTCAAATAAATAGGAAAGGAGGAATGAATGAATACAACAACTAAAACGATTCATATTGATATTGAGATACCCGAAAAGCTTTTTTTTTCCCTTGGCGAAGATATTTCTTTGTTTAGAGGCAACATTAAATTATACGCTGCTATTTTTTTATTTCAATCTCATAAACTTTCATTAGGAAAATCAGCAGAGTTTGCAGGAGTTTCTAAAGATTACTTTTTAGATTTATTAAATCAATATAAAATACCTATCATTGACTATTCCAAAGAAGATTTGGATGAAGAGCTTCTTAGACTACAAGAATGTTAGAAGAATTTCACAACATTTATACTGAACGCCAAAAGCAATTGCACTTTTCTAAATCGAAAAAATGCGTTCGGTCTATACCAAATGCAACTTCTATAAAGTTTGTCTGGGAAATTACTTTTGTCATTTGGTATATATGACTATGCGATTTTTCTTGCAAGTGAAAATAGATAGTAAATAAAATCATGACATCCCAATATTCCGAAGACAATCTGATTGAGCAAACGGCAATTGATTTATTTAAAGTTCAATTGGGATGGCAAGTAGAACTTGCTTTTAACGCAGAAACTTTCGGTGAGGGGAGTATGCTTGGCAGGCAGAATAAAACAGAAGTTCTTCTTAAAAAAATACTTTTAGATAAGTTAAAAGAGTTTAAT
Source organism: Leptospiraceae bacterium UBA2033 (assembly GCA_002333425.1). Lineage (GTDB taxonomy): Bacteria > Spirochaetota > Leptospiria > Leptospirales > Leptospiraceae > UBA2033. The sequence goes on from DDBL01000183.1 coordinate 7,810, forward strand.
CCTAATTTACCACCCAAAGCCTACGAAGATGCATTCAGTCAATTATCTGAGGCGAGTGTTACTAAGTCTCTAGGGGATATTAATTTTGAAAAATACCAAATGCTCAGAAATGGAATTCAAATTGATTATATCAATCAAAAAGGCGAACAAGTAAAAAATAAAACTCTCCGAGTATTTGATTTTGAAAATCCAGAGGCTAATAGCTTCTTAGCCGTTCGGCAATTATGGATTCAAGGAAGAGCGGGGCAATTGAATCGTCCAGACATTATAGGTTTTGTGAATGGCATTCCATTATTGTTTATTGAATTTAAGAGTCCCAAAGTCTCTGTCCGTGATGCTTATGAAAAAAATTTATCTGATTATAAGGATGAAATATCTCAATTATTTTTATACAACGCATTTATCATCTTGAGTAATGGAATTGAAAGTAGGATAGGAAGTGTCACTGGTAAGTATCAGCATTTTCATGAATGGAAACGTATCACTGAAGATGATGAGGGAATTGTTGCTTTAGATAGAATTATTCTGGGAGTTTGTGATAAAAAAAGATTTTTAGATCTCTTTGAAAATTTTATTCTATTTGATACTTCTTTAGGAAAAGCTGTAAAGCTAATAGCCCGTAACCACCAATTTATTGGAGTAAACAAAGCCATTGAAAATATCCAACATAAGAATAATCTGTATCAGCTAGGAAAAATAAGTTTAGAAGAAAAACAAAAACTCGGAGTCTTCTGGCATACACAGGGAAGTGGGAAATCTTATTCCATGGTTTTCTTTTGTCAGAAAATTCATCGGAAGTTTACAGGCAGTTATACTTTTTTAATTGTAACCGATCGAAATGAATTAGATTCACAAATTTACGGAACATTCAGTGGAGTAAATGCCGTTCCGCAAGTAAAAGCAGAAGCCAGACATTCTATTAAAGCAAGTAGCGGTAATCATTTAAAAGAATTACTTGGTTCTCCTCATCGTTATTTATTTTCTTTAATTCATAAATTTAATTTCAAAGAAGAAATCACGGAACGGGATAACATTATTGTAATCTCCGATGAAGCTCATAGAACGCAGGGTGGAAGTTTAGCAATGAATTTAAGAAATGCTTTACCGAATGCATCCTTTATTGGATTCACTGGTACTCCACTTTTTAAAGATGATGAACGTACTAAAAAAATATTCGGTGACTATGTTTCCCGTTACGATTTTAAGCGGAGTGTAGATGATGGGGCAACTGTTCCGTTATACTACGAGAATCGAGGGGAATATTTAGGATTAGAAAATCCATCAATCAACGAGCAGATAAGAGCTGTTATAGATTCGGAAAGTGAAGATTTAGATAGTGATGAGCGAAGTAAAATTGAACAACTCTTTGCCAGAGAATACCCTATCTTAACCGCTAAAAAGCGATTGGAAGCAATTGCTAAAGATGTTGTTTTTCACTTTTGTAATCGAGGATATAAAGGCAAAGCGATGTATATCGCACTCGATAAAATCACTGCTGTTAAGATGTATAATCTTATTAGCGAACATTGGAAAAAATATATCGAGCAATTAGAAAAAGAAATTGAAAATAATAAATATGGAGATCAAGAACTGTTAGAAAAAAGTCGTGAGTTGCATTGGATAAAGGAAACAGAGATTTGTGTTGTTGTGAGTCCAGAACAAAACGAAATCCAGAAATTCGAAAAATGGGATTTAGACATTGAGCCGCACCGTGAAAAAATGAATACGCAAGATTTAGAAACAAGATTTAAAGATGAGAATGACCCATTTCGTTTTGTAATTGTTTGCGCTATGTGGATAACTGGATTTGATGTCCCAACACTTTCGACATTGTATATAGATAAACCTTTAAAATCACATACACTTATGCAGGCAATCGCAAGAGCTAACCGAATCAGCGAAGGTAAGAACAATGGACTTATTGTGGATTATATCGAAACATACATTGCCTTACTCGATGCGCTCGCCATTTACGGAGCAGGTGGTGGTTCTGGTGGTGATGAAAAACCAGAGCCTCCTGTAAAACCGAAAGAGGAATTGATTCGACAATTGGAAGAAGTTTTAACGGCTATAGAGTTATTCTTACAAGAGGAAGTAAATTTTAATTTGCAAGAATTGATTCAAGCAAACGGCTTACAAAAATTAGCCGCTATTGAACAGGGGTTAAATGCAATCTATACCAATGATGAGACTAAACGAAAATTTCAGATTTTGGCGAGAGAAGTTTTCAAAAAATACAAAGCTTTACAGCCTGACAAAATATTGAATGAATACAGAGCTAGAAGAGATGCTATCAATGCTTTATATGTAGCAATTGAAGAAAATATTCAAAGTGCTGATGTTACGGAATTGATGAAAAAAATTCAAGATATAGTGGATAAGTCGATTGAAAATAAATTAATGAATACAGCGCAGATCAAAGAGGCAAATCCTAAAAAAGAAAGCGAAAATCCTGAATCAGTTTTTGTTAAAGATAGAATCATTGATTTAAGCGGACTTAATTTCGAGGTTTTAGAAAAATATTTTTTAAAAACTAAAAACAAAAACGCGGCAGTAAAATCGCTGAAAGACCAAGTAGAAAAAAAATTAGCACAAATGGTTTTCATGAATCCTTCGCGTGTAGATTTTTACAAAAAATATACTGTTCTTATTGATGATTACAATAAACGAAAAGATTCTACTGTAATAGAGGAGACATTTCGCAAATTAATAGAATTCGTAAATTCTTTATCTGAAGAAGAATTAGATACAAAAAGAGAAGGATTAACTGAAGAACAAAAAGCTATTTTTGATATTCTACGAAAACCAAATCTCACAGAGCCAGATAAGAAAAAAATTAAAGAAATTGCTATTGAGCTTCTAGAAGAATTAAAAAAAGAAAAACTAAAAGTAGAACACTGGTCTGATAAGTCTGCTACTTCTGCTGCAGTTTTTAATACAGTCAATAAAACTCTCTTTGAGTCATTACCTTTTCCAGTTTACGAATCAGATGATATTACACAAAAGACTTTACTTATCTTCGAACACTTAAAGAATAAATACTTTGGCGGTGGAATTAGTGTTTATGGAGTTTATTAAATCATGAAATTCTCATCCGACATTGTAATCTTTGACCTAGAAGCATCTTGCAAAATCTTCGGACTAAACGAAATTGAAGAAAGCAACATAATAGAAATAGGTGCAGTCAAGCTCGATAAAAAGACATTAGAAATAAAATCAGAATTTTCCGAGTTAATCAAGCCAAGTGAGTATGTAATACTACCTGAGATTAGCAGGATAACAAATATTACCCCCGAAATGGTTTTTGATAAACCAAACTTTAAAGAAGTATTTTTGAAGTTTATAGATTGGTATGGAGAGAAAAATAAATCGAACTTAGCAAGCTTTGGGATTTATTATGATTTGCCTCTTCTTCGAAAAGAAGTTCGAGTGTGTGGTTTGAATTATGGTAACTATTTTGTCGGTGGCGGACTTGATATTAGAAGTCTAGCTATTTACTGGCTAGCAAAGAACAACCACTCTACATCGGGTATTTCGATTGAACGCCTTTTGCAAAAAATGGAGATTCAGGCGGATTTTCAATTTCATCGTGCCTTAGACGATGCAAAGGCGACTGCTTTGATTTTGCAGAAGATTATGAGTATTTAATGTGAGTTCAATGTAACGGGAGATTAATAACTAGCCTAAGCGTCACCCCCGAAATTTTCTGTCGGGGGTCTCAAGTAATATAAAATCCTGCTTAGAACTACAGATTCCCAAAATCGCTTGGCGTAGTGTGAGCGAAGCGAAGGGTGGAATTTTTGGAATGACAAATTAAACATCCTTACATCGAATTCACGTAATCTTTTTAGGTTTAAATTTCACAGATTTGCATTCTTAGTAACCTAACTTTTTTCGCACCAAGTGTATCTTTTTTGACCTAGTATACCAAACGCCAAAAGAAATTACCCATTCGTTTTTAAAAGAGGCTTATTTAGGGCGTTTGGGAATACCCTATATTTTACAAAAAGGGAAATTACTTTTGGCAAAGGGTATATAGGTATGATAACCTTTCAAAATCAAAAAGCTTTTCGTTTGGATCGACTTAGTGAAACTGAGAAAACTATCTCTACTCTGCTTGTGCCTGCTCACTTGGTTGAAGGTTTGAAACAGAAAACGAGTGAGCATGGAAATAGCCTAGTTGTGTATTTTCGAAATCTTCTCTGGACGTATCGGACTCTTACGCATTCTGGGATGATTCATCCTCCTAGGAAAATTAAGACTGAATACCAGGATGAGGGCTTGGGCCTAAGGCGGGTTAGCTTTCGTGTTGGAAATGCGGATTGGTTAGAGTTAGGGGAGCTGGCTCTCGCATTTGGGAAATCTCGCTGCTGGATGTTTACCTATTTGTTGGAGCTTGATCTTCTAGGAGTTTGGGAAATCTTATCGAAATTTGGATTGAACATTGCAGTTCCTACCTCCACCAAGTTACGACTACGAGTTTCCCTTTCACTCAGCAGGGTTTTACAGGACTTTGCACGAAGCTACCACGTTCGGGTTTAGCAAAAACACAAAAAAGCCCTTACTTGGATCAAATTCTGTTAGAACTAAAAAGCCCGAAAGGGCGAAGCTTTGCGTGGTAAGATTCCAGCATTACAATCTGGGCATTAATTCATTAGGTAAATCTAGAAAAAATTAAAGCCCGCGTTAGCGATCAACTGGATGAATCGTGATAGCTGTATCGTCACGATTCAGGAAGGCGAGCGCGGNNCGGGCGGCAGTCATCTTAAGGTGGGGTTTAAACCTCACCTTAAGATGACTGCCGTAACGCCCAAAATACTACCAAAATGCTTGATTTTCGTTGACGCGAGATTCAGTGAAAATAACCTGACCTTGTACTCAAAAAATTATACTGCAATCATATTTATTTAAGGTAAAAAGATGAAAAGAA
>DDBL01000111.1 GCA_002333425.1 Leptospiraceae bacterium UBA2033
CATTCTAATCTCCTTGAATTTTTGTTTTTCTTCGACTTGGCATATGATATTGATTTTAAAAAAATGGCAAGCTAAATTTTTAAAAAAATCTAACCTTTTCCTAAAATAAAAATACTAAGAATTCTTTCACCACCGATGTACACCGAGAGAAAATACGATATTGTTTTAATATTCGCGATTTGATATGGAACCATATCATTTTTTTCTGTGGTAATCTTTTAATCTTTGTCAAAGTGACTAAGCATTAGATTATATTTCTCTAATAAAGCTGTGTCTTTTGATTGGATGATCTTTTTGGTTTTTTCTAACAACTCTTCATCTGCATGTTCATATATAGTTTTCATTTCTTCCGACAAATTAGTATTTAACCCTACAACCATTACACCAAAAATTTTATTATCATCAAACCGTTTAAATAAATTTAACACTCTAGATTTATCTTGCGCATTGTAGGTAATCGAAATTAAGTCTCCAAGATTTTCGATGCCACGTGCGATTTTTTCAACTGACTCGATAGGAGTGTAATCAATCAAACTTCCAATTAGAAAATAATTCTTTCGCGTTAAAAGCTCATTAACCGCTCTACGCATCAAATCAAAGGGGGACTGCTTTATCATATCAGCAATCTTTTCAGGAACTAAATGTTCTAATACATCACAAAAGAATTTAATTGAAAAATGTCCTGCTATTCCAATTGCATCTTTGGGATCTAAGTGATAAGATAGATTAGCAGTTATATTGGGACCAAGAATGTCCTCTGAAACTTTTGCATTTAGAAAATTCGGCATAAACTTACTCACTTTTGCCATTGGTACCCAAATTTCTTTTTGACCGTCTTGCATAAAAAGAATAATTTGTTGTCTAAGTTTATTTAATTCTTCAGGTTCCAATTTTTCTAAGAAAGTTGATTCTTTTTCAGTCATGGTTAGAAGGTTTCGTATTGACTTTAATTCAAATTCTTTATGTTCGTGTTTGTTTGACATTAGATAATCACACTCTTGATTTTATTGTAATCGGATAGTAAAAAAAATCAATTTTAATGGCAAGATAAAATAATTTCATTTATTACTTTCCTTACTATATACATCGGAGATGATTTGTTTTAGGAGTCCCAACTGTTTATGTTAAAACAAATCCAATTCACAATTGTAATAATATTTTTATTTTCTTGTTCTAATTTTTTTAAGAAAACTATCGTTTCCAAAAGAGAAATTCCTGAAATTTGTTTTGGGATACGGGATAAAAGTATTAAGTTAGATGTAAAACTTTATCATATCTCAAAAACAGATTTGGAATTATTGAGGAAAAATTTTTCGGACAATGCGATTAGTATTGCAAATGATATTGGAGTAACTGAATTTCTGCTCGAATTTATTTCACTTGGTGGGAAAAATAAATTTACCAATAAAAAACTTTTTATCATGAAAGAAACACAAGAGAGAATTTCTCTTTCTCAAATGGAATTGAGTAGTATGTTGGCAGTCGTTGATTGCGAAAGAGATAGAACTATGCAGCTAGCATCTAACTTAGATATGTTGACTAACAATGAAACAAATACGTTAGCAGTCAGATCACTTCTTAGTACAGTGTTAGGGACATCGCTTGCCGCATTATTGGAGTTAACTGGTAACACGAATCAATTCTATCTTGCGGCTGACGTTACGTTTGCGCTCATTGCGGGCTATTATGCATATCAAGCCGTTAATCTAAAAACGATTGGATATTTAGAACACAAACATAATCTATTACGTGAGTTAAAGATTAAACCAAATAAACCAGAATTATTTTATTCCACTGTATGGAATTTTCTAAATAATGAAAATTATCCAAATGAGCCATCTGAAAGAGAAGAAATTTTGCGCCTGTGGAGTAAATATGAAATTACAACTGAGGATGAAAAACTATTTTTTTCGGATGGTGGAGAATATACATCTCATCAGCTTTACAAATTAGTTTTAAAGTATGATACTCTCAAAACAAGAATGGCGTACATGCAATTAGAACTCAGGCAATTACAAGAAGAATTGGAAAACAAAGAACATGAAGTCTTGTAAAAATACTTTTTTGTAAACTAGAGTATAAATTTCTTGCGTAAAAATTCTATACTTGTAAGTCTGAGTGACTACTCTTTGTTTGGGATTTAGTATAGCGTTAACCGAAAGAGTAGGGCAAATAGTTTTAGTTGAGGTTATTGTTAAATGAAGAATTTGAAACAATTTTATTGGAAACTGACCTCGCGTTTGGAATTATTTACGCATACTGTTCCATTACCGTTTGCAATTTATCTAGGTACTATTGCCTCAGGGTTAAATGACAAAAACCAGTTGATCATGGTATTTATCTGTTCTTCTTGGGCGAGTCTTACTTTTGTTATCGGAAGTTTATGGAGATACTTTCGGCTTCAGTATTTTTTTAAGAAAATGGAGCGTTTTGAATCAAGTCCAAATTCTGATTTAGAGGAAATGCTTTCTTTTAAATTAAAACTTATGCGTTATCCTTATGAAGAGGGGATAGTGATTGTTTTGCGTTGGATCTGTGGGGCAACTCCAGCACTTTTTCATACAGCCTATGTGATTGGTTTTGAAAATGCGCGTCTTGGATTACAGATTTTGCCGTTCATAATTTTTATGATTGCTCCACTTTCCTTTATGGCTTATTTTTTTATTACTGAGAATAACCTTCGGTTATTGTTACAAAGAAAATCTCTTTTGGATTTAGAAATTCCAGTCGGTCGCATTCCACGTTTTTCTTATTACACTCGAATTATACTAACTGTATTTAGTCTTGCCAATCTACCATTCACATTGTTTTCCTACATGTTGTATGCTGTGGTTAATGGTTATTTAACTGTCCAAAATCCAATTTTGCATATTTTTATTCTAGCAATTATGTTTAGTTTACCTATTGCGTTTGTTACTTATGTATTAGGAGTTTCTGTTAAAAATGGAATTGATAAAGTGAGTTACACATTACAAGAAGTAGGCGCTGGAAATTTTTCTGCTAAACTTCCTTTGGATACGATAGACGATTTTTCTATTCAGGCATTTCATCTAAATTTAGTTATTCAGAAATTAAGTTCTATGTATTCAGAGATTAAAGATCTAAATGCAAATTTGGAAATTAAAGTATTGGAGAGAACAAACCAAGTCAATGAAATGTTGGATCAACTTGGTAAGCTTTATTTAGATAGTGAAAACAAACGAAAAGAAATTGAAATACTGGCAGAGTCTAGAGAAAAACTTTCTATGGTAGGGCAGATGGCAGCAGGTATAATACATGACATTAAAAATCCAATGGCTACTATAAAGTATATCGCAGAAATGCTAAGCTCAGACGACGTTACTGAAGAAAGTAGAATGGAAAATCTATTTTTAATTGTGAGAGAAATGGATCGGTTAAGTGATCTTACTTATGAAATTTTGGATTTTTCAAAGGGGCATCTAAATTTGAATTTGAATGAGGTAAACTTAAAATCATTTATTTCAGAAGTTCAAAATTTTTTACAGATGGATTTTGAACACTTGGGTGTAAAAAGTATATTAGATTTAGAGTATGAAGGTAATGTGCTTATAGATAAAGATAGAATGCGAAGGGTGATTGTAAATTTATCTAAAAATGCGATTGAGGCAATATACGACAACAAAAAGGAATATAGTTTAACCATTCGAACAGAAAAGAGGAATAACAAAATTATCCTCTACTTAATTGACAACGGACCAGGTTTACCTAAATCTGTAGAAGAAAGGATTTTTCAAGCATTTGTTACGGAAGGTAAGGCAAATGGAACAGGACTTGGGTTATTTATGTGTAAATGGATTGTGGAAACACATAATGGCGAGTTGACTTATCTCACTAAAAGTGGCGATGGAACAACGTTTATCATCAGTTTGCCTCTGGATGGAGTTCATGAAAAATAAAAAAAAAATTTTGACTAATTTTATTATATCACTAATCGCTCTTTTCATCTGGATTACCAATTCTCTTTTTGCTATAGAGCCTATACTTCTATCTGAGGATAAAGGTAAGTATCCTATTGGATCTTATCTTGAAATTTTAGAAGACAAAGAAGGCACTTTAACGATAGACGATATACGAAAACCAGAAATGGAAAACCTTTGGGTGAGAAGTAAATCAGAGAATCCATCTTTTGGATATTCAAAGTCTGCTTATTGGGCTAGGTTTAGTTTAGAGTCACAGTCAACTAAAGAATATTATCTAGAAGTGGAGTATTCGCTTTTAGATAATATTGATTTTTATACGTATTCAAATGAAGGGAATTTGATTCATAAAAGGTCAGGCGATTTATTGCCTTTTACACAAAGAGATATTGATTATAGAAATTTTATCTTTATAATAGCAACTGAAAATAACTCTAAAAAAGAAAACTATATAAGAATTCAATCAAAGGGTACTGTAGTTATTCCTTTAATTCTTTGGACTCCGAAAGTGTTTCTCGAAAAGAAAAATACGGAATTGTTGGTTTTTGGAGTTTACTTTGGTGCATTGTTAGTGATGGCTCTTTACAATTTATTTATCTGGGTATCTGTTAAGGATAATAGCTATTTGTTCTATGTGTGTTTTATCATTACATCAATTTTGTATTTTTCAAATGCTCATGGATTTACATTTCAGTATTTTTGGTTTGGATCGCCAGAGTTTTACAATCAGGTATTTTCATCTTTAACATTATTTCCAATTGCATTTGCTGCTATTTTTTTTAGTGCAAAATATTTGCAGATTAAACATAACCTTCCCTCTTTTTACATAAGTTACCGGATACTCTTATTATCCTCTGGTGTTGGTTTTCTGGTTTCACCTTTTGTAAGTTATCGCTTAGGATCAATTGCTGGCGTAATGAATTTTATTATAGCAAGTTTTTGGATGTTGACTCTTGGAATTATTATGGTCAGAAAAAAATATCGACCAGCAAAATTATATCTTTTATCTTGGTGTGTACTTTTACTTGGTTTTATATTATCTCTACTTCCTGTTTTGGGACTAACTCCCAAAAATGATTATATTCAGTATTCGCCTATGTTTGGTTCTGTTGTTGAAGTTATCCTTCTCTCTCTTGGATTGGCAGATAGAATCAACGAATTAAAAAAGGAGAAAGAACAAGCACAAGCTGAATCATTGGCTAATCAGCGTTTGGCGATAGAAAATTTAGAAAAAGCAAATCGAGTAAAGGATGATTTTCTGGCGAATTTATCTCATGAGCTAAATACACCTCTCACCATCGTATATGGTTATTCTGAAATGCTGAATTTAGGAAAAGATTATCCAGAAGAAGTGAGAGATTATTCTAGGGAAATACATGAGAGTGCAGAAAAACTAAATGATTATGTTCATGACCTAATGCTTATGACATATATGGAATCAAATTTAAAAGTAGTGAAGTCTAATGTGAGTATATCACAATTAGTCTCTACAGCGATAAAACAAAATACAAATCTGATAGACAAAAAACAAATTCAATTAGCGTTAAATACATTTGATGATTTGGAATTGTATGGAGATAAAATTCTTTTAGAAAAGTCTATTTCTGCTGTTTTAAAGAATGCAATTATCTACAACAAACAAAGTGGATTAGTAAATATTTTAGTCCGAAAACGTGATTTAAAAACTCTTAATCATACTTATTATGGAATAGAAATTAAAATCTCGGATACTGGAATTGGAATTGCCGAAGAGTTTCATCAGAAGATATTTGAAAAGTTCTTTCGGATAGATTCGAGTCTAACGTATGAAGTAAGTGGAGTTGGAGTTGGGCTTTATATTGCAAGAAAGATTGTGGAAATTCATGGAGGGAGTCTTGAAATGAAAAGTGAATTAGGAATTGGAAGTGAGTTTACTATTAGTTTGCCGGTGTCGAAATAGAGAGTTAGGAGAATACTATGTTTTTTATTAAACTTTTTTTACTTTCGATTTTTATATCTTACAGTATCCAAGCTGAATCTAACCTTAAAAAATGGGGCAAAGAGGAAGGGCAACTCAATTGGAAAAACGCACTAGAAAAATGTAAGTCGAATAATACGCGTTTGCCTACAAAAAAAGAATTACTCTCACTTTACAAATCTCCCGAACGGCATACGTGGACGGGCAATTGGTATTGGACTGGTGACGAGCTTGATTCAGAAAGAGCTTGGGCGGTTGTTTTAAATGTAGGGGATACTTTACATATTCCTAAACAATACCACAATCATGTGAGGTGTATTTCGGTTACCCAATGATTTTTTTTGCCTCAGATGAATTATAAAATCCTTCTAGTCTTAACTTCAATCTGTTAGTTAGGTGAGTTTGGATTTGTGGATTAGAAATATACGACTCTGCGATTTTTGTTATATTTTCTGTAATATCTTTTTTCTCGATTTTATATAACGCTAACAATTCTTTGATCTTTTTGCCTTTGTACCTAGAAAGAATTACATCTAGGTTTGTATCTAGAATTTGAAGTAATAGGGGGGATGTTTTGATATGTTCCCATTCTAATTTTACAATCGCAAATATCTTTTTGAAGTCATCTGTGTTGGCATAATGCTGTAAGTCGGAGATTTTTTTCGTGTTTAGAAATCGCCAAATTTCATCGGTGAGTTCTTTTGATGTTTTGGAATCTAGCTCTTGGTTTAAAAGTTTTTCACTTTGTTTTAATGAATTTTGTAAGTTGGATTGGATAAATGCAGTTAGATTTTTTTCGATCCCTGCTTGCATTCCAGGAATATTTCCTAGAAAGTCCTGACCCATTTTCAAAAGAGAGGAAGCTACTGGAACATTTTTAGCAAACGCATTTTCTCCGCCCGCAAAATCGGCTATCGCATTGTATAAGACACTGGAAATCATCTTGGTGTATACAGGTGAATTAATAACGGTATGAATCACATCTTTTCGGAGTTCCTTCATACTCATCCCCATATTCATAGCTTCATCGAAAATGGCTTTTGTAGATAAGGAGGTTAATTGGTCTTGGTTACTACTGATTAGCCTATAAGTCGCCTCCGAAATAGCAAGAGCCAAAGATTCTTCTTCCTTTCCAATTTCTCTAGAAGTTAAATAAATTTTAGCTAGTTCAGTAATCGTTTTTTTATCTACAAAATCTTCTATAGACATTTCGACTAACGTATCGTAGAGACTTTCTATCTCGATTTTTAAGTTGTCCTTTAGATTTTGTCCCTTCCACTGGGAAAGTTCGTATTCGATATGAGCATTTAATAAGGTTTGTAGTTGTGACATTTATTCATCCAATGTAAAGTTGATAGGGACACGGTGAGACATTTTTACTGGTTTGCCTGCTACATAACCAGGTGAGAAACGGGCGAGGTTGATAATTTTGATTGCTGCTTCGTCAAATCCATAACCAGCTTTTCCCGATGCAATTTTTGCACTTTTTAGCGCACCTGTTTCATCAATTTGCACAAGCACTACAACTGTTTGGTCTGTAATGTTAGCCGCTTTTGCCGCAGCAGGAAAAAATTGTTTTAAATCAAAATCAATGATAGGAGTAGGGACTTTATCGCCGTTGAAAGAGAACAGATAACCGTCCTTATCCGTTCCATTTCCTGAAACTGCATTTACGTTGATGTCATCCAGAATTGGGTCATCACCAGTTTCTTTGTTACCTTCTACCCAGTCTTGTTTTTCAACTGGTGCGGGGCTTGAGGTTCCGCCAATTAATTCGGGTGGAATTTCTTCAAAATTTACATCTACGTCTTGTTTGATGGATGAAGAATCAATTTCTTCTGGTTCAATGATGGTCGAAATATAATAGGCTGCGTATACACTGAAATGAAGAAAGATGGAGAAAGATAACATTGTTGCAAATAGATTATTTTTTATAATGTTTTTAATCTTCTCTTTCATAACGTCCTACTTTTTAACTGAAAGTGCAATTTGGGATACTCCCGCTTTACGGATAACGCCCATTAGCTTCGTAATTGTTCCGTAAGATAAATTTTCATCTGCCGAAAGAGTTACTCTCATATTTGCTCTAAACTTTGCTTCTCTTTCAAGGTTGGCAAATAATTCTTTTTCTGAGACAGATTTTCCTTCTAAGAGCAGTTTCCCATCTCTAGTGATTGCAAGCTGTGTAGACTTTTTTACATTTGGGTCTGCTGCTTGGACTTTCGGCAAATTAATATTAATCGACTCTTTTTTTAAAAAATTAGCCGTCACCATAAAGATCACAAGTAAAACTAAAATTACATCCACCATCGGTGTAATGTTAATATTACTGATTTCATCATCATCGCCTGATTGTGCTGACATTGCCATAACTCTACCTCCTGTTTTTTAAAGATTACCACCGATGGACACCGATGGTTTTGATTTGAAAATTCTGTTTAATTTTCTATTCATATTGGTAGTAAGTTTCTTAATCATTTTCTATTATAACTTGCTATGAATTCTCTGGATAAAATTTCTAAGTTCTGGGTAATCACTTTTAGCTTCTTTGAAAAATAATTGTTTACCATTACAACAGGAATTGCTACAAATAAACCAGCAGCAGTAGCGAGTAGGGCTGTAGAAATACTTTTCATTACAACTTCTGCTCCTGAATTTCCAAGAGTCCCCAAACCGTTAAATGCTTTGATTACGCCGAGTACTGTTCCGAGAAGTCCTAAGAAGGGAGCGTTATTTCCCAGAGTGGAAAGTATCGGAAGTCTTTTTTCAAGCTCAATTTTTTCTTCTATGATTTTTCCTGACATCATTTCTCCTAACGCTTCTTGTCCATCGGAATAATGCGTTGCAGAAAAACCGGCAAATCTAGTGTAAACGTTGGAGGAATTTTTAGAAACTTCTTCAATACCTTTAATATCTTTTCCACGTAGTTTTTCAATAATCGCCTTGATGCTATTTTGTCCGCTTTTTGCGAATTTAGAAAACACAACTGCTCTTTCCAATCCTACACCAAGCGCCAACACACTGGCTAATCCCATCAAAATAAATATGAGTTGTTCTCCAATATCAACAAGCTGTTCCATAATCTTTCCTTTAAATTTTAATAAAATTACCTTAAATAAGGTAAAGCCCTTTTACTCTCCCGTACAATCGGGATATTACACCGAGCGGTGGGCTTGCTGCCGCTAGTGGTTGCTTTTATTTGACTATCTTTTTCTTTTAGCATTTCTTTTCGATTACGAAATTTTTAAATTAATTTTATGGATTATTATTTGTTGGGCTGATACAATTTCTTTTGCAAGAAGTTGTCCCACTGTCACTAAAGGAACCTTGTATCATAGACGCAAATGATTCATTACAGATATTTAGATTCCTTCTTGTTTGCCAATAACTTAAATCACATTTTAAAAAACAGACCTTTAAAGAGTCTGATTGGTTTTTATACGGTTCATTGACGATAAGGTTATTACAATAATCCGTATAAGTTACATATCGCCTAGAGCTGATTGTTGATACAAATATTGTTTCTGTCAAAGTAAAAGAGGAAAACTCTGATGCGGTGCTTGCACATGATTGCATCACAGTGATATTTTCTTGGCATGTAGTTTGTGGATTTAGTTGAGACTTATTGCTATTATCCACTAATGCTTTTAGGAAAAATGTTTTTTTGTAATCGCTTTCTTTTTGTTCCGAACAAGCCAGATTAGAAAGTAACAAGATTAAAAGTAGACTTTTGAGTAACATTAGAATCTCACCTCCATTCCTAAGTTAAAGAAAGGAATTAACATTCCACTTGGTAGCTGAAGTGTAAAAAAATCTCCCTGTGCAACTGGATTTCTTTTCGAGAAGGGGGCAGTTGTTGTATAACTTTCTCCGGTAACATTTTTACGAATATAGATATTGATAATCTCGAGGTAAAGATTGATATACCCCCACTCATAACTTAAAAATTTATCAATTCGAATATCTAACCTATGATAAGAAGGTTGTCTTCTGGAATTTACATAGTCATTTGAAAATGGATTCGTTGAATATTGAGGATTCCAGAAAATTTGGTTGTTGTATGGATTTTTGAATCTACCACCATCGTCTCCAATCACCGGAGTATATGGATTAGACGTTCTATAAAACCATCTTCCACCGATTTGATACTCTTCGCTAATACGCCAGCCATATACTACACTTAATAAATGAGTCACATCATTTTCAAAAATTAATTCTTGTGAATTTGGATACAGTGCGCGTAATCGTTGTTCGTCACCACTTAGGATTCTATTTTTATTTAGATCATAATCAGCGTTGTAGATATTGTTGTTTCTATAAGATTGTGACCAAGTATAAGAAATCCAACCAAACCAATCTTTAGAGTTAGGGCGGTTAGCTTTTTTTATATACAATTCATAACCATGTGACCAACCAGTTCCACTATTGGAGTAGTTTAACGCTTTGTTAGCCACAACTGGTCTTTGGAGTCTTTGGTATTTGTCAGGATTTAAACCATAAGGCTCTGAAATATAAGGATCGTTCACAATTGTATTTGTAAATTCCTGTTTAAATACTTCTCCTTTAATAGACCATTCTTCTGTGATTTGTTGGTCTATACCACCGCCGTATTTGCGCGCTTTTTCAAATTGTATATTTGGATTTCCTGATTCTCTAGAAATAGATTGGTCAAAGAACGGAAAACGACCATAATCCCCAGCTCCTCCAAAAAAAGTAGTGCCTTTTAAAATCCCATCCATTTTATAAGAAATCGTTGCTCTTGGTCCAGTCACACCTTGTTTTGAATAATCAATATAGTCATGTCTAATTCCAGGTTCAAACTTAAAGTTTCCAAATGTAAAATGAAAAGTTGTATAGGCATTAAAATAATTTGTTCTAGTTTTTTGGGTTACGTCTGCTTTCTCAAAATCTGGATCTGTCAGATTGTATGGATTTGGCGAAAAATTATTTGGGTCTTTTTGTCTTACACCAAATCCAGTTACATTATAATTGATAATCCTACCTTCTGTTCCTAAATCAATTTTTAGAAAATTAGTAGGATTCCAAACTAAATCTTGTCGCACTCCAGTATAAGGCGCACTTGCTCTAAAGCTTGTCTCTATTGATCCAAATTTTACATTGGAATTTCTAAATGGTTCGTAGTTAATGAGTGTAAACCGGTTGCTGAATTTTGTATTGGGAGTCCATGTGTAACGAAGTCCCATTGTGCGAAATCCTTGTCCTGCTGCAACACTTGCTCCGGCTACTGCGGCTAATGGTTCTTTTGTGGGATCATTCGATGCAAATCCACCTGGAACATTTAATGCAAATCCATCTAACGCTGTGAGGGAAGTGAAGGATAATTGGTGTTGTGCGTTGAAATTATAAATGAATTTTACATTGGAACTATTGTATTGAGGAAGTCTGATGCCATCTGGAACAAGACCAGTAGAACCAAGTGTTTTATCCAAGTAACCAACTTTTCCACCTGCGGCTAAGTATCCTTTGCCGTTAAAGAGAGGAGTTTGGTACATCGCTTGTCCTAATAGAAAAGACATGTTAAAAGATCCAGTTGCCTTTTTGGTAGTTTCACTGGACTCTATTTCAATCACACCACCGGTTGCGTTTGCAAAATTTGCGGGATACGCACCTGTATAAATATCAATGGTTTTAATTAAATCGTTATGGATAACAGAGTTGATAGTATCATAATGATAGGCATAAAAAATCGGAAGGTCGTCGTATAGATATGTATTCGTATTACAATCTGCTCCTCTGATTACAATTCCACCAAAACAACCACCTGTATTACCACCAAAAGCAGGGGGAGCAAATACACCGGGTAATGTCTGTAATGCGTTTAATGCTTCGCCTAACGTTCCTGGCATTCTTTTTATTTCATCGTAACGCACTTTGTAACGAGAAAGGATTGTTTTATCTTTTTGTCCTTCTACTTCAATTCCACCTTTGGGTTTTACTACTTTGTCTGTGTAGAGGGTGACAACTTCTCCATCTGCAGTAATTGCTTTTTCTAGTTCTTGGATTCCTGTGGGTCTTAAAATTCTAAATGTATAAGTTCCAAGGTCTGGAATTTCTGCATCAAAGTATCCTTCTGCATTTGTTTGCGCAGGAATTTTTTTAGTAGGTGTTACGATTACTACTGTTAATCCACCTTCGCCTTGGTTTTTGGCTCTGCTAAATAATCTTCCTCTAAATGCGATAGCCGAAATCTCAGAGGTAATGAAGAGTAGGGTTAGTAAAAATAAAAACCATTTATATTTGTAAGTTGTTAGGTATCTCATAGTTATTTCAGTTGCCTTTTTGCAAGATCGTTATTGAAATTCAAATACCAGGGAATATCATCTACTTTATCTTTCATATAGATACTGAGGCAAATGATTGGATACCCCTCGAAGGGACAAACTGTTCTAGTAATTGCAACACTGCATAGATTTAAGTTTCGACTGTCTTGGTCAGTGAATACTAAAAGTGGTGGCTGTGGTGGTCCAATTTGTTTACATTCCCTTGTTTTGAAATCTACAGCAGCGTTAATTTGAGATTGTGCATCCCATGCAGGTATTGGTTTTTCAGCACAAGAAATAAGAAACAGTAAAATGAGTAGAATGTATCGCAAGATTTACTTCCCCCCTACCTTAATGCCACCTTTGTTTGAAGAGTTTACTTTTGTATTTTTGGATGGCTCTTCAAATAAAGGAGTTGTTTGATCTGACTTGAGAGATACAATATCTCCCCTGACTTTCGTTACTGACACTGTGCCAAGTGGATAAAAATAATGAATCTCATTCCAAATCTTCATATTTACCATAGATTCTCCGCCTTCAACCTTTTGAACTGCTTGGCTTAACGCATACTCTATATTAACCGGATTTGTAACAGGAATTAATCCAAATAGAAAAAAAGTAGAAGTTTCTCCTGTCTCAGTTCCTAGAATTTTGTATGCTTCTGAACGAATGATAGTAGCGGAAGGAGTTATATGAATATTATCCGCTCTTTTGTTTGCACCAGCAGGATAAGAAATCGCCATGATACAGTTGAGGAATAAAAAAGGCAGAATTAGATTAGCGAGGTTTTTTAACATTGATTTCTGGTATTACATCATCTGTAAATTTAATTGCTTCTGCATTCATTCCCAATCTATTTCTAGTAATGAATAAAAATACACTTCTATCTTGCCAATAACGTATATTGATCAGTGCATCAGCTTCTTTAGAACGAATCAAATCTTCTGTCATCTGGTTTATAGGTGGATTGGTAAATGCTATTGCAAACACTGCAATGTCAAACGTCAGCCACGAATCTTTGGCTTCGACAGGACCAATTACTTTGTATTTTTTGTTTACGATAGGAATGTTACTTGTTGCAATTCCTGCGCTTGAAGATGCACAATTTAATAAAACAGCGCATAAGAGTAAGTATAGTATCTTTGTCATTTCTATTACCTGTTAAGTTTTGTTTTTAGTTGTTCTATTTTTCCATTTTTCTAGAAGTTCCATACAAACTTCTTTGTCTAAATTGATCCACTGAAGTATGTCTGATAGTTTTTCAGTGGCGTTACCTTTTTTCTTTAAATTTTCAATTCCTTCGTTGATCATTTCTTTTAAATAATCGTAACTACTAATTTTTCTAACGATAGATTGTTCTATTGCTCTGTCAGAAAAAGTATAATAAGATTTTCTATCTCCAGGGATATGAACTTCTTCTACACCAGCACTCAAAATAAGCATTTTTAAATTCGTAGAAATACTACTTCTGCTAACAGATAGAACTCGCTGAATGTCTTCGGGTGAAATGGCAGCCTCTGTAATCAGCATTAACCCAATGATCTGTCCGCCAATTCTAGGTATCCCAAAACTTCCGTAGTATTTTCCCATTTTATTTACGAAACTCATCATTTGAGGATCCAGTGTCAAATTCCCACTTTTTTCTTTGTTTTCTTTTTTCTTCTGCTTCATATAATCTTGATAAGTAAGAATGCAAATGTATTGAAAAAAAGTATTTTATTCCATCGGAATACTTATTACTTATTACTTATCACAAAACATTAGCACTCTTACTTATTGATGAAAATAATTTTCTGAAATTTTAGTCAAGACTGAAATTTCAGAAAATTAAGAAATCTAGAAAAATTTGAAAAGTAGAGATGATTTAGCAGTATAAGGTTGTTAGCTGGAAAGACCGATGATTATTACAATGAAGTATTTCCTGTTATTTCTATTTTTTTCTTTATTTACGCTTTTTGGTCAGGATACCGCGACTAATGGTGAAACGGTCGAAACTCCAATTGTAAAACCAAGCGAGCTAAATACCTCAAAAGAGAAAGAAAACTCTAAGCCCAATTCGATAGACGATGATGAGTTAGACAAAGAGTTTTACACATATTACTATATGAATTTGCCCAAATACCTCCAAAAAGAGGATAAGGACAAAAAAAAACTGCACTCTAATTTAATTCGCACATTCAAAAAAGAAATAGTAAAACGGGATCGTTCGGTAACGCAAGAGGAGTTGTTGAATATTTCGCCTGCGACTTCTAAGATTCGGCGTGTTTTTGAAGATAGTAAATGGATGAAGAAAATTAAAAACGAACTTAGATACATCCAGTTTACCGAATACATGTACATCATAAAATACAAAAAATACTTAACTTTGATTTTGTTTCACCTCGATCCTGAAATGCACCTGCAAAGTCCGTCTCAAGTTGAATTTCTTCAAGTAAAAGAACCAGATATTACTCCCGAGCTGGATTACTGATTTGCATGAAAAGTGCTTGACTTTTCATGCAAATTGGAAGTCTATAAATTAAATAGATTTAGGAGGCTTCCCAATGGCTATACTTCAAGTGCGCGACTTAAATGATGGACTGTATTTTTCTTTAAAGCAACTTGCTCAATTAGAAAACCGTTCCATTAGTCAGGAAGTTATTTCGATTTTAGAGAAATACCTTTCTAATCCTACCTTGTTTAAAAATAATCCAACACAAGAATTTTTAAAACTTTCTTCGTCTTGGGAAGATTCTAGAAATAGCGAAGATATTATCAGCGATATAAAAATTAACAGAAAAAATACAAAACGTTTTGAGTCAAATCATGTCGTATTTGATTGATACTGATATTATCATTTACAGTATCAAAGGAAATGAAGTTGTTCACAAAAACTTTCTAAAATACCAAAATTATCCAAAATCTATTTCAATTGTAACTTACGGCGAACTCTTATTTGGCGCAAAAAAATCACAGAACGTTGATAAAAACTTAGCGGTCGTTTATCGAATCAAAGAATTATTTCCTGTAATTGGTATTGATAAACCTATCATCGAAACATTTAGCGGAATCAAACTTAGTTTGCGAAAGGAAGGAAATCCGATAGACGATATGGATTTGCTGATTGCATCGACTGCTCTGACATTGAATCTAACTGTTGTTACAAATAACGAAAAGCATTTCAAAAAAATTAAAGGTTTGAAACTGGAAAACTGGTCAAAAGCAGTTTAAGCAGAATCTTTTTTGAAAACAAATAGAATAAAACCACAAAGCCCAATTAAAGCAGCAAATCCAATGCCGACTATCGCAATTGTTTCTAAATAATTGTAGTTAGGTAAAATTTGATTATTCCCTTCGATTCTTGATAAAATTTTTTCTTTACCAGCGAGTTTGATTTTTTTTTGGCGGGTAACGATGGTATTCCCCACGCGAAGTCGCAAATGAGATTTGTCATCTACAAATTCTGTCATTTCGTGTATTTTCCCGAATTCATCGGTGACTAGGTAAGTGTAGATATGTCTTTTATTATTTCCACTGACAACTTGGTGATACGCAGTGATTGTAGAGAATGATTTTTTTCCTTCTTGTTCTAAGGTTTCGTAGGCAGATTTGATTTCTAAATTACGATGTTGAATTAGCAAATAGAAAAAACAAAATACAGTTACAGTGAGTAAACTAATAGAGAAAAAAATTTTGTAAAGGGGAGTATACAATTCTAAAGAGGACTTTTGTATACTCATCCCTTCTTTCAAACTAATGCCTAGGCTTTCCCTTTTCTTTTTTCAAGGATGTCTAGGATTTTTGCTGCAGCATCTGGGATAAC
>DDBL01000065.1 GCA_002333425.1 Leptospiraceae bacterium UBA2033
TCTACAATTGCCCTAAGTCCTCTAGCACCTGACTCTCGTTTAATCGCCTTTGTTGCCACTGCATTGATAGCGCCATCTGTGAACTTTAGAGTTACATTTTCTAGTTCAAAGATTTTAGCAAATTGTTTCATGATTGCATTTTTAGGCTCGGTGAAAATTTGTTTAAGAGTATTCACGTCTGCTTCTTCTAGAGTTGCAAGAATCGGAAGTCGTCCCACAAATTCAGGAATAAGCCCATACTTTAAAAGGTCATCTGGGATTACATTTTTAAGTATATCGGTTTTGGCTACATTGTCTAAGTTGGCACTTGCATCCGAATTGAATCCAATGGTCTTTACACCAATTCTAGACTTTACAATTCTATCTAGATCAACAAAAGCTCCCCCGCAAATAAAAAGAATATTTCTAGTGTCAATAGATAAGTAGTCCTGGTGAGGGTGTTTACGTCCGCCTTGTGGAGGAACGTTTGCTACTGTGCCTTCGATGATCTTGAGAAGAGCTTGTTGGACACCTTCTCCACTAACGTCTCTTGTGATAGATGCGCTATCATTTTTGCGGGAGATTTTATCTATTTCATCAATGTAGATAATTCCAAGCTCTGCTTTTTTGATGTCGTTGTCTGCATTTTGGATGAGTTTTAGAATAATGTTTTCTACGTCTTCCCCTACATAACCTGCTTCAGTAAGCGCAGTTGCATCGACAATAGCAAAAGGAACTTTTAGAATTCGTGCAAGTGTTTGGGCTAATAAGGTTTTGCCGCTTCCGGTTGGACCAATGAGTAGAATATTAGATTTTTCTAGTTCTACGTCATTTTTACCAACATTGAAGTGGATTCTTTTGTAGTGATTGTATACAGCAACGGATAATGCACGTTNNCGTTTGGCGTGGTGTTGACCGATGACATATTGGTCTAGAATTTTTTTGATTTCTTGCGGTTTAGGAACATCTGCAATATGAGTTGGTCTTTCTAAATGAGCCGGCTCATCCGCAATGATTTCAGTACAGAGAGAAATACATTCATCACAAATATATACTCCAGGACCTGCAACCAATCTCTTGACTGCATCCTGCTCTTTGCCACAAAAGGAACAATGTAGTTTTTCTTTTCCCATATTCGTCGGTTTCTTCGTCGAAGCCAAAACCTTAACCTACCTTAGGTAATTTTCTGTCCGTAATAACGTTGTCAATGATGCCGTAGGCTTTTGCTTCTTCGGCTGTCATATAGAAATCTCTTTCGGTATCTTTCTCGATTGTCTTTAAGTCTTGTCCTGTGTGCTTTTGGTAGAGGGTGTTAATAATGCTTTTTACTCTTAAAATTTCATTTGCTTGAATTTCGATGTCACTTGCCTGACCTGTTGCTCCACCAGTTGGTTGGTGCATCATGATTCTAGCGTTTGGAAGAGCAGTGCGTTTGCCTTTTGCCCCTGCAGCAAGAAGTAGCGATGCCATGGAAGATGCTTGTCCTATACAAAGAGTGCGGACTTCTGGTTTGATATATTGAATGGTATCATAAACAGCTAGGCCTGAAGAAATATATCCACCTGGAGAGTTGAGATAAAGGTAAATATCTCTTTCTGGGTTATCGGCTTCTAAGAATAAAAGCTGGGCAATTAGAACATTTGCAAATTCATCATCAATCCCACTTCCAATAAAAATCACTCGATCTTTTAGGAGGCGTGAGAAAACACCCATTTCTCTTTCCCCTCGGCTGGTTTGTTCTATGACTGTTGGTATAATTGGCATAAATTAGTTATCCTTTTTGGGTCCGCTTAGAATTTCTGATGCGCGGCTGATAGAAATTTCACTATTCCCTTGTTTGTTAGAATTGGAAAGTAAAAAATCATATACTTTTTGGGAAATCAGGTTTTCATAAATATTTCTATAAATTCTTTCTCTTGACTGTGGGTTGTTTTTTTCTTTGTCGCCCAATTGTAAACGATTGTAGACCGCTTCCATTTCTTCCGCCGACACAGTAATTTTTTCAACTTCAGCAAGTTTATGAACTGCAAGATAGTATTTAATTTGGTTAATCGCCCTAGTTGTAAAGTTAGACTTTACAGAATCTAAGTCAGATCCAACCATTTCAGCATATTTTTCCATCGGCATATGCTCTAGACCATAGTCATGTCCAAATTGATGATAGATTGCTTGTGCTTCTTCTTCAATGAGAGAATTAGGAATACTAAAACTTGCGTTGTTTACTACTTCTGTAATTAAGTGGTTTGAGTAGTGTGCATGAAGTTTATCTTCCGCAAATTTTTTGATGTTGTCACTCATTTTGGTTTTGAGTTCTTCCATAGTCTGCGTCTCATCCCATTCTTGAGCTAAGGCATCGTCTAGTTCAGGATAAATTACTTTAGATATAGCATTTACAGTGATGTTGAAAGTGAAGGTTTTACCTGCTAATTCTTCTGACATATCACTATCGTAGGTAAAATTAAAGGTCTTTTTCTCACCTTGTTTTAAGCCAAGTAACTCAGCGTCTAATTTTTTTTGTTTTTTGTTTAGTCCGAGGTAATATTGGTTGTTTTTGGAATCTTGGACTTTTTCGCCTTGGTCATTAGTGGTTTCAATATCAATGTCAAGTAAATCCCCGTCTTGTGAAGTTTCTTCAGCTTCACGTGCTTGTGTTTTTGAAAGTTTGAGTTGAATATCTTTTAATTGTGGAGCCAAATCGTCTTCTGTGACTTTGATTTGGTAAACTTCGACTGGAATATTTTTATAATTTCCTAAATTGATTTCAGGTGCTGTTTCATAAGTTGCTTTTGCAATGAGTGTATTGTGTCTTTCAAATTTTTCGATTTCGATCTTTGGGGGTTTGTAGGCTTTAAAAGAGAGAGTTGGATATAAGCCATTGATGGAATCGGTAAGTAAAATCGTAACTGCATCATCGGAAACGGAATCTCCGAGCATTTTCACCACCATCTCCATAGGAGCTTTGCCTTGTCTGAATCCGTTTACTTTTACTTTTTGAGCGGCTTTTATGTATGCTTTTTTGAATGCCTCTTCAATATCTTCTGGGCTATAGGTTAAATCTAATTTTGCAGTTGCGTCTTCGTTAATTGTTACTTTGTATTCCATGGATTGCTCTTTGTAAGTGTATTAGGAGTGAATAAAATACATTAAGCGGGAAACGGGATTCGGACCCGCGACCCCCTCCTTGGCAAGGAGGTGCTCTACCACTGAGCTATTCCCGCAAAATGTCGATGATAATTCCATGAAATTAAGATAGGGGGATTTGTAAAATAATTTTTAGGAAAAAAAGTCTTATTTCCCATCTAACTGAAACTCTATACGAAATTTAACTCCATCGTCATTTTTGATTTCATGTTTCGCGTTTAATTGTTTGGAAAGCATTGAGATGAGTTTTAAACCAAAACCACTGTTCATTTTCGAATAGGATTGTTCTGAAAATCCTTTTCCATTGTCGTGAATGGTAAGAGAAACTACATCTTCTATTAATTTCATTTGTACATCAATTTTATTATTTTCACTATCTTGAAATGCATACTTAATTGAATTTGTGATTACTTCGTTTATGATAATTCCTAGAGGAAATAAAATTCTTGTGTTTAGAAAAAATTCATCAATATCCACGGATAATTTTATTTTTACCAAAAGAGAGTGAATTTCTACTATCTTTTCAATTAACTCCGACAAATAATCATTAGCCGATACATTTGTATAATTTGTGGTTCTATATAATTTATCATACAATAAGCTCATTCCATGAATTTGGCTAATTGTTTCTTTGATAATAGAGGAAGTTTTATTATCTTGAATGAAGCTATTTTTTATATTCAACAACCCAATAATGGCTTGCATATTATTTTTAATACGATGATGAACTTCTTTCAATAAAATTTCTTTTTCATGGAGTAATTCTTGAATTTTTAATTCAGATAATCGTCTCTCTGTTATATCTCGAAGTATGATCGTAAAAATTTTCTCTTTTCCTATTTGAATTTGCGAAATAGATGCTTCAAGGGGAAATTCGCTTCCGTTTGCTCTGACTCCGAATACAACCCCTAATGCATTCATGGATCTTGTAGTTACTCCCGTTTTCCCAAATTTTTCGATATGTTCACCATGGGAAGAATGAAATCTTTCTGGGATTAACTTATTAATTGACTGACCAAGGATTTCTTCTTTATTGTAACCAAATATTCTTTCTGCTGCGGGGTTAATTAATGTTATCTGTTGTGATTCATTAATGCTAATAATTCCATCCATTGCGGATTCTATAATACCAGCTAATCTATTTTGACTTTGGGTTAAAAGAATCTCGGATCGTTTTCGTTCCGTTATATCAGAAAAAACAAGAACAACTCCGGCAATATTTTGATTTAAATCATAAATAGGAGCGGCAGTATCTGCAATTTGAAATTCATTTTTTGTTTTTGAAATTAAAACGGTATGATTGGCAAGCCCTACAATTTGTCCTAATTCTAAAACTTTTTGGACTGGGTTTTGAACACGAAGCCTTGTATCATGATTGATAATATGAAAAACTTCTTCTAGCGGCTTACCGTGAGCTTCCTCAAATTCCCAGCCACAAAGTTTTTCGGCAATTGGATTCATTCTTACAATATTTCCATGTATGTCAGTTGCAATAAATCCATCTCCAATTGATTGGATTGTTCTAATTAGGCTTTCTTCGCTTTTCTTTAAATTTGTTTCATTTTCTTGAAGTTTTTTATTTGCGTAGAAAAGTTTTAGAGCCATCTTAACTGAAGCAAGCAAAACAGTATTTCCTGAATGTTTTACAATGTATCCGTAAGACGTAATTCCTTCCGTTTTTTCAACGATTTCTTTTTCGGTATGGGATGATAGAAAAACTAGTGGTAGGCTAAATTCTTTTAGAATGATTTGGGATGCATCTGTTCCTGACATTCGATTTTCACCTAAATCAATATCCATTAGAATTAAATCTATGGAATTAGGATTCGTTTTTAAGTGTGCAATACCATCTTCTGCGGTAAATACGTGTATTACCATAAAACCTTCTGCTTCCAGAAAAGCTGATTCAGTCAGAGCAATTATGGCATCATCTTCCACCAACAATACTTTTGGGTTTTGAAAATTATTCATATAATATACCTCACCCTAATTAACATTTAACACCTAATATAATTCTCTTTATTTGCGATTGCAACTCAAAAAAAATAAAAAACTTTGAGTAGGTATTTTTACGTGAGATAACTGGTATTTAGGTAGGGGTTAATTATGAATAACCTTTAAATTATTTAATGAGTTTTTTTATGCTGGGATATAAAGTTTCGGCGACTAGTTTATGTCCTTCAGCAGTTGGATGAATTCCATCTTTTTGATTGAGTTCTTTAACTCCGGCAACCTTTTCTAGTAGAAATGGGGATAACAAAATATTTTCCTCAGAAGAGAGGTTTGGGTAAATAGAATTAAATTTTTTTACATACGATTGACCCATATTAGGAAATGCTAACATACGAACTAAAAGAATTTTTACGGAAGGATTTTTCTTACGGACTTTGGAAATGATTTGTTTTAAATTGGACTCAATTAAGGTAGTCTCAATTCCGCGCATACCATCATTTGCCCCAAGTTCTAGGATAAAATAATCTACACCTTTAGAAATCGACCAGTCCAGTCTTACAATTCCTCCAGAAGTAGTATCTCCACTGAGTCCTGCGTTAACTACTTTAAAATCAAAACCATCTTGTTTTAATCTTTGTCCGATTATAGAGACAAAGGATTCGTCTGGATTTAGAAGTCCCATTCCTGCTGTTAGGCTATCACCAAAGAATATGATTTTTTTTCTGGAATCTGTTTCGGTTTTTGTTTCTTTAGGTTTATCTTCTATTTCGGATTTACAGGTTGAGAAAAGTGTAACTAAGAGTAAAAGAGTTAGATTTAAAAAATGATTTTTCATAAAGTAATCTCGGTTGGTCTAAGGGGAATATTTGTTTAAGAATTAAGAAGATTGGATTTTTTTTGTCAATATAGAAATTAGATTTGGTGAAAAATTAGAGAATAAATGAGTTTGAGGTTGTGTAAAAGCATGGATTTTTGAGCATTATGTCATGATGAGCCTTAGGCAAAGACGTTGAGTTTAATGCATAGAAATCGCATTTCTCTGCGAGTCTGTGCCTCTGTGGCAAAATCCCAAACCACTTTCTATTTTATTTTTCAAGAACTCTTTTCTTTTTTAATTGACTCATGGATTTTTAGTTCGTTCGATGCAAAGAGTATATGGATAAAACAGATTCTTATTTAGTTGGGATTATACCTGAATATAACTTTAGATTTTTAATTGCTGATTGTTCTAATTCAGTCAGAGAAGTAATCCAAAGACATGAAATGGAAAACTCTTCCGCAAACCTCACTGCCAAAACAATGATTGCTGCTTTTTTTCTAGCCGGTCTTGTCAAAGAGGAGACAATGATTAGCATACAACTCGAGGGAGAAGGGGAAATTGAGAGGGTAATGGCATACTCAGATAGATCAGGACGTATGAGAGGAATGGCTAAACACAATCAGGTGAAAGCAGATATCTCTGATCCTACTTTGGGAATTGGAGCGGGGATATTTCGTGTTACCCGCTGGGGTGGTGTGCAAAAGTTGCATCAATCAATCACTAAGCTTGAAGAAACTGCTTTTGAAACAAATCTTTTAAATTATATAAATGAATCAGATCAACTTATTTCATTTGTTTCCATTTATACAGATATTGATGTTCGACCTATTAAAGCTTGTGGAATGATTTTTCAAGCTCTCCCGTTTACAACATCTAGGCAAATTGATGATTTGATGGATAAAATTTCTAACATTGAATTAGACCAGTCCCAAATTTTTTCGGGAAGTTTAGACAATACTCTTAGGCTAATGGAAAATATGCTCGAGACCAAGGCAGATGTTTTAGAGGTAGGAATTCCTGAGTTTTATTGTGGATGTACACTCGAAAAAATCAAAAAAGTAATTATCTCTGTCGGACAAGAAGAAGCGTATTCTATCTTGGAAGAAAGAGGGCATATTGAAATGATCTGCGAGTTCTGCAGAGAAAAATACATATTAGACGCAGAAGAAGTAAGGCTTTTGTTTATAGGCTAGAGTAAAGGGTTATATCGTCATTTCGACACTGTGAAGGCATTGGTCTGCGAAAGCCCAAGGGCGGAAAATCGTGAGAAATCTATCTTACAAATTTTGTATTAGGTTTATCTTGTATTATATTTGCAAGATAGACCTCTCACTAAAAGATGTTCGAGGTGACTGTGAAACTTGATCTTAACTTAATAGCATATATCGGTGTTTTCGGTGTTCATCGGTGGTAATCTTTGGAATTTATATATAAACTAAACGAAATACAAAAACCAGTTTTGTATCTACGCAAAATTTTAGAAGAGCGTAAGATTGATTTTCCCGTAATTCTTTTAACTGGTGAAATGGGTGCTGGCAAAACTACATTTACCGCTAATTTTGTACGTTCTTTTGATTCTAGTTTAAATCCAAATTCTCCCACATTCAATTTAATGAACGAATATAAAACTTCTAATTTTAGTATTTTCCATTTTGATTTGTATCGTTTAAAGTCTGCTTTAGAAATAGAGAATCTTGGTTTTGAAGAAATTTGGGGCAAACAAGGAATATCCGTCGTTGAATGGTGGCAGATTGCGAGTGATTATTTTGATAACTCCGCTATTGAAATCAGATTGGAAGTAGTGGATGAAGAAACTAGAAAGATGATAGTTGGGACTTGATAAAAATTCTCTTTTTGACAAATTAGAAATAACATGAGACTGGGGTTGTGTAAAAAGATTTGCCACAGAGGCACTGAGTCACAGANNATAAACTCTCTGTGTCTTTGTGTCTTTGTGCCTCTGTGGCAAAATTTTTGTTTTTACACAGTCCCAGTCTCGACTAATTATGTGATCCGCTTGATAAAACTACACTCGTGAAAGTCTAGCTTCTAAAAGTTGAATTGCCTCATTGATATTTTTATTTCCAATTACAACTTCATATGCGCTGGTTAATACCGGATAACTTTCAATGTTTAACTGCACTAAGTTTGGAATTGCTTTTAGACCATGATAACCATTGGTCATTTTGGTTGGCAATGCACCGCTACTTACTAGTTCGTACCCGTATCTTCTATCTCTAGAATCAGAACCAAAACAAGCTAACATAAAGTCGGTTAATCCTGATAAGCCGTTGAAGGTTGGCTCTTGTCCACCTAACTTAACACCGATCGAAACCATTTCTTTGAAGAAACGATTGGACAAATGAAAGAGCGTATTATCCACATTACCCCCTAGAACTTCTTTGAAATAACCTTCGACTAAGCCCATACAAAGTGCGTAAATGTTCTTTAATGCTCCACCAAGTTGCACTCCTGAAACGTCAGTCGGAATGATCGCTTGACGAGAGAATATATAACCTGTGGTAAATAGTTTAACTAGTCTTGGAATGATGGAAGGATCGCGGGCAGCAATTTCTAAACCAGAGATTTTTCGTTCGATGATTTGTTCTGGGTAACTGGCTCCGCTGGCTACGGCTAATCTGTCTCTTTCGATTCCATAAACTTCTTCTAAGTCACGAAGGATTAATCCGCGCGGAGAATTGGTAAGACCTTTGATTACGTTGACAATAGGAGCTTTGTTCTTTCTAAGTTTATCAACAATGTCGGGATAGATTTTATCAAAATCCCAAGGGTTTGTGCCTTGAATAAAAAGAGTAGCTTTTTTGATTACACCGTCATCGGACGAAAATTCAATATTAGGAGGAAGTTTATAGAGCGGATAATGCTCTAAATCCTTATGTTCTGCATTGTAGTTTTTGCACATTTCTTTATCAGGATGATAAATTGTGACCATAACGTTTTTATTGGATAGAATAGTTGCTGCTGCAATAGAAGTATTACTTGAGCCGATTACAACTACATGCTCTTCTGGATTTTTTGGAACTTGGATGAGGACATTTTTATGTTTTCCAATTGCGTCTCCGTTGTAAAGGTTACGGTATGTTCCATGTTTGTGACGACTCAAGTTGGAACCAACGAGTAAAGCGAGGTTATCAATCAAAAATTGTTTTTTGTCACCTACTTTGGGAAATTTGATTTCTTCTAGTTCAACGGGTAATTTGTGTTTGCCGTGTAGATCTCCTACGATGACAGGTTTACCAATTACCAATTTACCATTAGCCGGTGTAAATAAAAATCCGGAAGTTGGTAGAATTTTGTCCGTTCCTTCGAGAGATATAGGTAAAACAATCTTATTCGCCACATAGTGGTAAACTGTATCTACGAATGGCATAAGTCTTCCATCTCTAGATCGAGTGCCTTCAGGGAAGATGGAAATAATTTTGCCTTCGTTCTGTAATTTTTGTGAATGACGAAATGCTCGCATATTGATTTTGGTCATTAAGTCCGACAAACTAGGATTATCCGACATATCTTTTTTGGAGCAAACAAGAAGTGTTCCAAACATATAAAGTCCAAGTCTTGTAAAATCTGGCTCAAATGCAAGTCTACCTGCGATAAACACCATATTATCCGCAATTTTTCTTCCAAGAGAACCGGAAGCATAAAGTAGTTGAAATATCCCAGGCGCATCTAAATGGCTCAAATGGTTTGAAATCAAAGTAATCGGAAATTTCCCAATTAGTTGTTCAATAGGCTCTAGGTTTTCTAGTCCTTCTACTTTAAAGTTTTTCATGATAGGCGATAAAAATTGCATCATGAAGTCGCGGGCTTTGTCTTGGGGTTGAGTGTAAACTCCGACTTTTTCTAAGGCTTCTGGATTTTTAAAAATATCCATGACCGGTGGCATTGGGGTTGTGCTTGAAAGATAAAGAAACTTTTCTAAGATTTGTCTTGATTCGTCTTCTGTGAGACCTGATTTAACAAAATTGTGAATATTTTCAAAAAACTCTTTATGCCATCGTCCAACGCTTGCTTCTTTTTCTGTCATAACAATCCTCTGCTGATTTGAATATTTCAAAATAACAATTGAGAATTGCAATCCAGTCAACTAGAAAATTTAAAAAGATTACCACTGATGGAAATTGAAAAGATTACCACCGATGGACACCGATAAAGGAACGATAAAAGATACGATGGATTTTACATAGGGTATGGAGTTAGGAAACATGCGATTAAAAGACGCAAGTAATGAAGCGAATAGGAATATCATAAACCAAAGTAGCATCGGCATTTATCGGTGTCCTCGGTGTCCATCGGTGGTATTCTTGAAAAGTGAGTTGTCAGTAATTGACTTTGATTTTTATTGGAAGAGGACGAGAACGGATTTGCTAAACGAACACAATACAAACTCAGAGGTCAAATGGATTCCAGATGGATTTCATTTTCTAGACCATGAAGACAGTTTAAGAAGAAAAAAAATCTTAGACAAAGTCTACCAATTCTTTCAAGAAAGAGGGTATCTAGAGGTCACACCTCCTAGTTTTGATTTCACTTCTTCGTTTTTAAAGTATGTTTCGCCGCAAGAAGAAGCTCGGATTTTAAAATCAAGGGATTTGTCTGGAAAAGAAATTTCTCCGAGCATTGACCTGACTCTCCAAGTAGTCAAGGGAATGGCTGGGTTTTCAGTGAAAAAAGGAAATCAAAAGATTTTCTACACAGGAAGAATCGTAAAAGACAATTTCAAAAAGAATGCAGACAGACGCGAAATTCTACAAGCTGGTGCCGAGGTGTTTGGGCATTCCAATGCTAACACGTTTAAAATGCTTTTAACTCATATTAGCGAACTCAGTCTTGTGCTGGGTTTACAAAAAAAAATTACTCTTGTTCTAGGGAATACTGCCATTTATTCGCAGATAGTAAATTATTTGAAATTCTCTACTGAGGATAAGAATACTTTGTCGCGGTTAATGTATTTGAAAGAAGAAAAAAGCATTCGGGAATTTTTAAATGCAAAAGTAAACAAAAAAGACATCAAAGAAATTTTATTCAAACTTATTCTCAGTTTTGAATTAAAAGAAATTAAATCAGACCTTTTAGCCATTTCCAAAAAATACAAAATGAACTTAGAACATTTTATAGAAGAGACGGAAGACATTTTTAAATATTCTTCCCATTTTAAAAATCTAGATTTATGTTTGGATTATTCTCTCATCCGAGATTTGGATTATTACACAGGTTTTGTATTTCATGGGTATTATGATAGAATTTCTTTTCCCTTAGTAACAGGTGGGGCTTATGACCATTTGTTTGAGAAGTTTTCTGGAATTGAAAAGCGAGCCTGTGGGTTTGCGATGAATATTGATATTATAGAAGAAATAAATAGAAGTTAAAGAGGAATTTTATGCCAGCAGATTTAGTGATTGGTGCCCAATGGGGTGATGAAGGAAAAGCAAAAGTAATTGATTATTTAAGTAAAGAAATTGATATTATCGTTCGTTACCAAGGTGGTGCCAACGCCGGTCATACGGTCGTTGTGCATGGAAAGAAATACATTTTTCACTTAGTTCCCTCTGGTGTGATTTACCCTAACACAATATGCGTTATTGGAAATGGTGTTGTGCTCGATACCGAATACCTAATGAAAGAATGCGACGAACTCTGCAAAGAAGACTTCGATGTTTATAATAAACTTTATATCAGCGATGCTTGCCATATTATCTTGCCACTTCACGGAATCATTGACTCTCATAGAGAAAGAAATTCTAGCCCTGGAACAAAGATTGGAACAACCGGAAAAGGAATAGGAATTTGTTACGCAGATAAAATGATGCGTATTGGTATTCGCACGGGAGATTTACTTGACGAAGAATCTTTGAAAGGCAAATTACAATTATTCTTAGATAGAAAGAATGAAGAGTTGGTAAAACTCTACGGCGAAGAGCCAGTCAAGTTTGACGCAATATTTGAAAGTCTAAAAAAATTCGCAGACAAATTCAAAGGCAAAATCATAAACACTTCCTACTACTTAAACGAAGAACTTCGCAAGGGCAAACGCGTATTACTCGAAGGTGCGCAAGGCGTTGGTCTTGACATCGACTTCGGAACGTATCCTTATGTTACAAGTTCCAATCCAACTACCGGTGGAGCGTTAACCGGTTCAGGAGTAGGATTTCAACATCTCGGAAAAATTTACGGAATCAGTAAAGCCTACGCAACCCGCGTGGGAGAAGGTCCGTTTCCAACGGAACTATTCGGCGAAGACGCAGAAAAAATGCGTCAACTCGGACACGAATACGGCTCAACCACTGGAAGACCAAGAAGATGCGGATGGTTTGATTTAGAAATGATCAAACACTCCATTCGCATCTGTGGAATCAATAACCTAGTCATCACAAAAATCGATGTTCTCTCTACATATCCTGTAATCCCTGTCGGCATCGGCTATGAGTTAAATGGCAAAAGACTAGACTACATGCCGTCATGCGGAATGGACAAAGTCAAAGTCATCTACGAAAATCTTCCCGGCTGGAACACCGACATAACCGGCATTAACCGCTTCGAGGAGTTACCCCCAAATTGCCAGTCTTATTTGAAATTCTTAAACGAAAAGATTGGCGTTCCTATTTCAATTATTTCTACAGGACCGGATCGGAAAGATACGATTGTGATGTAGGCTTTTAAAAGATTACCACGGATGAACACCGATAGGGGAGTGGTGTGAGTGTGGCATACTAATGTCATCCCCATGCGAAGGCGATGGTCGCGAATACATGGAGCGAGGGTGGATTTTCTGTCGGGGGTCTGTAGAAGTAGAGAGTGGACTACTGCATAAAAAGTGGATACAAATTTTTGGCTATCTTTTCCTATTGTAATCTAAAATTGAGTGGACTTGTAAAGTCCTAAAGTCGAGTGAAATCTTTTTCTATTGTAAAAAATTCCACTATTTTCGCAATAATCTCCTTTTTGTAACAAGGAAACTTTGTGTGTTGAAATTTACTATGTCTCATTTGGTGGGTTTTCTCATTGGAAATATCTTGACGTAAGAGGTTTAAAAAAAATAGAGTATAGCTAAGACAAAAGAAGAGCGAAAATTACCCTTTAAAAGAGGAACAAAAATATGCGTAAGAGATACATTATAACAGTTTTAATAGGAATGATGCTTTGGTCAAAAGTATCTACCATAGCCAATTCAAGCAAAAAAGCCCTCAAAGTTGACAACGAATTTATACAAACCCTAAACGATAGACAAGGAAAATGGGTTATTCCTAAAGAAATTCCGGGGAGCATCGACTCTTATTTAAAAGAAATCGACTCAAACGAAGAAGAATTTCGCCAAGTAAACCAACTTAGCCCAACCGAGTCGATACCAATGATGAAACCAATGTTCTTTCCATTTGGAGAGAAATACAGCAAAAACCTTCTAATCCAAGGAAAAGGACGTGAAATCATCCAATCTGACTTTAGAGAGCTCATCTGGCCTGTGGGAACACCTAATTCCAAGATTTCCTCAAAATTGGGTCTGAGAAGAAATCTGATGCATACTGGGATTGACATTGCTTGTCCTAACCGTTCTCCTGTGCTTGCCGCAAACGATGGAGTTGTTTTAACTTCTCGAAACCAGGGAAACTACGGTCTCGCAGTCATCATTCAACACAATATCAACCAAATCCAAACTTTATATGCCCATAACTCTATCTTACTCGTAAAAGAGGGAGATACAGTTACTAAAGGTCAAATCATTGCTTTTTCAGGAAGTACAGGTCATTCTACGGGACCTCATTTACACTTTGAGGTCAGATACCAGAGTGTAATTTTAAACCCTGAGCACTACTTCCCAAATGACAATGATAGACTTGCTGTATTAAAAGAAGTAGATTTATAACACAGGCACACCATTAACGAAGAGATTTCCACATTTCCATTACGAAATTGGACTAAAGAGGTTCATGCAAGTTTAGTCTGGGAGATATGCAAATCTCGCGGAGTAGCTGCCTTTGACTTCGATAATACTCTTATTCGAAACGACTTTGGAGAGGCAGTTATGAACCGTCTTATCCTAGATGGTCTTCTTGAATTAAAATCTGAATTTACAGATTTCTTTCGCGATAAACGAAAAGCCAAAAGAGTTTGGCGGCTAAGAGAGCGTAACCCCATTTTGTTTAAAAACTTTGTCTGGGCGGAATACTTTCATATCATGAAAGAGGAAGGAGTTGAGAAAGCATACAGATGGTCGTCTTTTCTTTTTTCTGGTTGGAAAGACAAAAAGTTTCGATCCTATTCCAAAAAAATCTGGCGAGAAGAACTGAAATCTAAAGAACCAACAGCCGTTAGCCCCTACAAGGAAATGTTAGGTTTAGTGCATTTTCTTGTAGAGAAGGACTGGGCGGTTTATATTGTCACAGCTTCTCCCGAATCCATCATCCAAGAGGTGAGTTCTAAATTTTCCATTCCAAAAGAAAATGTTATTGGAATGAAATTAGCCATTAAAGATGAAATTTCTACTCCCCAATTAATCGAACCCTACACCTATGGGGAAGGCAAAGTAAAAGCTCTCTATGAAAGAATAGGGGATTATCCTGATTTGGCGTTTGGAGACTCCGAAAATGATTTCCCTCTCCTCAAATCAGCCAAACGTTTTGGAGTTCTGATTGACAAGGGAAACGCTGGATTAGCCGATAAATGTCGGAGTATAGGCTGCCTCATTCAACCAGTTTTCCGCCCACTTTAAATAAAAATATGAATACATTATACATCATAGCAGTCCCTATTGGAAATGAACGAGATATTGCGATGAACGCAATTGAAAAATTGCAGCAAGCAGATCTAATCATTGGCGAAGAATACAAAGAAACCTCTAAACTTTTAAAGTTAAATGGGATTGATAGAGAGTTTGAATTGTTAAACGAACATTCTGATGATACCGAAATGAATCGTCTGCTTGAACTCATGAAAACAAAGAGCCTAACTTGTCTTATCTCCGATGCAGGAACTCCCGGAATTGAAGACCCTGGCTCCGGCTTAGTCAACTTAGCCGTTCGAAATGGAATGGAAGTCAAGATAGTTCCCGGTCCAAGTGCGCTTACTTGTGCTTTGGCGCTCTGCGGGTTTAGGATTTCTCCGTTTACGTTCATTGGATTTTTGAATCGAGAAGAGGATAAGAGGCGAATAGAGATTAATCGCTATTTGTCTTTTGGGCACACACTCGTATTGTATGAAACTCCTTATCGTTATAAGAAGGTCATACAGGAATTTGCCAAGCTCTCCAAGAAGAACTATCGAATTTTTTTGGGTTTAAACCTCACCGCAGAAGATGAAATTCAATACCGAGGAACTCTGAAAGACATTCTAAAATACCTAGAAAACTTTCCGAAAGCTCCCCCTGTGATCGTAATTGAAGTAAGTTAAGCGAAACTAGGACTAAGTCTGTTTGCCTGATGCTTTTGCTCTTTTACACCACATACTGATTCGCAATAAGCTTTCATATCTTCTCTACATGCCGTGCAGGTTTCTCCTGCGTTTAAATCCTTCGCTACTCTTTCGTAGGAACAATTATGATTTAGAGCCAGTTTTGCAATCTGCTCAAACGGTACTCGCGCACAATGACATTTTTCCATTAACATCTCTCCAGCTTATTGAGATTAATTCTCAGTGTCAAGTATTTTTTTGTGAATCAGAGGGGTGGAGGAGGCTGATTTTTGTCAGCCCCCAAGCTCGTTGCATTTACATAAGCAATATTACAACCCCCAACTTAGCCTGAACTCCTTATCGGGACTTTCCTTACCAGTAGAGTCTTTCATTTTTACTTTGAATCTTACCGAACCGGGAATTGCGTTGGTTGGGGAAACTGCTAAAATTCCATTTGTCTCAAGCTTGAAACCTGCCGGAAGTGGATCAATTGCAGTAGCAGTAAATTCGAAAGGTTTGTCATTTATGCCCGAGATAGGTCTAAAAATAAAAACCTTATAATCAAACCATCGCATACTACACTCGCCGCCCGGACAATCTAAAAAAGTAAAATCAGGTTCCTTCGCCTTGTCTTCTGCACTCAGACTCGGGCATATATCCCTTCCATATACATTCATTCCACCCACGAATGGAGTTGTATCATGCAAGATAAACCCACAATCAAATACTGTCAGATTTGTAGTGCAAAATACTCCCGGTCCCCAACATATCGTATCAGTTCTAGGTGCACCCAGATTATTTATTTCTTCGGTCAAATATTTAGTAGTTACTGGTTGCGATAAATATTTTGCGGTTCCATACCTTGTTGCCAAGTCCGAGGCTAATAGATCTTTTACGCTGACTGCAATGGAAGTCCCGTTATTATACTCTCTGTAGTAAAAAGGAAGATTGGAACTAGCAACCACTTTTTTCATAGAACCTTTTTCTTCTCCGATCAGTCCCAGTGATCTTGCTCTTTCTCGAATTAACTTTCCCGGACCTTCTTCTGTTCCATTGATTGCAGTTGGAAAAGATGTCGGTTCATTGTACCATCCAATATTAAACAAATGTGCTCCGAGCGTATCTGACCAGAGCTTATAGCCCATTTGCCCGATATGAATAATATCACCAACTGGGTCTTTGGGATTTACAAATTGACCATTAGAGTTAAAGGCATATTTGAAATAGACTCCATACTTTGGTATCCAAAAATTATCTAACCGAATTGCATTTTCTGAAAAAAAATCATACAAGGCATGAACCTTAACTCTTCCTGGAAAAGCCGCCTCATAGGCAGGAGCAATCTTATGTTGGATGCGATCATTTAGGCAGGCAAGGGTAATGGCAGAGCCAGTAAAAAAAGCATGGAACTTATTTTTACTAACTTGCTTATTTACTTTGTTGTTAAAATCAATAAACGCATTGATGGCATTTTGGTTGTATACTCAAGCCAAAGTGGTT
>DDBL01000247.1 GCA_002333425.1 Leptospiraceae bacterium UBA2033
TAATTGTACAGCATTGAGCGATGTCGGGAATCTCTACTTCTTGAGATCCCCGACAAAAAATTTCGGGGGTGACAGCGAAGGATGATTCTTACATCGAACTCACGTTAAGAACAGTAGTATATTATAATATACTAATACATTTTTAAATGAGTTCGATTTTTTAACTAAGCCGACTTTTTATAGCCAGCGACTTGTGCTTTTTCTTTCTCAATTTTCTCTAAAATTGCTTGTGAAATGAACTGAGTAGGAGTAAGCGCTACTAGTTGATTGTTTGGAGTCAAGAAATTATCTAATACTTGTAGAACATTCTTTTGGACTCTTACAGTCGTTGTAGCCGGTTTACTTGCCGCTTTCATAGAATTAACCTCCTTTTCAGTATTTATCATAACTGTTACACTTTGTAACATTCCGTTTCACTTGTCAAACTTTTTTTATCTCAAAGATAAAAATTTTTCGTTTTTTGTATCTTCCACAAATACGGGTATGGACTCCCAATAAATAGGAGTTTTAGACGTTTTACACCAATCCTGACGATAGTAAGCCCTTTTTTGCTCGTTATATATCCAAAGTGGAGCATTAAAGCAAGCTGGTTGTATTGTGGTTCTGGAATCCTTGCGGGTCCCGTGGAGAGTGTTTAGAACGCCAAAAAAGCATAATACAGGAAAGATTGCAAAGAAGAGATTGGTTTTCATCTTAATAACCTTTCCTTTTTCCTCCATAGCTCAGAGTTAAAAAAGCTATGAGGGAACCAAATAAAAAGAGTCCAGCAAGGATAAAGTAAACCATTATGCCCCTACTCCTTGACTGGTTGATGTTGTATTGTTTGCAGGTCTTTGATAGTTTGCGTTGACCTCGACCGGTCTAGTATGTCGTTGGAAAATTCTTTCGTCGTCGTGTAGTAAATCGTCGGATTTTGACGCTAGGTAATTTTTTCTGCCTTCATTGCTGACTAGCGAATACATGCCGTAAGCTGTGACTTTGCCCGCCGCTTCGGTTGTATATACTCTTGTCCTTGCGTATCCTTCTATATACATGGGATTATGCTCTATTGCTTCATCCATATTTTTCTTGTGAAGGGAACGATTGAAAATATAAAAAACGTAAACAAACGCAATAGAAAAGGTTACAGTCATTAATAGTAAACTTCCTATTTTGATCTGAGTATCAGTATCTAGTAAATCAATATTCAATTTTAATTTCAGAAACGAATAAACCGAAATCGAGAAAAGTATTACTGTAAAAATATAGGCAATGATTTCCACTTTATGAAAAAGAGTCCAAATCAAAGATAAGACTAATGCAGATAAAACTATTATCTGAGTAAGGTCTAAATCATTGTTATTCTCTCGATTTTTTTCAGCTTCTACTTTTAATCTTTGCTCTGAAATTTTCAATTGTAGGTTTGTTAATTTTAGTTCCTTCGCGGCATCTGCCATTGTGGAATTTTTCAAAGAATTAAATTCAGTCTGTAAATCTTCCAACTTCATAGCTGCCGAGTTGGAACCAATTTTCATCCAGGGATACATTAAGCTGAAAAAGACAATTCCAACTAAAAGCCCTAACATTAAATAGATTTGTTTATTATTATTATTCATTTTTATATCTCCAGTCCATAAAGTCCATGAAAGTCCATTATCTGTCCGTTACGGGTGCGTTATTTGCAGAAATTTCCTTTTGCTTGCGTGCCCGTATCTTACTAGCAAGGGCTAAGAGTGTAAAGGCTGTTGATCTACCTACATCGAATTTGGTTTTGATTTTTTCAAAGTCGTTCATGTTGCTGTCAAGTATGGCTTTTACAATTACTAGCTTTTCTTCTTTTGTGATTTTTCTAGCTCTCTTTTTTTTGATTATTTCTTTAGGTTTTTCGCCGTTAGCCTCTCTTTGTTCATTTTCTATTTTTAAAGCTTCTCTTTGTTTAGCCTCTTCAATTTCTTTTTCTAGTTCTTTATTTTTTTTATCTTTATAATTATTTCTTGCATCCCATAAAATCACGAAAGGAGGAATGAAAGAAATTCCAACTCCAATAATGAATCCAGCTAGACCGCTTTGTAATAGTCCTGACCAAGCATACATTGAGAATATTCCAGAAATAAAAGCGATTCCAAGAGGTAGCCAAAACGCTCCTTTGTTCGCTAGATGATGTAAGTAAGTTTCAAAAATTACGGAAGCAAAAACGCCAAATGGAACTGATATGAAAGTCGATGTATTTCTAAATTTGCTCATCATGGCAACAAATCCCACTGTATGGCTAATTGCTTGTGAACCCATTGCAGTAAGCGTCATGAGGTTGGATTTTTTTTTATCGTCTGAATTCAGAAACCAGTGCAACTTATCATTTACTTTTTCCCAAAAACTTTTTTCTGTTTTTTGAGCTAATGAATCATCTAAAACGTTTTCTAAATCTTCATAACTGTATTCGATTTTTGCAGGCTTTGGAGTAGGGAATAACTCAGGCTCTTTCTCTATTCGTTTTTGATCTGCTTCATATTTTATATAGCTCTCTCTGTGTTTTCCGTTTGGCTTTACTTCGATTGTATCTTGCATGTGATAGACTCCAGTATATTAGTTTCTAATAGAAACAAATAGTTTCAAACACACATAAAATATAATTCAAAAGTTGTCAAATAGTATTTGCTAAAAATTAATAGTTTCTATTAATAATAAATTTATGACAGAAACTAAAAAGACGATTTCGGTATATATCGAAACGGAAATACAAGAAAAGATTCAAACTAGAGCGAAAGAGGAAAATAGAACTTTTTCGAATATGCTAAACATAATTCTAAGAAAGGCTTTATTTTCAGGCAAAAAAGAAAAGTGATTAAGAGTTTTAAAAGAATCCGTTTTTTCCTAACTGGAAAGTATCAGCTTCTTCTATGTGACAATCGTATTTTCCGAGCGTGGTAATTGTTCTGGAGAAAATACATCCATCTACATTGACCGCATAACCTAAAACTAAAGCCGCATACAGATGAATTTTTCTTTTACATTCCTTAACAGAATCGACTTTATACAATCTGTCATCATTAATAGATTGAGGAAATGCTGTATTTATAATTCTATGAATTTGTTTACCGCATAAAGCATTGTATTCACGGCTATTATCTGGTGTTTGAGCAAGATAGTAAAATCTTAGTAGTTGACTTAATTGGTATTTTGCATCTTTACCTTTAATCGTTCCCTCAGTTTCCCAAGGCGAATAACTACAGCCAAGAAAAAGGATTATAAAGATATATAATTTTGTTTTCATGGTTAAAGCATTTAAAACCCTAGCTTTATAGGAAAGCATTTTTATTTATACTTGATCTGAAAAAGTCAAAAAAGAAAAGTGATTAGGGGGTTTTTGTGGGACTTAAATTAAGTTTGACAATTTCATGAAAAAGCAAATCTTCTTAGTATGTCCGATAAGATAGTAGAATTTCTACAAAGTTCCAATACCTACATTGCAAAAATAAGAACCGCTAGCGCAATGAACCCGCTTTTATGGCTCATTGCTTTTTTAGCACTTCCCTGTTTTACGCTTATCGGATTTATCGTTTATAATAGAACTGATTCAATCTTACCTTATTGCATAGGCTCTTTTTTCGCTCTTATTGTTTTCGTTTACCTTGCAATTTACGTCTATTTCGCAATCACAAAACCGGAAAACTTACGCTCTGAAAATTTCGTAATCGAAAAAATGAAAACTGAACTTATTGCAAATCAATACACAAAAAAATTGCCTCAAAAAAATCCTATTCCTATCGAAGCCGATAATGAGATAACAAGTAATGAAGAATAAGTTTTATATACTTTCCATTCAGCCTAATACTCAAGTTGAAGAAAAGGCTTTAATTCAAAAGCTGGATATAGCTGATGATTGGATTCAAATTTTTCCTTATACGTTTATTTTCATTTCTAATAGAAGTTCTAAAGAATGGTTTAATATACTAAAACCTGTTCTTGATGTGCAATTATTTTTTATCTCAGAAATTTCTAATTCAAATAGACAGGGTTGGATTCCTAAATGGGCTTGGGATAGATTAAAGCAAGGCAAAAATTCTTTCATTGATATAGAGCAATAAAAGAAAAGTGATTAGGGGGTTTTGTGGGTAAGATTTACTTATCTTTGTAAACTTGCTTTCTGTGGTCTATACTGATAATGATGATTTCCTTTTCCTCTGCATTGAAATCAAATATCATTCGATAATCTCCGATCCTGTATTTATACTTAGACTCAGAGCCTTTCAATTTCTGGATATGTCGATTGTTGATAGAAGTCTCACTGATTTCTAAAATAATTTCTTCTATCTTTCTCTGTGTATCTTTTGGAAGTTTTTCAAGTTGCTTTTCAAGCCAGCTATATATGAAAATGTTGTTTAGATTTTTATACTTTTTGGTTGCCATTCTACAAACTTTTCAATTCTATTTTCTCGAATATCTTCATCAAATTGCTTTATTGAATTAACCATATTTTCATCAGACAAAACATCTAACGTTTCATAGTAATTTATAATTTCCTCGGCAATCTTAATATATATTTCTTGAATCTTTTTTCCGGTATCACTTACCCCTAGAGTAATTTTATCTGAATGAATTCCATTTAAAATATGTTCGTATACTTCCATATATGGGGTTAAATTGTCATAAGCTTCTTTTGCTTGCTCAATTGTCAGAGTAGTAGGATCAGCATTTTCCAAAATGATAAGATATTTTTCTAGGTAATCCAGAAATAAAGATTCGAAAAAGTTTCTAAAATTTGGTATCAGAAATAAGACTTGAGCCAAGAATCTTACTACATGAAAAGACCATGGCATTTTTGGTTTAAAGTCCGAATTATTCCTAGAAGGATAATTCGAATAACTTAAAACATTTCCAGCCGATAGAACTATATGTTTTGATATTAATTCAGTAGTCATGCTTACAATTATCGTAACATTAAGGAAAAGGTCAAGTTCTAAAAATAGACTACTTCGATTCCTGCTTTAAAATCAATTACCTGAATTTTAGGATTTTCGGAATCGGCAGAAATTGAATAGAGTCGAATTAAATATCTAAATCCTTTTTTTTCTAATGATTCATCATACATATTAGAGCCACAACCTGGTTTCATTTCTTTAATGAATGCAGGTATAGATTTTCTATAAAAACATCTCTCTGTAAAAAACCGAGAAATGTTTTTTAATTTAAAAAACTCTAACAATTCTTTTTTATCTTCCATTAAAAACTTCTCCTTACTAAACAAAATTGTACATTACAAAAGATTTGTACAAAACTGTCAAAAATCGCATTTTGCCACTGTGACACCTACGGGAAGAGGTCAATTCCACTATACAGTATTTGCTTATTTACTGTATAGTTTGACTAATTGATATTATGCGCTATTGTAGATAATGCCAATTAGTCACTTGCTGAAATATCGACCTAGACCGAACATTAACACAGACCAAAATATAAATAAAGCTACGAAATAAAATATCATTCTGTTAATCTCTTTATATGGACTCATTACATGTATGCTCCAAAAGTTTTCCTGCAGGCGTTTATTACCCTTGCGACTGATTCAGGATTCATAAATTTTTTATAGCCTCTAAGGGTTTCGATGACATAAGAAACATTCGATTCATTCATTGGTTTGCCTTTTATCCAGTTTACGGAATTAGAAAGATCATCTGCATCATCTACTTTTAAAGTTCCTTCTGAATACATTACGTCTATCTCTCTAAGAATTCCATTTATGATTTCTTCGGTTGCTATCATTCAAAATTAAGGAGCTTCTAAAATTGTTTCCTGGACTTCTTTTTTGTCCGTTGGACTTGCGGAGGATTCTCCGAAAAGTTTTACAGCCTGATAAACGTTAAACGCTCTAAAAGAACTCATTCCATCTTCTTTACAAATTTTTTGTAAAAGTCTATCTGCATCATCTCGATATTCTAAACCGATTTTACCTTTTCTCATGAGTTGGTAAAGTGCGTCATGAACGAGAGAACCTCGCATAAAGTTTTTTGTGTCAATTGCAATTCCGCTTGCTCCATCCCATGCGTAACCTGGAAAGATTGATAGTATTCCATTTTTTGA
Source organism: Leptospiraceae bacterium UBA2033 (assembly GCA_002333425.1). Lineage (GTDB taxonomy): Bacteria > Spirochaetota > Leptospiria > Leptospirales > Leptospiraceae > UBA2033. The sequence goes on from DDBL01000247.1 coordinate 6,058, forward strand.
TAAAACTATGTATGGAAATTTTTCATTCGGTTCAAAAATATCTTTTTCCGATTTTATCTCTGTCTGAATCGAACAGCCTTCAACGATTTGATATTTGTAATTCTTTAGTTCTTTATATTTGATTTTCTTCATTTTGTCTTACCTCCGAAAAGTTTATCTATGTTATCCGCGAAAAAGGAAAGGGCTATTGCAAGCCCTTCTAAAAAAATTCCAGTCCAAAGAATCCATTTGTAACTTTTTAAAGCAGAGAGTATACCGAAAAGCGTAATCAAAAGCATTCCAAAAATAAATAGCATTGAATAATACTCGTTAGACGTTACTAGTCTAAATCTGATTTTTTGGTAGAGATGGAAGGGAAGTTTCATATCACTAATGCGGATTCCCTGTATTTTATTTTACCAAAAACATTCATTTCGGTCAAGGTGTTGAATGTCGGAACTGGATTTCCGAAACGACGAACTTGATAGACACTCAAGCTAAAAGCTTTCTGAAGCGCTGCGAGGTAATTGTTTTTAATTAAAAATTGCATTCCAAAAACATTTAATCCTGAATGGAAAGCTATATCTGTAAGAGTATGATTTCCGTTTATTAATCCAAAATTTATTGCTCCGTACAAATGCCAATATGGAAAGCTGATGACGTTAACGCAAAATAACAAATATCCTTCAATTAATTTGTTATTTGTATCTGTCGGAAATTGATAAAGCGACATTTTTTCAAATGCGGAATCTTGAATTTCGTTCAAGTTAAAATTAACTAGTATTTCTGAATATGGAGCGGCGCCGCCGCCTGTTGGTGCATCTTTTAATTTATGGTTTCCGTTTTCGATTGTTAAGAATTGACTCATTGCTCTACCTCATTTAATTGTAATAAAAATTTTTTCTTTTTTTGCTACGGCTTGCATTTTTTTAAATAAAGCATTGAAAGCCTTTCTTGAATTAGTGATTAGATTATTTCCAATTCCTGAACCAACTAGGATACAACCAAGAGTATCCGCGTTCGTATTGCCTGGATGTATTCTTACGCCTTCAAAATTTGGAACCTTTAAGAGTAGGGGTAAGTATGTTTGGAAATTATTACTAAAATTAATTATAACTTCATATCTTCCTTTTGGAATCGCCGTTTGTCCAAAAACTTTTTTTTCTTTTGGGCTTCTCTCTTTGTCTTCAAGAGTGTAGCACTCAAAAACACCATTTATCAAAAGTTCACCGATAGAACTTTTTTCTGTTTTTGTTTTTCTGATTACAGTTAATTCCATCTAAGACACCAACCTGCTTTTCTTGCCTTCTAAAATACTTAGAACTTCATTTAGTTCTTTTTTTAATTTCATCCTGGTCTTTTGTATGGCAGGGTTAAAATTATTTTTCATTGCTTCAATCTGTGTTTCGAGATGAGCCTTTCTTGATCTGTAGAAAATAATAAAATCTCTTTTGTTCATCAGAAAATATCTCCTTGTAATGCTTTATTGTGATGGTCTACTTCTACGATTTGCTTTATAACCTCAACATCCTCTTCAATCTTATCTATCTTTGGTTTCATAGATAAAATAGCACGTGCAAAGGACTTTTCATTGTTTTCTAGTCTCTCTAAGCGACTAACGAAACTTAGTCCTGGTTGCTCCTGTTGACCTCTTGATCTTTCCTGTGTGGCTAGTGCGAATTTAGGTTTAGATGGTTTTACCTTTTCCGGTGTTACTCGTTTAAGTGGTTCAGAATTTCTTTCAGGAATCCCTAATTGAACTAAAATATTTTCCGCGCCTTTTTTCTTGCACTTCCAATATTTTAAATAAGGATTCCATCTAAAATATTCTTTAATCTTTCCTTGGTATTGTGGATACATCTTGTTATACCAAATTTTAGATAAGACTAATATACATTTACCGTCAGGTGTTTTTTCGTAAAAAATCTCAGAAGGAATTGAATTTTGTTTCTGTGGATTAGGTTTCTTTTTTGCTTTTACGGTTTTAGTAGGTGTAACTTTTTCTTTTATTCGAGGATAATAAGACAAGACTTCCGATTCATTCAAAAAATCCTTATCTCCAAAAAAATCTTCTATTATGCTCTTCATTCCTAAATTTGATTTTTCGTAATGAGCAAAAACTTTTTTAGAAAAATCTTTTTCGTTATTGCTTGATTTTGCAAATTTAGCTAAGATATTTACGTATTTGTTCCATTGAATGTTTCTTTTATTCACATTAGTTTTAGGAATAAAACTTTTAATTCTATTTTTCCCACTTTTTAGTTTAGGATTGACTTTTTCTATATCCTCTTTAAGGATTCGATCTGCATTTCTACGTGCCCAGGATGATTTCATTTTAAGCCCCTTATTATTTATATTATCAATTAAATCTATTAGTTTCATTTTTTTACTTTCCTTATAATCTTTAATAACCCTTCTTAGTTCTTTTCCTTCTCCAAGAAAAAGAACCTTTCCGTCTGAATTTTCAATAATAACTTTCTTAGAACCCTTTATTTTTTTTTGTTTTAGAGAATAGTCGTTATCCCCATTCTCTAAAGCCTTATACTTATTATCCTCATACTCTTCATAAGAATCTTTTTCTTTGTATTTTTTTGCTAATCGCTTTTTTAAAACGTCCGTTGATTTAATTCGACCGCCTACGGAAAAACAAGGAGCCTTTTCCGCTTCATATTGTTCACAGGCGGCAACCGCGCCGCCTTCACTTGCTGGTGTATCTGCAAATCGTCCGTGTCTATCTGCATTACTGCAATCGTCCTCGATTACATCTTTAAATGAATCTACAGTTTCGTTAAAACTTATTGCTTGCGGTTTTCCTTTTTTGCTTCTACGAACTTCAACGCCGTAAGGAGTTCCTTTTACATTTTCTAAAAGTTGTTTTACTGATGCAGTGCAATTCGTATTAGCCATTAGTATAAACCATTTTCAGAAGGTGGAATGTTCCAATTTTTTTCAGAAACTTTTTTCCATGTTTTCAATTTTTTCTTTCTTGCGTTAGCCGCTTGTTTGGGTGTAAGATTTACGGGAGTCGGTTTAATCACTATTACATAATCTCTTATGATCTCGTGATGATTGCCTTTTGACTTATAAACTCTCTCTATAAATTCCCTTGCCTTTTTATCTAAACCTGCTTTTAATAAAGTGACTTTGACGTTAGTTATTAAAGCCTCAAGATAATCGTCAGTATCCGACAAAAAGTATTTAGGTTTGTAATCATTACGAATTACTTTTTCCTCAGTTTGCAAAGTTA
>DDBL01000245.1 GCA_002333425.1 Leptospiraceae bacterium UBA2033
CTTTATAGAATTGGTATATATCATCACATAACCATGAATTTGCCATCGGATAACCATAAATTAACCATGTCAGCATCATAAGAATGCCATGAATTTTTTCTTTTTACGAGCTTAACAGAAATATACTTAATGCAAGTTTTTTAATTTACAAACCGAAACTTTACTATAAAGTATCAAAAGTATCAAATTGATTATAGGGGATAATATGAGTTTAGAACAGACATTCACAGAAAGGAAAAATCATCGGTTACAATTTACGCTTAGACCTCAAGCACGGAAGATTTTAGAATCCGAAAAAAAAGCTATGGAAGAAACGCTAATGCAAAAAATACCAGACAGCGTTCCAATGAACAAGATTATTTTAGAATGGGATGAGCTAAGAAAATTAAAACTTAAAAAGAGTGCTTAAGATTTTTCTTTTTTTCTTTCTGGTATACCAAAAATTTTATACAATAGCAACACAGCCCCGCCAAAAATAACAATAGATATTCCTGATCCAATTTTTCCAGGAATATCATTTACTACATTTTTCATTTCATTCAAAGAATTGATCGCGCCTGCTCTTTCATCTCCCTTATCAACAAAGTCATAAGTTTTAACTTGAAAAGATTTTGTTGGATTCTTTGATTCGTAATAGGATAAATTTGGATTAGCCTCCATGAAAAGTCTATTGAATTCGTGGACATTTTGATCTACAGAGAAAAATTCTCCTTTCTGATACCATTGACCATCTTTAAAGAATTTCGCGCCTGTAACGCAATAAGAAAGCCTGGCTGTAAGAAATGAAACCCTTGCTTTTTTCGGATTATACAAAAACTCCCTAAAAGAATCTAACTTTTTAGGAAGTTTTACTTTTGATAAATCAATAACACCCGAAAAGTCAATTGCATGTCGGACCGGATGATCGTAAGATGGTGTCATTGTTCCACTAGGACAGGTATAAGCCATTTTTCTTTTTCCTCCAATACAAATATCCCGCAACTCCTAAACCTAGTAACAATAAGCCGCCGCCTGCTTTTTGTTTTGTAGTAAATCTTTTTGCAATAGCAAGATGTAAATGGTCTAAATGCCATACATCAGGATCATATTTTCCTTTTTGTGACTTCACTGCTAATTTTTGTGCAATCGTTTTTTTGTCTGCATCCCAATAGATATTGTATCTAGAACTTGAACCAGATGTTTTTACTATCGCTGGTGAAATATATTCTTGAAGCATATCGCCTAACTTTATTTTCAATATATCAAAAAATCTTCTATCATCACTAGAATTATAATTTGAATTCAAAGAATGAAAAAATATTTTTTTTCCATTTGAATATTTAATTGAATGAATGTCGAGAGCTTCACCGGAGAAATGAAAGCTTTTACTAAAGTCTTTTCTTACACCCGATGTAATTTCAATTTCTACAATTCCCAAAGAAGAGCATACACTTTTAAATCTGTTCAGAAATGTAGAATTTAAACCAGTCAGTTTGACTGAGTTACTAACTGGAATTAATTTTATATTGCTAAATGTAGGCATATTCTTTTAAAAAATAAAATTATAAATCCCATATCCTAACGCTGTCAAAAACAGAAAATCATTTCCACTTTTTTTCTTTGTTGGATCATCTGTAGGAACTGGAGGATAATCATTTTCTTGCGCTGTTTTGCTTGTCCATGATTTAGGAATTAGAAGTATTTCACCCGCTTGTAATTGAGTAGAACTTGAACTAGTCAAATACAAACCTGTTTTTTCTCTAATAATTTCTGTCCATCTTGTAGGACTATTGGTTAAATTCTTTGATATTTGAAAAGGATATTCGCCAGCCTTAACAGGATAACGAGTATAATTCTCAGGATTGTAATTTACTTTAATTTGTGTTGTAGTAGTGTTTACAGTAGTAGGACTTTTAAAATCATCATACTCTTGGTCAGAAATAAAACGTAATTTTAGACCTGTCGTATTTGATACATCTCTTATTGTGGGAGCATGAACAAAGTCTACTGCAAAATTTCCGTTTGAATCGTTGAACGCTAGAAACTTTACACCTTTAGCATACGCCGCCGTTTTAAAAATTGTTACTAATTCAACTTGTGAATATTTGAAGCCATCTTGATAAACTTGATAGTTTGTCATTTTCCTAATCATTATTTTTTACCTGCCAATTTATTAATTTTTTTTGATACTGAAGATTGCACTTTAGAAACATTTGATTTAAGTAATTTTAAAAGCTCTATGAATTTATCTATGAATCTTCCATCGGTTTTTACTAAATAAATAAATGCCATTGTCCAAAGCACATCTAACGCTGCGCTGTATGATTCTTTACTCGAAAAATTAACTACTGCTTTTATATTTTCAGTGTTACCCGTTTTGAGATACGCATAATAAGAAGTAAGCGGGTCTATTAAAATTAATACTAAAATTGCAAACAAAGATAAAAGCAAACATAAATGAGGTAAATAATTTTCGAGCATAGAAACCAACATTCGAGTTAATAACCCTAAAAATATTTTAAAAGGGAATAATAAGAAATCTAAAAATTTAGAAACCATCGGGTAAAGCCTCCATTATTTTTGTATCAATTGCTTCAATCTGTCCTTTAGTTACGGAAATATCTTTTTCAATGATACTAAAAATATACATAATTTCAGTATCTATTGAAATATACTGAATCCAAAACTGACTTAGAATTAAATCTATTGATTTGTAAATTGAATAATCATTTTGCTTTAAAAGATAAAATTGTAAATAAATAGGATTCAAAAAATGTTCTATCTTTGTTTCATAAAAGTCTTTTAAGATTTGCGCTTTCTCAAGTTGCATATTAAAAAAAAATGCATCTAGAGTGGCATAAGACATTTGTCTAACTACCTTTAAATCTTTTTCAAAAATTTTTGCAATATCACTTGAGGAATAAAATTTCGATGAATTTGTTTTTTCGATGAATTCTATCACAGTGTTTAAGAATCTATATGCTAGGCGATATTCTTTTAGAATCATTTTTCTTGTTATCTGGACGATTAACGGATTAAGTGATTTATAATTTCTGTTTTTAATTTTCGCATTTCTGAGCATGTCAAATACAATATGTTCTTTTAACTTCTCTTTATTCTCTACATAATAAACATATCCAAATATTCTATTTAGATTTTTGATAGCCAAAGATTTTACTATCGCAATCAAACCGAATCCTAAAACTAAAAAGCCTACAATCGACTCACTTGCATATTTAAGAATAAAAGAATAAAACCAAGTCATATCATAAAAGTATGATACGATCATGTATAAAAGGAAAAGAGCAAAAAATATTTTTAAACCTAGTGTTATCATATTCATATTTTTATTTCAGTATTGATATGAAAAATTAAAACATATCAACACTGAAAGATTGCATTACCTCTAAGATAATGCAATCGCTCTATCAATATCTACATCCATTGTTTCCGGGGAATCAGCCGTTCCCAAATATACAATTGTTTGTCCTGCACTTGCTGGAGGCGTTGCAGAAATCCTTCCTTCACCAAGTCCCAAAAAATAGTCAACTCCAGGCGTAAGCCCAATAGGAGAATAACCAACAGCGTTGATGTCTACTCCTAAAGCTTCATCCCATTCTTGCTTGGTTGCGGATAAAGCACCGGAGCCTTGCACGGGTATTACAACGCCAGGGTTTGCGCTTTTCATTGCTAAGCCCCGAATTTTTGACGATACTGGCGCGGTTGCATTTCCAAGTTTAACTTTATCCGCACTGGATACATACACAGGCATACATTTTTTAATTACATTGATTGTTTCGTCACTAGTCATGTTGCGAAAATCAACTTCCTTGGAATACACTGCTAATGTATCAGAAGGTTGCATCTCTCTAACTTGACCTGTTGTTTTGTCCATTACTAACGGGTATACTTCCATTTTCTTTTTCTCCTAAAAAATTTAATTTAATAAAACAGGTTTTTCGATTGTTATTAGAATCTTTGTAGGCGTAACCGCTCGCGCTACTTTTTGAATGAATTTAGAATTTACTATTGTCGGAGTAGATGACAAGGTGTTTGCGCTCAAAAATAAATCTTGTCCAGGAATCCATGACCATGAAGGATTTTCGATTACACCGGAAAGTTGCAGTTTTAAAATTTCACCGACGCCCCTTCCGATTGTGACAAATCCAATAGCCTGACCATTTGAATAAATTTTTGTGTTATCTGCAATATCACCGTCAATAGTTGCTAACTGGTTTTCTGTTAAAAAGTTTTTACTAATTACTTCTAAGTATAATACAGATTGAGATTCCAAAATATTCAACTGTTTGATTATTTGAATAGCTGGACTATCCAAAAAATCTTTAATAGGAATTCTAACATTGAAATCAGATGAATCATAAAGATAATATTCATTACCCTCACGCCTGATTAAAGTATCCGTTTTAGGATGCTTCCATAATTCATTTTTTGTTACTTCTAACCAATTCATTTTAAATCTCCATTTTCTTACTTAGGAAAATATATATTAGGCTCTTGTCTAATTAGCCGTCTTATGCTCTTCTCTGACAAAATGCCATTCCCCAAACTCAAACTTGTAAAAATTCCAAGTTACTTTTTTTTTTGCAACTACTAGTTTAACATCTACTAAAGTTACGTCTCCAAAGCCAGGAACTGTAACCAAAAAATGATTGTATTCTGCTATATCAATAACAATGTTATTTAAACCATTTCCGACAACACCGTAATCATTTAAATAATGATCTCCAATATCATAATGAGTATATGTATCCGTTCCATCATCTTGTTCTGGAAATCGTCCCACATATAAATCATCATAACGAGTAATCGGATCATAATTTAAATCAAATTGACCAGTCGGTTCATAATCTTCGATTTCGACAAATAGATCACCGGAAACCTTTTTGAAAATTCCGGTTGGAATGAAAACTACAGTTCCTAATACCTCTAACCTAGTCGTTTCTTCTTCCCAATGATATGCCCCTTGAACCGATTCAAACCAAAATCCGTTTTTTTCATCGACCCCCTCTTTCCAGTGAGGGGTTACGCGAAAGGGCGATAGACTCCCCCATCGATTGAAAATTTTAAATCCGTTCCATCCCACTGAAATCTTATATTTTCATTTTCAACTGTTTGTATTTTATCCACTTTGAAATTTCCGGTTTCGTCAAAAATTTGATTTTTATCGGCTATTACAAACCCATTTACTTGATCTATTACGATTGTTAAATCTTCTGAATCTAAAGCGAATTGAAGGTCATTTCCTTCTAAAGATTTGATTGCATTATGTTCATGATTGGAATCAGATAGATTGTCATGCGTATGATTTTTTTCTGCTATCTCGAAAACATTATTTTCGTCAAGAGCTACACTTAAACCTGTATCATCGAATGAAACTTGAATAGGATCGCCCTCTATCGTATTAATAGAATTATGCTCGTGGTTTACATCTGAGTATGCGTTGTCGTGATTATGATCTATACTGGAGTATTCATCATCGTGATCGTGCTCTATGTCAGCCGCGCCTATATCATCAGGACTCGTTGTATCGGGTAATGCTCCAATATCAACAGCTTCGAGTAATACATGCCCCGATAATCCATTAACAGAATAAACCCCATTTTCAGCGTCATCTAATTCTGTCCAGTCAACTAAATTACTTGCAAGTCCATATAACTGATAACGCCGTTTTATCAATCCTCTAACAAAACAAACATCTCCCTTGACGGCGGCAAGCTGAACCATTTTAAAAAAAGTATCTACAATAAATCTATTTCCTACCGGAATAGAACGTAAGTATTTAGATGGTAACATTCCTTCATTGTCTAAAAGAGGATACCTAGTATCATGGTTATGTTTAATAGAAGGAATTACTAATTTTTCGCCAGGTGCGTAAGCAGGGGAAAATGTCGGTTTTCCTTGAATATCTTTCCAGTTTGCAAAACGTGAAACTAATTCAGTCCAAGATTGTAAATCGGATATATCAGGTAAAGCCAATCTAAACGATACACCTCCAGGAATATCAGTAACAACACAAATGTCTCCAACTTGCACTTGCTCATCTGTTAGGCTCAACATGTCTTGAATCGTTTTAACTTTAACAGTGTTTCCTATTACGATATTAGGAATCATATCAGCGTAAAGTTTTCCGGTTAACGGGTCAAGGAATGCAACTCGAAAGACTGGATTAGCAAGTAAATCTTTTAGAGAAAGTAAAAATTCTATATCTTCATCTTCTAAGTCATAGTGTCCAAGTTTCCAATCGTTATCTATGATTTGTAAATAAAAACCGTCACCGTTTTCAAATAGTCCTGATTCAATGGAGCCATACCAAGATGTGCTAAGAGTAGACATTAATCTTCTCCAAGTTCTAAATTAATAAAGTAAGAAGTATAGATATTTGCAGAGGCTACACTTAATTTACTTGGAACAACTGGCAAAGTTACGTAAGGCATAATTAATAAATACTTTGCTTGAGATGGTAATTTAATTGGAACATTTAAAACAAATTGGTCATAAAATGAAAACCAGTATATTCTATCAAGAGTATCAATTATAGAAAGCTTACCCAAAGTGTATTTCGGAAAGAAATGTAAATAATGTTCGTTAGTCGCTAGATCAGGGACTGCTTTAAAGCTTATAATATTCTTTGGTGTGTTTGCGGTATTGTTACCATTCAAGGAAAATTCAGAGAGATCATTTTTATTAAGAACTGGTATTCCGTTAAAAGTAAAAGATGATTGTTCAAATAGATCAGATTTTACATTTCCAGCAAAATACATTGTATCCGAATTGGTAGTAAAAAGTAGAAGTTGAGAAATAGGATTAGAATTTTTCCGAGTATTAGAATAGTTTTCTGATAAGGTTGCAGTAATTGAATTTATTTTAGTATGTAAACCGGATAATTCAACGGCTAATATGTTATAGCTACCTCGACCAAGGAAAGCAGGATCAACCGTAGAAATACTTCTAGGAAGTTCTTTATTTTGTAGAACATCAGACGATAAAGCCCCTAGAACATTTTCAGCCGAGAAAAATATTTTTTGTGATACGTGTAACACAAGTTTTAAGGCTCCATTTTTCCGAAGAGAGTTACATTCACTTGTCCAGGTTCAATTTTCTGCTTGTTAGAAGTAACAAAAATCATAAGTTCCTTTTTGTTTAGTAATAAAAAATTTACTGGCAATTCGTCTCTTGTAATATCTGCATTGGTGCGATTTCCGATTTGCGAAAATTGAACATTACCTTCGATAATAGACTTTTGGTTATTGTCTTTAATAGAAATCAAACAATCAGATAATCCATCGGCATACCTAAGCTGTATCCCTAAAACTCGAAAGTTTTCATCTCTAGGATTTTTAATAGAGAAAGCAAGGACATTGCTTGTATCAATGTCGATTGCTTTTCCATTCTTTTCACCAAGCAGAAAGTTATATTCAGCCCTGTTTGGCTGAATATTAATCTGTGTTTTTTTATCCATATTTTTAAATTACCTAAGCTACCGCTTTTTTAGGAGCTAATACAACTAATCCGATATGTTCATCAACCGAAGCTGTCAACGATACGATAAACTCTGATAGGGAAGCATCTAAAACAATTCCCTCTTTCAAATAGAGAACGATTTCTAGCTTTGTATCTTTTTTCAAAATCATAGTTTGATTGTTGAATGTGATCACAGGCACTTTTGCGATACCAGTAATAGGCATGTGTTCTGGATTAGTGCAATTCATCGGATAACCAGCGCCAGCCGCTTCACCTTTCGAGAAAATTGGCATAGGAGGTAAAATCTGAGAAAGAGCAATATCAAAAATCGGATTGGTTCCAAGCATCATTTTTAAATGAGCTGTATTTCGGAATTTACCGAGTGCCTTAATTACATTTTCTTGAGATGGTGTAAGAACAATAGTATTGTAATTAGGCGCGTAAATTTCGAGAAAAAGCCCTTTCAGCTCGCCGCCATGCTCAGAGGAAAACATATTTTGATCACCCGAAAAATTGTAAACTCCACCTGCCTTTTTTTGAAAGAATAGAGAATTTACAAAACCATCTTTCAATAAAATGTCATGATGATAAGTTTTTTTGAAATACTCAAAAGTTTTTCCACTTGGAAGCTTCTTAATTAATTTGTTTGTAGACATATATCTTATTTCCTTTTTATTTATTTCTTTTAGAAATCAATTTTCTTTTTGCCGCTTACTTCATAGCCGCCGTTAATCTCATAATCTCCATTTAGATCATGGCTATGATCGGAAACTTCGGTTTCTTCATTACCACTTACTTCATAATCTGTTTCATCAGGATTAGGAAGGGCTAATTGTTCAGCAGCTCCATTTAGAGCGGCTAACGTTTCGTTTACTTCATCGTCAGCCATTTGACGGGCAATCTCTCTTACGCGCTCATTTCCGTAAAGCTCTTCATCGGAAACACCGTTTAAGCTAACTACTGGTATATAGTCCCTATCACTTGCCCCGCTTAGCATTGATTGCATTGCATCGGGTAAACGTGTTCGAATTGGTTCTGTTTTCATCAACATGAAAAGTGCATTCGCTCCCGTGCCCGCTACTAGTCCTAAAGCAATTGAAGGTTGAGTCTTGGAAATTTTATCTGATACCATTACGCTACCAGCAAGAATCCCGCCTCCTACAATTGCTTGTCCATATTTTTCATTTACTTTAGAACCCAATTTATCAGTTGCAACTCTCGCACCTAAAAAAGAGCCAAATGTAGCCCCGATAAGTTTTGCTAGTTCTTTCTTTTCTTCATTTTTATTTGCCATCTTATAACTCCCTTTTAAGTATGAATGGTAATATCGATTCTTTTTCCTGTTCGTTTCATTTTCACAGGATTTTTAATCGTAGATTTTGCTTTACGACGTCCTTTTTTTTTCTTGGTAGCTACACTTGATTTACCCACAGTCTTAGAACGTTTTTTAGATTTGCCTTTCTTTTTGGCTTTAGTTGTTTTTTTCTTCGAGCCTGATTCTTTAAAAAGACCAGCTGCAATTTGTTTAGTATTCATACTATTCCTTAATCCTTTTCTGATTTTTTATTTGATGATACAAAAAGTAAAAGCAAACCAGCCCCTGCAATAGCATAAATAATTGTATTATCCTTTTTAGGAGTTTCCGCATTCGGAACCGATGTTTGACTTTGATATGTTTGCAAGTTCCTATTTATTTCCGTTTGGAAAGTAGGACTCGTTGTAGATGTGGAAACGATTTTTTTAGTAGGACTCTGAGAGCTAAAATTTTGAGCAGGCTTAATAGCTACTTTGGGTTTAATAGTGGTTTGCTGCTTAATAATTGGTTTAGTAATAACTTTCTTTTTTGTAGGAGCTGAAATTTTGATCTGTGGCTGTTTAGATTTTTTATCATTAATTAAATGTTGCAATAAAGCTTGCTGTTGTTTTTTCTTGGCAGCATTCTTTGCTTGAATTTGTGCTTTTTGTTTTTGTGCTGCTCCAATTCCCATGTTTGCAACTGTCCCTGCTCCGGGAACAACCATATCTAAAGCACCGGTTGCCATACTTAAAAGACCGCCGCCACTCTTACCGCTTCCTGATGCAAGATTCATTATGTTAGAAAGGAAACCTAATTCATGACCGGATAATTCGACGTATCCTTGGTTTATGGGAGAGTATTTATAGATAGTTCCATCATTGTCAATCTTACAACCCACAGTATTATCTTCTAAAAATTCAGAATCTTCCATTTGTGTTTCCTCTTCATTTGAGGGTTTTATCATTATTACTCCCTTACCTGAATCGACTTGATTTATTTCGTCAAAGAATTCATCTTCAATACTTTCCGTTTCTTGTGGAATTTCATCTTCGATACTTTCCGTTTCTTCTAAAGTTTCATCTTCGATATTTTCAGTTTCGTCTATCGTTTCATCTTCAGTATTTTCGGTTACATCCTCCATCGTTGGAGGTGGTTGTAATAAAGTTTCCACTAAATCACCCGCCCCTTTTGCGATACCTTTAACTGCTTTACCTGCATCCTTTGCGATATTCTTCACAAATTTAGAATGTGATTTTACCGCTTGGTTTACGGATTTGGATAATCCCTTACTTGCATTAGATACTGATTTAGAAAGTCCCTTGGTTGCATTAGAAAAGCTTTTAGTAATTCCTTTAGTATTAATTTTAGGCATCTTTGGAGCTTTCATTTTAGGCATCTTTGGAGCTTTNNCTCTTCAGTTTCTAGCTCTTCAAAACCTTCTAAGCCGTGAAGTTGATCAATGTCATTAATACCAAAATCGGAAATGTGGGCTATTGGTGAGTAACCGCCTGCTAAATGCGAATAATTAAAAATAGTCCCTGTGCTATCAATCAATAAATCTTGATTGATAGCACTTGGTTGATTCGAACCTTCTAAGTAAGCAAGCATAGTCATATTAGATTTTTTGTTTTATCTGATATGATTTTTTTGGAAACTAATTTTTATTTTAAACCAAAACAATGATACTTTGTATCAAATTAATCTTTTTTATTAAAACGATGGAAAATATTTTGTTAATCTAAATTGACCGGATACTCTTTGTAAAACGCTTCCTTAAAAAGCTTTTTACCATATTGATTCTCTGGATATGTGGGATCAAAGGAATACCCATTTACGAGTAAATAAACATGATGAGGAACATTGATATAATGCGGTAAGCCTGATAAATCCATTGTCTTTTTTACTGCTTGAGGCTCACCGGATACTATTATTTTTCCGGTGTTTTTCTCTCCAAATAATTTATTTCTAGCCTTGAAATACGCCCCTGAAAGACCTGTTCTATCATCACAATCAAAATAAAATGAATTATCTGAAAAATATATTTCCAATAAAATTTTTGGTCTAGTAACAAACTCAATTCCTTTTGGGTCTGCAACGTATGGACAGCGTTGTATAAATCTAAAAAATTGGAAAGGGGATAATTGCAATAATTCAGGATATAATAAAATGTCAGTCCAGTATTCAGTAATATTTTTTTTTATGTAATTTACTGTTTGCTCAAAAGATTTTAATTTTTGTAAGCTGAGAGTTGACATGATTTTCTATAAATTTTCCTTCGAGAATCTATACAAAATATTCTTTTTCGGTCTATTCTTTTTTGGTAGATTTTAACAAAGTATTTTTTGAATCAAAAGTATCAGTTTGATTTTAATTTATTTTCATTTTTAATTTATTGCACTCATAGTATTTATCTATGTACGAAACTACACAGCGGAAAAAAAAATCTTTCTTAGAAGTTAAAACATCTTTGTATTCTGGATGTGGAGAAAAGAAACCTTTCAATTCTCTATCTGCGATAAAAACCTTACCAGGCTTAATAATTATCGTTTTATCTATAGAAGTAAAACTTGACTGCATATAGGGAATACCTGCCCCGCCATCTTCGCTTAACATTCCGATATGGGATAACTCCAATTTGCCTACATCTTTAAGCCAAGGAATTGTTTGTCCGTAATCACCTGGTTTCATTGCTATAAATTCAGGATTCGGATTTTTAATATATTTAAAAACATCCTCTCCAAAAAGTATATCGTAAATAACCACAACACCTAACCCGCCTAACACCCATTTAAAAAGATTTGTTTTCATTTATCATTTTCCTTTGTTCTAAATTCATGCTGTTTTCTTATCTCTATGTTTAAAATTACTCATGAGCGGATAATCTGGATTAGTGATAATTTGATTTATGACATGAATAAAAGAACTTCTATCAATAATCTCTCTAGTCGTGGGGTCAAATACTTCGACTTCTGCATACTGCCAAAGACTTTCTTTTTCTTTTACTGGAATCAGAATTGCAAGGAGTTCATCTTTTTTATTAAGTTTATTTTTTGATTCTCTTTTGATTTTTTGAATGTCGGTTATTGATAGCATCAACTAGCCTTCCTGATTTTTTTGATTCTTAAAATTACGGATTTTTCTGAATCTAATCTTATGGGGTTACTATCTAATAACTGCATATGTTTTAAATTTAGCTTACCTGATTCTTTTTTCTTGGCATACTCTTCTAAAATAGTTTCGAAATCTCCATTAATCGCTAAATAGGTTCCTAATGCAGACGCTACTTTTTTTTCCATATAAATTCTTAGAGTATCATAATTATATCTGTCTTTAGGAAGTGAAAGCTTGTGAGGTTCACAAAAATGCATAAACTCAGCCCATTCATCAGCATCTTCAATCCGTTCTTTATGTGGTTCTTTTGGCTCTATTGATCTCCATTTGAAAGAAATTTTATCCTGAAAAAATTCTCTGAAATCAAAATCAGGCTCGCTTACATATTTAGAAAAAAGTTCATTTGCTAATTTGTCTTTTAACTCAAATTCCATTCGATTACAAATAGTTACTTCATCCTCAAGTTTGATTTTCAATTCTCGTTGCATCGCCGCTTTGTCATAGAAACGAATAAAAAGCGAATTTTCTCTTTCTCCTAAATACCATGTAAAGCCCTCTGTTCTTTTTCCTGTCTTTAAACTAATTTTGTATTGAGGTCGAGCATAATTAAGACGGGTTTTCACTTGTCTATTACGAACCCATTTGTAAATTCTAGACATAGGAATTAGCCCTGTAGTATCATCATAAGCAATGTCTATTCTAGTAATTCCAGAAATGTAATTTATTCCATATTGATCTTCATGAACAGGGGAATTTTTATAAATCCATTGTAAGAACTTATCTAAATCATTTTCTAAAAAATATATACTGAATCCAGCTGATGTAATTGTAAGTTTTACAAACTGGTCAGCCTCTTGTGGAAATTCTAGCCAGATAAAACCATTTGAATATTTTATAATAGTATTACCTATCTGTAATGTCCCATCTTTCAAAACTTTATCTCTTAGCTTTATTGTTTGAATATCAAAATGATTCGAGTTTAAATCAAAGAATTCTGTTAGGAAAGATTTTGTATGAAAGTTATTCTTTAGCTTACAAGATAGCCAATCCAAAGAAGGTTGCGTTTTAGGTTTGTAATCAGTTTGTTTTTCAACCTTTCTTTGGACTTTATGCTTTTTGCTCATAGTTTCAACTTTCTATACCTTTTTTTCAAACATTCCTCGTATTTTGTCCGTTGAACATTGTATTACATAGCCCCAATGGACAACGGACAAAATCGGCAGAAAAAATTGCCGATTTCATCCGTTGTCAGGATAACGCTTTTTTTGAGATTTGGCATAATTTTTGATAGGTTTAGGCGTGTTTGTGGTGAGCGGACGGTTTTACAGGTTCGTCCACCACAACGAACGATTTTCATAAAATTTTTCCTTGAATTTTGGCTTTCATACTATCAACTAACTGCAAATTTTTTACAGCCATAGCCGCTATCTGAATGAGTTCTTTTTCTATCTTTTTTAAATCTTCCGATTCTTCCCATGATTCATTGTATTTATAACCTTTTACTAAATCCCAAAATTCCTCTACCTCTTCTTTTAAAACTGCATAGCCTTCATGTAAGGAAGAAAAGGGAGGATATTTTTTGGCTTTTTCGAGCTCTTTTGCTATCTCGAAAAATTTAGAAATGTTAGAATCATCGAGTAAAGATTTTACATGCGATTCAGTATAATCTGTATTTTCGTCTAAGTTAAAATCCAAAAAAATAGGCTTGATTGATTTTAAAAAATCATCTACTGATACAAAAATTTCGCGTTCGTATAAATCTGTCGCAAATCTCTTTTTGATATTTTCGACGGTGTATATTACCTGATTTACTTCTGTGCCTTTACTTGTATATCCTATAAGAGTATTGATTTTTAATATTCTGCATTTTTCCAGGCATCCTCTATGATACATTAAAACAATGTCATTTAGTTTGTGTTTTGTCATGTATAATTCCTTTAAAATAAAATCCGATTTTTGGCAAGAATCGGAAAACTTGTTTTGCTCTTATGGGTGCTTAATCGCTCTTAGCTCCCCAGCCCTTTACAATTAAGCCGTGTTTAGAAAACTGTTTCCGGTGCATGTTCTTCAAAAGAATCTGAATCTTTTCTTTCCCCTTCGCTAATTACAACGAGGTTGACCGGATTTCCTTTTTCATCTTTTAGTTTCTCATCTTTGCTTTTGAAAACTGCAAATCCTAATCTGTTGTTAGGCATACCAAGACAGAATACAGAACCGCTTAAATAATCTTCGCCTTTGTTCGATTTCTTTTTCCAAATCGCGCCCGCTTTATTGCCTGATAAAAATATATTTAGATCAGGTGAGTTTTCGCCTGTCTTTTTATCGTTAGCCGCTACATAAAAACTTTGCTCTTTCTGAAATGGTATTTTCATGTTTAGGTCAAAATATGCTTTGCCGTCTTTGTTTGTTTTTGGTTCTAAAGTTCCTACTATCATTTGAATTGCTCCTTAAATTTTGAATTCCTCATTTAGTTGTTCCGCTCTACCGAGCGGGGGTTTACAGAATTTGCCCCAAAGGGCAAGAATTTTTTCGCTTATACTAAAACTGGTTGCTCTAACTCCGAACGCTTACGGCTAATATTAGATATAAATTTTACATCAATGACACTTCCGATTTTATCAGATTCTGGTTTACATGGATTAATAACACAATATAGATTATTAACAGATTCTATACGTCCACTGAGTAAAATAAAACCGTTTCGATAGTAAATGAATTCGCCCGCTTTTAAATCTTGATTATCCATTACGCCACATCTCCAAATAGGTTTTGATTAGAATACTTTTGTTTCACTTCTTGACCTCGTTGTGTTTTAATCTGAATTCATCACATTTAGAATTTTCTTCCATTAGCATTCTATTTACTGCACTTTGTGGATTGTTACAAAATCCTGTAGATGGATTTGATTTTAGTTGGTTCCAAAAATTGCAATTAGAACAAACACGGATTGATAAATCAAAAATTTTACTCACAATAAACATCCTCAGATAAATCTACAATAGCCCTTGCAATTGTTGCATTCTTCGGAAACGAATTTAAAAAGTATTCGATAGAAGGACTTAATTGATACGCCCTGAGCATAAGCAAGATTAGCTTTCCGTTTCCGGCTTTTGATTCCGCTTGGAGGAATTTACTTGCGTTATCCTTACGAGCGGCTAATAGTTCTTTCTCGTTGTATTCGTGAGGTTGTTTTATTAGTGGTTTATCTAAATGTGCTATTTGCATTTTCATTTCCCCTTTCTAAAAATAATTTTAGTGATTCTTGCAATTGAATTTTTGATAAAAAATATTTCTGTTTCGATGGTTAGATATTTTTCTAATTTCGACGATGGAAGTTTTTCAAAACTAGTTCTAGTTAAATTGTGTTCTTTTCTGATTTTTTCTAATTGTTTCCATTTATATTTCAGCATTGATTTCATTTTGTCAATCTGTGGCTCCTTCTCATCGAATACCAATGGCATAATGGAATTAAAATGTGAATCTAAAACCATTTCTGATTTTTCATTTCTATGCTCTTGTAGACTAATGACTTTTTGCCTCATTTTAAAAACCTCTTATTAGATATTAAATTCCCGATTTTCTTTTCTAATGTTTCGATATGCTTTGAATCTGAATTTGTAAAAACTTTATACCAATACTCTCTTGTCTTTTCTGTGTGTCCAAAACGCTCGCTCATGAAGTCAGCCGGCATATTAGGATTGATTTGGTAAATGTGGTTAAGTATTGTTATTCTCAAAAGTTTAGGAGTGATTCTTCTTTCAATCCCTACTCTCTTGGATACTTCTAAAATAATATAACGTAAAGTTGAACCGGAAAGTTTTTCACCGTTTTTGGTTTCAAACAAATATTTGATTCCTTTGTATTCTTTCTGAATGAGTTTGAATAAAGATAAAGGAATTGATAGAATACGTTTTTTTGAATTCTTACCTTTAATTGCAATCGTTACGCGCTTTTTATTTCTGCTAATTGTGCAATCAGTGAGAAGGATTTTTCTGATCTCAAAATTTCTCATTCCTGAGATGTAAGTAAAAAATACTAATGCGAATTCTCGACGTGTGCAATAAGATAAAATCTTTGCAATGTCTTTCATTGCGGGAATTCCTTCTATGTCAATTACTGCCGGTCGAATTTTGTAATTGAAAGAACGTGCAAAAAATTCTTTGTAGATGGCTACTTTGTTGTAATCGTTTTTATCTAGGTAATGGTTCTGAATTGATTTGAGTAGAGCAAATTTATGAAATCTTAAAACTGCCTGACTTTTTTTATTGGTAAATAGTTGATATGCGAAATAAGAACGTAAATTTTTAAAATTGTCTGCCTGTTTTAGCTTTCTTTGCTTTAGGAACTGGTTATAAATTCGGATAGGGTTATTGTATTCTGAATTAGTGGTAAGTGGTAATTGATTCATAATCATGGCGTTATATACTCCATGAAACTATGGTCAAGGATTTAGTAACCAGATTGACCGAAAATTTCATTTTTCTGGAAATGATTTGAACCCGATTAGATAAATAATCGGGTTTTGTGAGAGAGGTTAATTTTGATTTGTTTCGATTCATAAGCTTTTTTCTATGCTTAAAATCGGTTTAGTTAAATCTTAATCTATATTAGGTTTTCCTACTGTTCATAACTCACGTTAAAGCCTTTATATCTCTTTCAATTCTAAAGTTTTCAAAATGGAATCTATGAGAAATTTTTTATTGGCTTTAAATTCTTTAAAGAGTTTTTCCTGTTTTGGATTTAACTTTGTATCATACTTTGCTTCTACTAAAATTTTATCCTGCGTAAAAAAATCCAACTCGATTTCATCACTGAGTAGATAATATAATTTCTTTTTTTTTCTAAGAAGTAAATAAACATAGTTTTCAAAATAACTACCCATATCTCGGTCGCCATGAAATAGAAATTTTATTCCCAAGTCACAGGAATAGATTTTTTTAGGAGTCAAAATTTTTTCATTGGTTTTGCCCCATCGACTAACCAGATGAATTAAATAAGTATCTTCGAAGTATGACAGATAACGTTTTGAAGTGTCTGGAGATATTTTTAAAATATTGGCTATTTTATTAATGCTTATTTGTTTACCACTTCTCTCCATAAGGAGTAAAAAATAATCTCTCAAAAGATCTCCATTCTTCAATCCATGAAAAGCGGTAATATCTTTCTGAATAATATCATCCACAAGACCCATAAGATACTGTCTTTCTGGAAATAAAATATTCTCCGGTAGCCCGCCAATTTTTATATAATCTTTGAAGTAAGAATCGAGAAGTGCAGAATCCCTTCTCTTTACAGTAATGTTTTTAAAATCTAGATACTCAAAAAAATCTAAGGGTTGAATTTCAACGATAGTCGCTCTACCAGTGAGATAAGCCTTCTTATCTCTAAGTAAAGAACTCGAAGAAGATGTTGCCACTATCTTAGCATTTTCTTTATCAAATAAATTCTTCAATTGAATGTCGTAGTCGTTTTTGTAAGCAACTTCATCAAAGAAAAGATAAACTTTTTCATCTGTTTTTACTTTCTGAATTTTACGATAGAGTGCGACTATTTCATGGATTGTGCTATTCTTGAAAACATAATCATCCATACTGATATAGAAAATATTTTTAGGCTTAATTCCTTTTTCCAAAAGATGCTGAATACTAAGTTTCATGAGGCTAGTCTTGCCTACTCTTCGCAGACCAGTCAAGAGCAGGATTCTTTTTTCAGAGAGTAAAGTCTCTATATCTTCAAAGAAATTTTCCCGCCTCCATAAATCAAATTTTGGATTAGCATCTTCCCACCAAGGGTTATAAAAAAAGAGAGAATCTTCCATAAATGCATTATACGATGGTATCGTATAATTATCAAGCTAATTATACGATGCCATCGTATAATTGAAGATGATTCTCTCAACCAACACTATCCTTCACATCTTGCAAATACAAATAAGTTGCGAGAAGTCCGTTGGTGTTGCGGATAAGACTAAATACCTCTGAGAGTGTACATACATGTGTAATGATGACTTCGTTTTCATCTATTGCACCTGCTGGTTTATCTCTAAAAGTATCTATCTCTTTTCTTGAGAGCGGAATATCGCAAGCGAAAAAATACCCAGCTTCATCGAGTAAACCTGCTGAGCTATAGAGAGGATCAGGATGAAGCAAACGAAGGTTATCCCGTGTAATTTGTAAACCAGTTTCTTCGCCTACTTCTTTCACTGCTACTTTCCAAGGATCGGGTTCACTATCGCACATACCGGCTGGATGTTCGTAAAATATTTCACCATTAGCCACACGTCTTTGTTTAACCAATAGAAAGTATTTGTTGCCTGTTTCTTTTTCGATTAGACAAGTGACAACAGACACAAAATGACCTCGAATTAAAACTACGGGTAATAATTTGTGATTGTCAGGATCGACAGCGTCAATATGGACAAGAGTAAAAAGCATTTCCCCATTGCCTTTATTTACTGTATGCAATTCTTTAATCGAATTGATTTTAATTTGGTTTTTGAGTAATACGTTTCGCCAGGATTTAAACTTAAATGAATCTTCGAACTTTTCCATGAATATAGAAAATACTATTAGAATAGAATTGTCAAAGATATTTTATGAATGACACTGAAAAATAAAATAGATAGGATTTGATTTCCTTATCCTAATAAAACATTTTCCCAAATTAATACTCAAATAAAATTTCTACCGGATAATGATCACTTACCCGCTTTTCTGGAAGAGCTGGATTCAAAGAAATAGGTCGAATGACTTTAACACTACGACCAATGGTAGTTTTATCAGAAATAATTCGATCGTACGCACAATCCATTTTTGCAACAGTTGTATCAGTTCCTGTATTAACATACCATTTAGCATCTCGAAAAACAGCGCGGTGAATTGGTCCTCGATTTTTAGAATAGTAAATACAGTCAGCATTCATATCACCCAAAAGAGCCCACTTCGCAAAAACATCTCTTAGTCCAGACTCAATACAAGACATTTCAGGAATGATAGCTTTTTTCTTTGCAGTAATATGAGTAGTAGCAAAATAAATTGGAGTTTCTTTGAACTTTATGATATAAGGACTTCTGACAATACAACCTTTTTCTATATAAGTTTCTTTCTCGAACGTTAGTTTTATAGGGTTGTACAAAACGAGAAATCGTTCCGAGTTACCGGAGGTATTTCCTACGTCTTTAGAAACTTTCCATTTATAACCAGCTTGCAAAGAATTTACAAATGCATTTATATCATCTTTAGAAACACTAGTGGATGTAGAAAGTTCTTGGATAAATACTATATCATATCCCTTTACAATTCTACGAATCTCAGATTGAATCAAAGCAGATCTCTCTTCAGAGTTTGCGGAAGAACAATTTTCTCCGAGCATTTTACAAGAACCAATGTTTTGAATGTTCCAAGTTAAAACCCGAACTTCACCTGCAAAGATCGAAAACGAAAATAGAAATAAGAAAAAGATAAGTTTATTCATATTAACCTCTATAAAGTTCAGCAGTAAAATAACTATGCTCACGAACAATTTTACTTTCCAGAACGTTAAACGACACTCTAGTAAAGTATTTGTTTAAAATTTCTAAGTAAAATGTTTTAGTCCTACTAGCTGCATATTTATCTTTAAAATTTAATTCATTCTCCATTCTAAGATAATCATTTTTAGTAGGAACACTAAAGTAACTAAATCTTGCAATAGACGCTAGTTTCTTTAAACTAAAATCTACATCTTCTATATATTGAAACACTGAATTGGCAATAGCTAAATCTAAAGGATACTTTTCGAGATAATCAGTATTAAACTCTTCAAACTTTGTATGGGCAATTGCAATATTGTATTTTCCAATCCAAGTTTTTTTCTTTAATGTTTCTACCATTAATTTGGATGTATCAAGGGCAATGATGTGATCTGGATGAAGTTTTTTTGCTACTTGTTCTAAAATTTTTCCTTTTCCAAATCCAATATCAATAATTTTACGAATAGGAAATTCAGAGAGCGCAAAAATGCTTTTGATATAATCGGCGTGTTTACTTGCGTTAAAAGTTCCATCAATCAGACGACCGGCATAAATTTCTGACCAGTAATTTGTCTCGAAACTCATAACCCAAATAAAGTTGAAAAAGAACGATTCATTCGGTTGTATGGAGTGATCGGTGGAATTTTGGCAAGTGTCTCAAAAAGTTTAGCTTTTGTATCTGTATCTGATTTATCCAACATGAGATAATCAATCAGTTCTTTTCCAATTAAAAGTGTATCTTTGTCTAGCGGATAGAATAAAGGTTTAACAGATTTCATACTTTTTTCCAAAATTTGTTTATCACTCACAACCATACCACGAGTGATTAAAAAATCATCTTTTTTCATTTTAGAAACTTCTGAAGTTAAAACTGTTTCACCAGCGTAATAATACATATAATCACTGATTAGCGGATAACCATAAATAGCCTGATTTGCTTGAATTTTTCCTCTTGTCTTGAGCGAGACCAATTCATTTTTTTGTTTTTCTAAGTAGTCTATGTCATCATTTTTTGCATTGTACATAAAATATCCAGAAACAACAATCAGTAAAAAAACGATCGCAGTTGTTCCGAGAGTATTTAGCTCTTTTTCTTTTCGAAGTAAATATTCCAATATCTTTAAGACCACAAAAATTGGGAAAAATCTATAAAGAATATTCCAAAAACTCTGAATGATAAAACTAAACGAATCAGATCCAAAAAACTTAAACCCAATGGCAATAATTAGAAACACAAAAAACGTAATCAAGTAAATCAAAAGCATCTGCCCTGCTACATTTCTCTTTTTGTAAAATACAGTTGGTTTTGCCTTTTGTTTGTTCATAAATAAAGTAGAATTTAAAATTACAAAAAGAGTATAACCAAAAAGAAACATCATCAAATTAGAAACAAACGCTAAAAAAGTTAAAACTACTAATTTGAATAAATCCCCTGGATTTTCCATTTTAAAATCTACTTGTAAAAGTAGTATGATAATTAAACACAAAATCTCTTCCAAATACTCAAACGGAAGATAAATCGAAAACGGAGCAAATGCAATTAGGTATACAATGAAATAATGATTCAGTCGCCACTCAAATTTTCGAAAAGAAAGCAGAATCAAATGCAAAAATAGACTGAGCAAAAAAGAAATAAAAGTTTGGTAAGCATTGATATAACTAAGAGTAGTAATTTTTTTCCAAGTATAAAGCAAAAATGGTAAAAATGGTTCCGAAAAAGTTCGCAAGTGCCCCGACTCAGAAAGTGATTTTAAATTTGCTAAACGGAGAAATGAGTCTTGATTTTTTGGTTCACCTTTAAAAGAATAAAATAAAAATAGAGAAATGGAAAGCAAAATCAGGGATAAAAAAAATCCCATGTAATTTACCGGAGGCTCTTTTTCTTTATAAAGTAACATATTTTTTCTAAGACTATGTAAAAATATGGCTGAAATTATAATATCAAAAATTGCTGTGAATGAAGGAAACTATGGAAAATAAACAAACTCACAAAATCTACGATCAAAATGGAAACCCAACCAAGGACAAACCTTGGATATTTAGAACCTACGCGGGTCATACAAACGCCAGATCTTCCAACGAACTCTACCGAAAGAATCTTTCTAAAGGACAAACTGGACTTTCGATTGCGTTTGATTTGCCAACTCAGTGCGGCTATAGCTCGGATCATCCGATTGCAAAACCAGAAATCGGAAAAGTGGGAGTTCCAATTAATTCCCTAGACGATTTTAAAATCCTTTTCGATCAAATTCCA
Organism: Leptospiraceae bacterium UBA2033; assembly: GCA_002333425.1. Classification (GTDB taxonomy): domain Bacteria; phylum Spirochaetota; class Leptospiria; order Leptospirales; family Leptospiraceae; genus UBA2033. Next base: position 21,634 of record DDBL01000245.1, read on the forward strand.
CTCGGAGAAATGAACACCTCCATGACCATCAACGGAACTTCGATGTGGCTACTTTCTCTTTATGTCGCACTAGCTGACGAATTAGGAGTTCCTACAGACAAACTAGAAGGCACAACTCAAAACGACATAATCAAAGAATACCTAGCCCGTGGAACTTATATTTTCCCACCAGAGCATTCCATTCGTATCATTGTGGACATGTATGAATACGCTTTAAGAAATGTTCCCAAGTGGAATCCATCCAATATTTGCTCTTACCATTTACAAGAAGCAGGAGCAACTCCTGTCCAAGAATTGGCATTTGCATTAGTGACAGCAATGGCAATCCTTGACGCAATCAAAGAAAGAAATTGTTTTAGTGAAGAAGAATTTGAAAAATGCGTCGGGCGAATTTCTTTTTTCGTAAACGCAGGAATTCGTTTTGTAGAAGAAATGTGTAAGATGCGTGCCTTCTCGGAAATGTGGGAAGAAATCACAACTAACCGCTATAAGGTTAAAAATCCTAAGTACAGAATTTTCCGTTACGGTGTTCAAGTAAACTCTCTCGGACTAACAGAAGAACAACCCGAAAACAACGCTTGGAGAATTTTAATTGAGACGTTAGGCGTAACGTTGTCCAAAAATTCTCGTTGTCGTGCGCTACAACTTCCCGCTTGGAACGAAGCACTTTCTTTGCCAAGACCTTGGGACCAACAATGGTCACTTAGACTCCAACAAGTTTTGGCGTATGAAACCGACCTACTCGAATACCCAGATCTTTTTGATGGCTCAAAAGTCATTGAGAGTAAAGTCAACTCTTTAAAAGAAGAAGCATACACTGAGATCAACAAAATCCTAGAAATGGGCGGGGCAATCAAAGCAATCGAAAATGGTTACATGAAATCCCAACTAGTTAAATCTCAATCCGAACGTATGGCAAAAATCAATTCCGGCGAACTCACCATTGTCGGAAAAAACAAATGGACTGATGGAATCAAGTCTCCTCTTATGACCGACACTGATGGCGGTATATTCAAAGTAGACCCAGCTTCTGCCCAGTTGACTTTAAATTTCTTAAACGAAACCAAATCCAAACGTGACCCAGAGAGAGCCAAACGAGCATTAGACGCATTAACGGAAGCGGCAAAGAACAAAGTCAATATGATGCAAGCCTCGATTGAGTGCGCAAAAGCAGGAATTACCACTGGAGAATGGGCGGATACTCTTAGAAGTGTATTCGGAACCTACCAACCAGCGACAGGCGTAGAAGGACAAAAACTAAAAATCGAAAGTGATTTAGTAAATTCCATTCGTGCGAAAGTTGAAAAATTTATTCAAGTAACCGGAAACCGTCCTCGTATCGTAGTGGGAAAACCAGGACTTGACGGTCACTCCAACGGTGCGGAAATGATAGCGATAGCCGCAAGACATGCAGGGTTTGACGTGATTTATTCAGGCATTCGCCTCACTCCGCAAGAAATTGTACAAAGTGCTGTCGAAGAAAATGCAGATGTAATTGGAATTTCTATTCTCTCTGGTTCACACAAAGAAATTGCAGAACAAATCAAAGAAGAGTTAATTCACTATAAGGCGTTCGACCATATTCCTGTAATCTTCGGTGGAATTATTCCTGAGTCTGATTTTGACGCTTTGAAGTCAATTGGCGTCAAAGAAATTTTTACTCCAAAAGATTTTGACCTCATGCAAATCATGGACAAAATCATCGACCTAATCGCAAAACAAAAAAAAGCAGCTTAGAAGAATTTACCACGGATGAACACAGATATACACGGATAAAAAAATAAAAATCAGGATTATATTGCGGAAAAAGGATTTCATTTTTAAGCTATGCAGACTTATAAAGCAAAATCCATCTGTGTTGATCCGTGTCCATCCGTGGTAAA
>DDBL01000223.1 GCA_002333425.1 Leptospiraceae bacterium UBA2033
ACTCCCGCTTCGGCGCAATTGGGAACACTATCTGCATCGGGTGGGGAATGAAAGATACATCTATAACAGGAAGTGTTATTTGGGAGAACTCCAAGGACTTGACCTTCGAAGCGCAAAATTCCTGCGATGATAAGGGGAATATTTAAAAAATGACAAGCATCATTCACTAAAAACTTTGTTTCAAAATTATCAGAGCCTTCTAGGACTAAATGAGAGCCTTTAAAAATACTTTCAATATTGGAAGCGGTTAATCGTTCGTTATGCGAAACAATTTTAAGATTGGAATTGAGATTTGTAATAACTTCTTTTGCTTCTTCGGACTTAGACTTATTTACTGAATTGGTAGAGTAAAGAATTTGGCGTTGTAAATTTGTTAGATCCACTTTATCAGAGTCGATGATTCGAATTTCTCCAACACCTGCAGCAGCTAAGTAGTATAAGGCGGGACTTCCTAGTCCACCCGCTCCGACTACTGTGACAACAGAGTCTTTTAGCTTTTCTTGTCCCTTTCGACCAACTTCAGAAAGAAGAATATTTCTAGAATAGCGGGTAATCTCTAACGCGGATAACATAGCTTACTCTTTAAATTTTATTTTGATTCTGTCAATCAAGTCTGCTACAAATTCATCGTTTCTGTGATTTATGTCTGCATATTGAACTGCGGACTTTGCGTCTGGCTCGTAACCATTTTTAATGGCGATATTTAAAATTGACACCAAACACGCATAAACCACATCCGTGTTGGATTCTGACATGATTTTATTTTTGAGAGCCGTGGTGGAACTTCCTTTTTCTTGGATATACCCTAACGCATTTGCACAAGCGATTGCCACCTTAGAATTATCCGAAAGCTTTAAAGTTTCCTGAATTTCAGAAATGTATTTTTTTTCTGACTTTTCTTTTCCAAGAAAATTACAGGCTGCCATTTTTTCGGATTCAGTTCCTTTGGACAAATTTTTTACATGGACATCAACTGAAACCTCTGCCCTTAAAAAAGAAAAACTAAAAAAAATGATACTTATATAGAAAAAATTTTTATTAAACATATTCCCCTCGAATGACTCATAGGTTATTGAATAACCTGCCCTATTTAGCTGCAATGATTTTCTTAAATTATTCTAGCATTCCTTTTACTACCCAGTCCATTTTGCCACCAAAGCACGGATTCGATTAATTCACTGAGCATAATTTGGTGAAAAAATCCTTAACTAAATGACATTGCAAGACAGCTAATGTTTTCATTAGATAAGTTCCTTACCTCATTCTCAAATACTTTCTGAGATTATAAAAATCTTCGTGAGAGGCAAATTGAAACTTGATTGAATTAAAAAATATTTTTTTTAAATTAAAACTGGTTTTCTTGAAAATAAATCCAATTGTTTCATAGACGGAAGTTCTTCTAAATAATTAGAGATAAACAACTCTTTGCCGTTCTGGTCAGATGAATCAGTTACATTTCTCATTCCATAAGTTAAATTCCAAGACATGATATTGGCAAATTGAAATAGTTCTCGTATATGCTCGCAATCGTCATAAGTAATAAGCCATTTGTGTTTACAATTCCGCATTGTTTCAGCAAATCTTACATGGTCGAATTTTTTGTGCATATTCCCATTTTTTCCATACAAGGCTGACTTTGTGGCGGAATAATAAGGAGGGTCTAAAAATATAAAAACATTCTTCCCTTTTTCGTTTACAACTTCTTCGAAATCTAAATTTGTAATTTGTAAGTTTTCTAAAATACGATTCATATTTTGTAGTCTTACAATACTAGATTCAGTAAATCTTCCACGAAATGCTTGTTCCGAAAATCCACCGGACTCACTTGTTCCAGAAAATGTAATTCGATTATAAATAAAAAAGGCACTTGCGATTTCAACAGAATTAAACTTCGAGATATTTTCATTTAAAAATTTATGCAAATCTTTTCCATTCTCAAACTGATTGCGCCAAATCCATATTTGCTTCACTACAGCATCTAAATCTTTCTGACACATATCCCAAAAAGTATACAGTTGAAAATATAAATCATTAATCCAAAATTTTCTATTCGGATATTTTTGTTTTAAGTAGATAAAAACAGAACCGCCTCCAACGAAGGGCTCTCTAAATTCTTGAAAGTCAGGAACGAGAGTAGAAATGAGTTCAATGGCTCTACTTTTTCCACCGGGGTATCTAAGAGGGCTTTTTATTAACATTTACTTGGTTCCCCTTATTCGGACGAGGAAATTATTCTCATTAGCTTCTTGGAAAATTTTCTTAATCAGTTCTTTATTTCTTTCATTGAAAGCATTGGCTTTAAAAAATTTATCTAATTCAGTTGAATCGGACTGGATGGAACCTTTTAGTTTTAAAGAAGTTAAATTTAAAATTGGTTTACACTTTATTTTTNNTTTTCTTCCAATTCAATTTCATCAATGGTAAGAAAATATTTTCCACCTAGATAGTTTGTAATTGTAATTTTAGCCTTTGTTAAAGTTTTTAAAAATTCCTTTGGTTGGTTTGTTTCAATCTCTCTGGATTGAGCCTCCATAGATTTTTTTCTTGAATTGTCCATGAAGAAATCTAAATCTTTTTCAATCTGCTTTTGAAAATCATCCAATCCTTTTGTAGAATGTAATTTTGTTTTAAGGTCAGTTTCGATTTGCGAATAAGAGTGTTTTACCTTATCCATCAAATTATATAAATTTATTTTCAGTTCATTTATATTCCAATGAAGAGCGGAGCTATGATAATTTTTTATTTCTTTAATTTTAGATAATATAAAATCATTATTGAAAGATTGATTAGTAATTTTGTCTTTGCGGCTTTTATGTTTTTCCGCTTTTTCATAATAGGCAAGAATAACATAGACATCCAAAAGGCTCATCATTGATACAGTGTCCCATTGAATGAAATCACGGTCGCCTTCAAATCCTTCATCTTTAACGATGGGGATAATCGTAATTTTCTTCGTTGAACTTAGAGTATTGTATACTCTTTCATAAGGATAAGAACGAGTTCTTTTGGGAGAAACCCATTTACTAATTGCAAAAGAAACATTTTTATCTTCTAATATAAAACTAGCTGGCAACTCATTAATATTAAATTCCGCAGGACTAAATTTTTTTAGCTCTTCCTTTACATGAATTTTGTATTCTATTCCAGTTATTTTTGCAATTATGTCCATTTATGTAAATGCTTCTATAAAAGGGGATTTATGCAATTAAAATATGTCTCTTTAAATATTACTTTATAGTGCAATAACTCGGACTTTCGCAAACTTACATCTTTAAGAGGCACAGATGTCAAAGAAACCTAAGCAGAAATATTTTTTCAGTGTTTAAGTTTCGTTTTTTTTACATGTGATTAGAAATAGAGGATGGTTTTCCTTAACTTCACTGACTTCAAGTAGTCCTACCTTTTCAAATTCTGCTTGGATTGATTCCATATCATAAAAAAATATTTTAGCGCCTTCAAATATTTCATAACGGTCTTTGCTTATCAACTTGCCTTTGCCATAAGTAGGAGCTTTTTTGGATATAGCTGTAAAAATCATATAACCATTATTTGAAAGTTGGTTATTACAGGCTGAAATTAGTTTTTGTCTTTCTGTAATATCTAGTAAGTGAATTAAACCATAACAAAATATTCCATCATATTGGCAATTGTCAAAGGGCATGTCTGTAACTGAACCATGATAGATAGTTGTTCTGCTCCCGTAATGTTTTCTTGCAAGAGCTATAGCTGTTTTTGAAATTTCTATTCCTGTAACATTCATTCCGTTTTCTATAAAAATTTGTGCATTTCTTCCATAGCCAAAACCCGGAATAAGAATATTTTTAACCGAATTTTTAATAAATAAATCTTTTGTCAAAACTGCTGAATTTGATGACTCTAAGCCCCACATTTCCTGTTTTTCAATAAAGTTGGTTTCCCAAAATTCAGGATCTAAGTTTTCATTTGTCATAGTATTTCCTTTTCTTTATAAAGTTCATTGTTGCTTTCGCCTAACGTCAAAAGTATCCGACCAACACTTGCAAGTTTTGTGACTGAAAATTATTTCCAAGACAAACAATTTTTGGTTTTATGAAATTGCTTGTCAATTCTAATCTGAAGCAATTTCCGCAAGTAGTGCCGGTGCAACGTTAGGTGTTGGCAAAGCATTAGAGATACAGCCGATGGGTTCCTATTTTTGCTGGACACAAACTAAATTGGTTTTCGAAATGATTCATCTTGTTAATCTTGTTAGCTTCCCTTGCTTTCGCCAAATGCTGTCAACTTAGGGAAAAAATTTAACCATACATTGGGCTACTGGACAATGCAATTAAGTTTTACTGTCACCTCGAACATTATCCACCCTGCGCTTGGTAGCAAATCCAACACCTTCAAAGAATCGAAATGACTGGGAAATCCTTAACTAAATGACATTGGCTTGCTATGGATTAAGCGAATCCTTGCTTTCTATGCAAAAATGTATACCTACTAAATTCAATAAAGACAACTTGTCAAAAAATTTCACTTGCATATTTAGCAGTATTCATTTAGTCTAACAGCATAATTTGAGAAATTTATGAAAAAGATTTTATTTTACCTACTGTTTGTTCTACTTTCTTTTCAGTTAACACTTTGCAAATCGCAAGAAGTAAAAGAAGAAGAGCCGGATGATATTTTAGAAGAAGAATTGAGGGCAGAAGCAGAGCCTATAAGAGAAATTCGAGACAGAGACCTCAAAGAAGAAGTGAAAAAACCTCTTAGAAAAAGGTAAAAGGATTTAGTTAGTTGCTTACATTTGAAAAAATTTTTCTATCTCTTCTTCCGATACCTTTGTCTCTTTTGTTGTACCAAAGACATTTTCTAAAGAGTTCTAGGTTCACTGTTTTTTTAGATGCGTTTTTATATGGTATCTTGCAAGCTGCCCTACTACTTCTTGTGTTTCCTTGGATTGATGATTTTGTTCCTAGTGACACCAAAATTTTTACAGGTTTTGTAAATGCTGCTTTATTTGAAAAGTCAAGTGCGTTTCTATTTTTATACATACTTCTAAAAAAACAATACACTCATTTGAATGTAAATGAGAGTGTTTGTTTTGGAATGTTTTTAGGAATTGGTTTTTCTGCGTTAGAGAATATTTTCTATGCAATCCAAACCAATTCTTCGATGATTTTTCTTCGTATGTTTACGTCAGTTCCGATTCATATAACTACGTGTGGGATAATAGCGTATTACCTCGCGTTAAAACAAGTTTACTTGACTCCATTGAATAGAACGATGAATGTTATTTATGCTTACTCAATTCCATTGTTATTTCATGGAGCTTATGATACTTTTTTGTTATTCGGAAATGAAGTTACCTATCTTATCGGACCTGAATTAGTTTTTTTAATTCTTACTTTAGAATATTTAATGGCGCGAGCTTTAGCACTTCCTAAAAAAGAAGATCTAATCAAACAAAAGATTTCTTTAGAAGATTGGGAGGCAATTCAATTACAACCTCAGTACGAAAGATGGATTATCCGCTCAATGGGAAAGAAAAATGCAGAGTACGTTCCTTTCTTTATGATTTCGATTGATATAAAAAGAGGAATATTTATTGCAATGTTAATCTTGATTTCGGTTGCTTTTTATTTATTTCAGCCGGAGATCATTGCGCGATTTGATTTAAAACTAAATGACTTTGAACAAATTTCTTTATTTGGAATTTATCCAATTGTACTTGCTTTCAATTTATTTTTACTTGGAGCAATTAATCCTGAATACTTCAAGAATAGTATCATCAGCATTCCCATAATCATGGAAGTAAATATAGAGAAAGGTCTTGATACAAAATCTATGGTAGGATCTGAGGTAACTTCCTTTAATAGTTTTCTTAGAACTTTTGACACATTGGAAATTGGACATGAGTTAGAAATTTCCTATCTCTATTCTGACTTTAAGTCTCCCGCTATTAAAGGAAAAGTGGTTTGGGACAACCATGAAGATTTTGATAGACCAATGGGAAGTATCATACGATTTGAAAAACTCCCTGTCGGATTCAAACGATTTTTATTTCAATACCAACTCTACAAACTAGGAAAAGGAATTTTATATAATCTCAAATTCCCAGGCTTTAAAAAGATTCGTAAACTTTTTGTCAAAGAATCAACAGTTATGGAGCATAATAACTACTTCACTGCTGGAACTATTTTGTTTCGAGAAAATGATTCTGGAAATAAATTCTACCTTCTCAAAAAAGGAAGTATCGAAGTCTGTAAACACACAGAATCAGGAGAAAAAATCACTCTCGGATTTGTTGAAGCTGGACAGATTTTTGGAGAAATGTCAATTTTGGGAAATCAACCTAGATCAGCCACAGCCATTTGTATGACAAATTGTGTGGTCGCAACTGCCGATGGAAATAACCTAGAGGCACTCATCAAGGGGAATCCAGATTTTTCCCTCAAACTAATTCAAACTCTTGCTACTCGAATTGGATATTCCGAAAGACTTCTCAAAGGACGAATCCAAGAGATCGAAGATGAACTGAATTTAGAAAAAGAAAAAAACAGAATTCTAGAAGAAAAATTAAATACTATCCCCCCAGAAAACCAAAACCAATTCTCAAAGAAACGGAAATAATTTTTTTCCAAATAAAGCTTGCAATTTGCATAATTTTTTCGTCTATTAAAAAGAGACAGGGACTTTTCCCGAAATGGAGAATAAGCAAATGAAAACATTTATACCAATAGCGTTAATGCTATCTATCATAGTAATAGGGTGTGAGGGCAAAAAAAAACAATACATACCCTTACAAACAGTAATTCAACAAAATCCACTTTCAGCAGCAAACCTTGGATCTGGGGGAGATTCTAATCCTGCAGGCTCAAACACAAATACAACTCCAAGCGAAGTGCCTACAACTACTGAAACTAATTCTGTTGTAGTGGAAGTGCCAACTACAACAAACACTGTATCAGGAAACAATACATCTACTTCTACATCGACTAACACTTCTACCAATCCAGTTGCACCGCAAACGAACACAACTGGTTCCGGAACTGGAAATTCAAACTCCTCTACCACATCAAACTCCAGCAACCAAACAACATCTTCCAACTCAAGTTCCACACCCACTTCTGGAAATAACATTTCTACTTCCACAGCAACGAGTACCAGTACCTCAGATTCTACAGGAACGCAAACACCATCCACAGCGTTGATTTCTGTTCAAGCAGATTCCAATACTAACTTTACTTTTTCCACAACCACAACCATTCCCGTGAATATGACTGCAACTGATACAAACGGAAATCCACTATCTAACTCCACAATTACAATTTCAGATTCAACAAGTGGAAATGTTCTTTTGCAACAAGTTACCAATCAAACTGGATCTATTAGTGGAAGTATAACAGTTCCTACAACTTCCACACAAGTAGACCTTGTGGTTACTAACAATAATGCGACAACTGCAACAGTAAACATTCCATTGCAAGTCCCTGTTACATCCAGCGGAAATACAACCACACAACCAGTTACATCAATCGGCGATATCACAATACCAACAAACAACTCTTCCAATACAGGAACACAAATTGCGGATAGAGACAAAGACGGAGTTGATGATACTCATGACGCTTATCCCGATGATCCAACTAAAGCAACTAAGATTCGTTTTCCAGCAAATGGTGTAAACACAATTGCCTTTGAAGATTTATACCCAAAAGCGGGAGATGCAGATTTAAACGATTATGTAATCCAATTTTATACAGAAGAAGATTTGAATGCTCAGGGTAAAATTGTAGAAGTAAGAGGGGCTTACCAACACGTTGCGAAAGGAGCTGGATATACCCACTCTCTAAATCTAAGATTACCGTCTGATCTAAATATTTCCTTTGAAACGTCTGTAACTGACGCAGAAGGAAATGTTGTAAACACTGGAATTTCTAAATTCAATCCGACGGCAACTGATCTACAAGACGGATTACCATTACTTGGTGATAGTAGCAAAACAATTTCTGCGAGTAATGTAAATCTAAACTCATCTTTTCGCCCAGGTCATATTGCGAAAATGAAAATCGTATTTAATACACCTGTAAGTCGAAATATTCTAGGTGCTGCACCTTATGATATTTTTATCAAAGTTTTATCCAAACCTTTATTCACTTGTGACACTGACAAAGACAGAGGACATGGAAATGACTTAGATGGAGTAGATGAGGATAACACTGGAAACAGTACAGGTGTAAATTCTAACGGCATGAGCAATCGAAATGAAAATAGTTTTCATGATAGAGAAGGAAAATGTAAACTGAACTCCAAAACAGACTATCCGAAAAAAGCTCCAAGAGCAAATACGATTTACAAACAATACTATGAAGTTCACTTTCCTGGAATCTATAAAGACGATGAGAGCAAAGAAATTTATTTAGATACAAACGGATTTCCTTGGGCAATTTCCATTCCTGGAGTTTGGGCTTGGCAATTGGAAAGTAAGGACATCAGAAAAACGAATGAAACCGGCTATCCTAAGTTTAACTCTTGGGCTTCATCAAGAGGTGTAAACGATAAAGATTGGTATACAACTGTTAGCCCCGATAAAGTTTACTCACTGCCATCAGAGCCAAGTAGACTTATGGCTTACTTAAAAGCTGGAGATTCTAGCGATAATATTTTGAAAGCGATAGCACTTATCGTTTTTGGAAGTTCTATTGGGTTGATTTTGCGTAAAAAATTAATTACAGTCTAAATAAAAAGATGGGGCTTTGTAAAAACTAAAAATTATATCTCACAGAAAGCACTCAGTTCACGGAGGTTACTTATTTCTCTGTGTTCTCTGAGTGCTCAGTGAGAAAATAATGTTTTACTAAGTCCTACTTCTCTTCAGTAGAAATTTTGAAAGGAACATACGCAGGACAAAATCTAAAAATCGCGGTGCCAATTGGGATAATACCAATTAACCCGAGCCAAGAAGAAAAATAAACTCCAGCTCCTACAATTCCTAGTCCTACAATGCCTCTAATAATACGATCAGTGTTTCCCATATTGCATTTCATAAAAATTCTCCTTTTATTTTACTTCTGGCATGTCTGATAGACCGCCACCATTTACTACATTCTTAAATCCATTAGCTTCTAGAATTGCTTTTGCTTTAGAAGATCTTCCGCCAGATCTACAATACACCACAACTTTTCCTTCTTTGTTGCCAAAGTCTTTGATTCTAGACTCAACTTGATCTACTGGAATATTCTTTGCATTCTGGTAATGACCAGAGGCATATTCCTCAGTTGTTCTAACATCTACAATTAACGCACCCTCTTTGATATACGAAATCACATCTTTTTTGTCCACAGCCGATACTCCTCCATTGAATAATTTTAGAGCAAGGAAAATCCCTAGAGATCCCATTGCTAGATAAATTAAATTAACCATATTTAGTTTCATAAATACCATAGGGGGTATGATACTTTAAAATTGCAAGTATAAAATTTTTTATTTGACCTGTATACCTTAGAGGGTATACTATGATAAAAGTTATAGTAGGAAAATTTTATGAATAAACAAAAAACAGATTTGATTTCCAGATTAAGCAGAATCCAAGGTCAATTAGAAAGTATCAAAAAAAATCTAGAATCGGATGCAGAAATGGAATGTATCAAAACAATGCATTTGATAAAAGCAGCCAACAATGCTCTCAAAAAATTTGGAGAGGCATATGTATCCAATCACATGGATGAATGCATGACAGGAAAAAATCCCAAAAAAAATATTGAAAAGGAACTAAAATCAGTAATCGAAGCAGCGTTTACTTTGTAATTTTTTGTTTTCCCATATGAGCAATTCGTATTTTCTGGATAGAGATTCTAAAAATTCTCTCCGTTAAATCAATTGCAATTATGCTCAAAATAAAAAATAGCCTACATATTTATTTCCTTTCGTTTCTTACAGGCACCATCACTGGGTGCTTTGTAATTCTATTTTCTAAAATCCTTAACTTTACAGAGGGATTATTTCATTTTAACTCTATCCCATTTAGTAATCTATATTCATTTGAACCAAACTGGTTCTATTTACTATTACCCGCTCTTGGTGGAGTATTAGTTGGTTTTATCACACACTATCTTTGTCCTGAAGCAAAAGGAAATGGAATAGACGGTCTACTGGATGCATTTCACAACCAAAATGGAGAAATGCGTGGTCGTGTTTCTGTTTATAAATCAATTGTGACTATTATTACACTCTCTTCAGGTGGAAGTGCCGGAAAAGAAGGTCCTTCCGCCCAAATAGGGGCAAGTATAGGCTCCAAAATTAACAACCTATTCGGTGGAGGAGCTAGGGCAAGGAGAACACTCTTATTAGCCGGAGCTGCTGCATCTCTTGGAACTATTTTCCAAGCACCTCTTGGCGGAGCTATTACTGCAATTGAAATGGTATACAAAGAAGATATTGAAAGCGATGCTCTAATCCCTGCCATTATCTCCTCTGTATCAGCTTATTTTCTACTTAGTTTTTTTGGACTTGTGCATAGAGATTTATTTACACTAAGAGAACTTGAACCAAAGTATCTTACTTTATATCCACTTCTTGGAGTTATTTGTTTTTTTGTCGGGCTAACTCTTGTTAAATTCATTCAACGGGTAAAATCATTTTTCCTCAACTGGAATATTTATCCCCCTTTTAAGCCGGCAATTGGTGGACTCATTTGTGGAGGAATTTATTTCTTTTTTCCAGTCGTAGCAGGTACAGGCGAAACTTATATCCAAAAATTTTTATTTCAACCAGAGACTTATACAGATATACCTCGACTAGAATTGATTCAATTCGTTTTATTTGTGATTGGGTTTAAAATCATTGTTACTTCTCTTACGATTGGCTCTGGTGGTTCTGGTGGAATTTTTGGTCCCTCTCTTTTTTTAGGTGGAACAATTGGAATGTTTGTGGCTGAAATTGCAGGACTTGCCTATAACCTGGATGCAGAGCACTATCGCAGTTTCATTCTGGTTGGAATGGGTGCATTTTACGCAGGTGTAGCTAGTGCTCCTATTGCTGCCATGATTATGGTCTGTGAAATGGTCGGTAGTTATGTGTTACTGCCGCCTCTCATGTTTTGTTCGATTGTAGTATTCCTACTTTCCAGAAAATTAAACCTCTACCAAGGTCAGACTCTGGATAGATTTCACTCACCCGCTCACCATTGGGATATTCAAACCGATATACTGCGGACAATGCCCATTTACCACTACAAAAAATATCTACACAATTCAGCTATTGTGAAAAATACACAGTCCATGCAAACACTGAAAAAATTAGCACTAAAAACTAATGAAAAAGATTTTATCATAGTAAACAAAAACGAAAAATACTTAGGGTTTATTTCAACACTAAAGATTATGCAAGTGCAGACCAAAAGTAAAATCGAAACTTTTATGGATGAAATTCCAGCAATTTCTATAAAACAAAACCTAGGAGAAGCTCTTGATCTACTACTAGCGCATAATCTAGATAAGGCGGCAGTGATTAATGAAAAGGGAAATTTTATTGGTTATATAAGATACCAAGAGATATTGGAGCTATACTTTTCAAAACTTAGGAAATGAAAGATATGCCACAGAGGCACAGAGCCGCAGAGTTTGGGATAAAATGTATTTTATCCATAAACGGAAATTGAGAATAATTTATCTACGCTAATCCAATCAATAATTAAACCCTCTGTGTCTTTGTGCCTCTGTGGCAAAATTCTTGTATTTCGTTAACCTCTAGGATGATGTTTCTTGTGAACTTCCTTCAGAGATTTGTTTGCCATTTGCGTATAAATCTGAGTTGTAGAAATGTCGATATGTCCGAGTAACTCTTGAACAGAGCGAAGATCTGCGTGGTTTTCCAGTAAATGAGTTGCAAACGAATGACGTAGAGTATGCGGAGTNNTTTTAAAATTTCAGGACGACTTTTTTCTAGATAACGTTGGATGATATTTAATGCTTTTTCCCCGAACGGAACAAGTCGCGCCTTACCGCCCTTACCCTCAATAGCAAGAGACATGTTTTCTAAATCTATATCTTCTATTTTTAAATTACACGCTTCGGAAATTCTAAGACCAGAAGAATATAGTAACTCGAAAATACATTTATCTCTAAGTTCGTAGATATTGTCTTCTTTGATTTTGTCGAAGAGTTCGTTGATTTCGTCAAGTGTGAGATGATCGGGAATCGCACGCATTACCTCTGGAGTTTCAATTTTATCAGTAGGGTTAAAATCAAGTTGTTTTTCGTCGCGCAAATATTTATAAAATTGTCTTATGGCAACTACTTCTCGCGCAAGTGTTTTAGAGGAAATTTTTCGACTTTTTTCTTCGACTAAAAATTTCATAATATCTTTGGATTGCACATTGAGAAGGTCAATTTGTTGTTTATCTAAATAGGATTTGAATTTGTTTAGATCATATCCATACGAAAAAATAGAATTGTCACTTAATCCTTTTTCTACGGAAAGATATTCCTGAAAGTTTTGAAGTAATTTTACTTGAGCACTGCTAGCCAATTTTTTTTCTCACTCTACACTTGATTAATAACAGAATCGGTCGAACTCTTAGCTTTTTTTGATTTTTTTCTCTATGAGACAAAGTTTTTTTATCTGAGCCTTTCTTGTACTAGACAAATTTTTATATAAAATCATAACATTTAGAAAAAAGTTTTAAAGATTTTATCACCTCTATTTACATGTCTATAAGAGGCAAAATCAATACTAAAATAAGACATAATATGCAGCGAAAAATAAGCAATAAAAAAAACACTTTTAAAGAAAAAAACTTAACATATTTTAAGTATTTATTTTTTCAGTACACATTCTTTGGGCTATTTCTAATAGTATTCCTAAATTGTTCGAGAGAAAAACAAATCAGCCAAGAAGCTTACAAAAAAGAACAGGCAGGGAAAAAAGCAGAAGCCCTCTATGATTACACAAGAGCGCTCGAGGTAAATCCAGACTATGCTTTTGCAAATAAACGAGTAGGCTTTATCCTTTCTGAGTCACCAGAATCTCAGGATGTAGCGATTCATCATTTAGAAATTGCAAGAAGAGAATCAGAGACAGACATGGAAGTAACAATGAAACTCTTTGATTCTTATGTTTTAAATAGAGAATTTGCAAAACTTAAAAAACTGCGTGGGGAACTTACAGTCGGACTTGACCTACAAACTTTTCAACTTCTAGACGATATATATAATTGTATGTTAAAAAAAGACGAGGCGAAAAATACTGCCAAGAAAATACAGATTTCCTTCGAAGCGCAATATGCTAAACTCTTTTACCGAAGTTGGGCTGCTTGTTATGAAATAGCCGAAATGCCCGAAAAAGCAGAAGAAATCAAAAGTAAATACAGAAATGCCGATTAAATTTATTCTAAATATTTTTTGTATCCTTCTTATTTCAGAGGGGTTACTCTGGATTGTCCGCCCCTCAGCACTCGAATTTTATCGAATCCAAAAAACCTATCACAAAGTTGAACCAAATTATCTAATCGACTTAGAGCCAAACGTAAACGTTCACGTCAAACATTTTCAAAAATTCTTTGAGATGGATTTTACAACAAACGAACTTGGATTTCGCGGATCGCCTAATGTGGATAATTCGCTCCCACAAATTGTGTGCATCGGCGATTCGGTAACAATGGGTTTTGGTGTCAGTGATAAAGATACATTTTGCAATAAGCTAAATGAATTTAAGGATAACAAAGGTAATTCCTACCAAGCATTAAACCTTGGTGTAGATGCTTATGGACCTTCACATATCAATTTGAAATTAGAAAAATTCCTTCCCGTATTAAACACAAAAATCCTGTATTACTTTCCAAGTAACGGAGACAACATAGACGAAGTTACTTTCTACAGCAAAAAAAACAATCCAACTGCAATGTTATTATTTAAAGCCCAATTCCAACTGGCTAAATACAGTTATCTCTTCCTTGCTCTAAAAATGACACAGGAAAATTTGATTTATCGTTTTAATGAAACATTCATCTGGCCTATCCAAAAAATCAAGAAGACACGCGATTGCCTAAACTCCCTATTACCCGCAGATAGATGTAGTGATGCATATTTCCCCTACACACCTTACAGTCTAAAAGAAGATTTCATCCGACCAGAAAAACGAGATCCATTTGCCGCTCCAGTCTATCCAGCAGATGAATGCTCGGACTCACCGGTAAATTTCGATATACCGCAAGGAATGCTCCAACAGATAGAAAAAATGGTAAAACTCACCGAAGAAAGAAATATCAAACTTGTTTTGTTTCTTGCNNTATTTACAAAAAAAGAAAATCGACTTTGTAGATTTAAACGAATACACCAAAGAAATGACCTACAACGGGCAAATGAATGTTCGCCCCTACTACATTTTTGGTGATGGACACTATACCGCTCTGGGCAATGAGTGGGTGTATCAAATTGTAAAAAAGAAAACTCAGGAGGTACTGGACTCTTTAGGGAAATGATATGTTACAGAAGATTATCCTTGCTTTGTCACCCCCGAAATTTTCTATCGGGGGTCTCAAGATGTAGAGATTCCCGATTAAAAATTTCGGGAATGACAGGTGAGTAAGCCTTTATACTAATTTAAAACTAAATTCCACAAAAAAACTATGTTATTTAATTCCCTCCACTTCTATGTATTCTGCCTAATCATTTTCCCTCTCTATTTTTTTCGACAAGAGGATAAACAGCGTAAACTGCTACTTTGGGCTTCGGTGTATTTTTATGCCTGCCTAAAAGTAGCCTTTGTTCCCTTACTTCTTTTGTCGTTTATTGCGACTTTTATTGGTTCGATTCGCATTTTTGAAACAGAAAAACAAAATACGAAAAAACTCTGGCTCTATTTTGTTTTGGTTGTAAACTTAGGAATTTTAGTTTTTTTCAAATACACTGACTTCTTGCGTTCTATTTTACATGACCTTGGGGTAAATGGAAGTAATCCGTCGGAGTTTAAAGCGATAGGGTTTATTTTGCCACTGGGAATTTCTTTTTATACCTTCCAGGCAATCGCGTATGCCGTAGACGTTTACAGAGGACTTCTGAAACCCGAA
>DDBL01000067.1 GCA_002333425.1 Leptospiraceae bacterium UBA2033
CGCAGTTTAGCCAAAAAAGTAATAGGGGAAGTAGCCTTCAAATTATAATCGAGTTAGAGATTGCACAATTATTTTGAGCTTACTACACGACCCAAGTTGTGCAATTAAGAATTTTTCACCACAAAGGACACGAAGGATTTTCTACAAAACTCTATTGTTTCTTCGCGTTCTTCGTATCTTCCATCGCTAATTGCTCACTAGAGCCAAGCTATATGGTTGCACTCTTCTTGGTTTTACTTAACTTGACAGTGTTGCGGTTAATCGTTCTTAATCGTCTCGACTGGATCTAAGTTTGCTGCCCAACGTGCTGGAAAGTATCCAGCAAGACCAGAAAGAATTGTTGCCGCAGTAGTCACCATGAAGATAAATGAAATGTCAATATCAACAGGAAGATGATCGAAGTAGTAAATATCTTTAGGAACAAGTATTACATTTTTCCAGTCAGCATAAATTAACCGACCAAAACTATTGATGACAGCTCCAAGACCTTCTATGATTGTTTCTAGATTGTTTGCGTAGTAAATACCGATTATCCCTCCGATGATCGATGCGAATAAACCGATAATCATGGAGTTCAAAGTAAAGATTAACAGAATAGAAGAAGAAGGAAGTCCGAGAGCTTTTAAAGTCCCGATGGATTTTCTTTTTGAACGTACAAGAGAGTAAACGGTTGCAACCATACCAAGGGCGGCAAGTACGATAAACAAAAATACGATATTGGAAATGATTGTCTTCTCCATACGAAGAGCACCGAGAAAGTTTGCTTGTTCTTCTGCAATTGTGCGCACAGAGTAATAAGCTCCTGCTGTAAGATCGCTGTCAAAATCAGATGAGGAAATAGTTTGTAGAATCAATTGTTTGCAGTATTGTAGGTCATCTAATGATTTTACTTTCACTGTGATTTGGTTTACGGAATTTTTCATCTTGAAAAACTTTTGTGCTGTTGGGAGTGACATGAAGATAAACTTGGAGTCGTAGTTGTAATAGCCAGTTTTAAAAAGTCCAGTCACTGCGAACGAAGAAATATTTAATTCAACACCGCGGCTAACGTTAAAACTGCCGCTTGGAACAGCAAGAGTGATTCCACGTCCCAGATTGTAATTATAAAGAAGAGACATTTCCTTTCCGATCACTACTAGGTTTCGTTTATTCANNTCGTTTGGAATTGGAACCGCACGAATCATCACAGGAACAAATGTATTATTGTTTTGTAAGAGACCATGGCTTGTGATATTTCCCTGCATGGAAATAATTCTGTCATTGAGCGTAGGATTTTGCAAAAGTAGTTCGATCACTCTTTCATACTTTTGAATTTCCCCACTGCCTTGCGTATTCTCAATTGTGATATGAGGTCCACCACTCCAGAGAGATTCCTTCACTTGGCGTTGAAATCCATTGAAAATAGAAAGAACTACGATTAGAAGAGACACTCCCACCATCATCACGATGAAGGAAAGTCTAGATTTTAGAGATAAAAGACCAAATACACGGGAACCGCGAATATAACGAAAGGTGATCAGGGAAATAATGTTCATTGATATACAGATTTTATTAAATTACTCCCCTGTCAACTAATCATAGAGTGAAAGAGTCATCTTCTTAAGGTNNACCTTAAGAAGATGACTCTTTCGTGACACGATTTTCTGTGATTCGCATAATTAGGATCGAGAGAAAGAATAAAACGAGTAGAGGTGCAAAAAGCATCATCATAGAAAATACATCTGGACCTGGAGAAAGGACTGCTGAGAAGACAGAGAGGATAACCGTTGTTTCCCGCCACTTGGCAAGTAGGAAGTTTGAAGTAACAAGTCCGAGTCTTCCGAGTAGGATTAATACAACTGGAAGTTCAAAGCTAAGCCCGAAGATGAGATGAATGTTAAAGAATACATCATAGTATTCGTCAATGGGAAGTTTCATATCAATATCAGGCGGACGAAACATCACTAGAAATATTTTTAGAAAATTTTCAAATACAGTAAACCAACAAAGTGCTAGTCCGCCCCAAAAAAGCAAAGTGGCAAAGGCTATCATGAATTTGCCGTAACGTTCTAAACTTACATCAACCGCAGGAGCAATGAATCCCCAAATGATATAAAGCAGTAAGGGAACACTAAATAGAATTGCTAAAATAAAAGAAGTCTTGAGATAAATCAACATCGGAGCCATGAGTTTGATTTGATAAAAAGTAGCATTAGCCCCGAGAACCTTTTTGTAAGGAGAAGCAAAAATCTCATGCACCTCAGAACCAAAAAATAAAAACCCGATTGTAAATGCCCCGACTATAAAAAGACAATGAATCAACCTTTGTCGTAATTCTTCAAGGTGATCTCCTAGACTCATGTATTTTTCTCGATTGCCAGCAGGAATTACTTCTTCTAATTCTTTGACCACAGGAATATTTGTAACTGTAGGAATAGTTACAACAGGTTCGAGAGATTTTTGTTTGGTTTTTGGAGTTGGCTTTTTTTTTGCCTGTTTAGATTTTGCGACCATTTAAGTTAAGACTTTTTATCCGCCTTTTTTTTGGCAGGCTCTTCTTCTTTGAATTGGGATGTGGGCGGTATTTCAGGTTCATCTGAACTTGCACTAGAGAGAGATTTTTTAAATTCCTTGATACCAGTTCCTAAATCTTTTGCGAGAGCAGGAAGCTTTTTTCCTCCAAAGAGTAGTAAAGCGAGAAGTAGGATAAAAGCAATTTCCCAGGGACCAAGATTGAACAATGCGAGTGGTGGTAACATACAAACTCCTTGAGTATTCCTAGGCTAATTTTAGCTCATTGAAAACTCTAATTGTTAGTTTTATAAGGGCAAACGAGAAGTCAATCTTTTGCTTAGGGAGAAATTAAGTTGACAGACTGTGCTTAAATATTTATTAAAAAGTTATGTTTGATTCTCTCCTCATACGAGGAATGTTAATACTCAAAGCAAAGACTGGCTTTTTATTTTTTATTCCGCTTCTGTTTAGTTTAACTTTTAACTGTAAAACTACTTTGAATTATAAGGAATTTAACAAAGATGTTTTAGAGTTAGTAGCAGAAGCTGCCAAGTTAGAAAAAGAAGGTCGAATTGAGGAAGCCTTGCTTATCGCTCAGATCGTTAAAGGATATGAACCTGATAACAAAGTTATCCAGTCAATTCTAGAAAAAGCAAACACCGTAGATGAACCTTCCATTCAGGCGAACGATTGGCTTGGATTTAATAAGTCTAAACGTGCAAAATTAAAAAATGTCCAAGTGTGGGAAAGAATTCTCTGGTACATCCCCGACAGAATTGCGGACTTTTTCGATATATTTTCAGTTACCATCACAACAGGACCACATTGGGGTGCAAGTGTTTGGGTTACTAGAGCAGGGCAAGTCACTGCATTTGGTGGTGGCTCTGTTGGACTTGGGTATTTTCAAAAGAGAAATATTGGGGTAAGAGCAGAAGCGGTAGGCGAAATAGGAGTCGGTCCAATTGTTCCTACTCTCATCGGTGGCGGAAGAGCTGGGTCTAACGGTTTGGATTTTATACTCACAAAAGATATTTTCCATAAACCAAGTGATGACTTGTATGAACACTATCGCGACTACTGGGGTGTTGGCGCTAAAGTTGG
This sequence comes from Leptospiraceae bacterium UBA2033, assembly GCA_002333425.1. Classification (GTDB taxonomy): domain Bacteria; phylum Spirochaetota; class Leptospiria; order Leptospirales; family Leptospiraceae; genus UBA2033. The sequence continues at coordinate 3,595 of DDBL01000067.1, forward strand.
TTTTGCGTTTATTGGTTTAGAAATTGAAATACACCCGGTTGAAATATACGATCTGACAACAGGATTATTTTTATATGATCCGGCAAACGATGATTTTGCGACCACACGTTATTTGAGAATCAATCCAAAGTTAGAATATAAAATTAGAAATTTTACTTCCAAACAAAAAGACTACGATAAAGACAAATATCGTAATGAAAACTATCCAAAAAATTAATTGTACACAGAGGGAAATTATTATGAAAAAAACTATTTTACTTATTATCTTTGGTTTATTTTTAAACGTTATGAATTGCGCCAATAGAGTTGACCCTGTTATCGAAAAAGCCAAACGATCTTGTAATATAAAATTTATTACAGATCAATTAGTTCCTGATGTAACAGTTTTATTAGCCTCAGCTACTACAGGCTCATCCTCGGGCGGCACTACAACCGGAACAACGGCTGCGGTTACTATCACTCATCCGTCAAGCTCTGCAACCTTTAATAGTCCTCAATTTATTTCTGCCATAAACGAAAATGGTTCAACTATCACAGGAACTATTAACGATGACGCTACGGTGCATGTTTTTGCATTCAAAGGATTGACTACCTATGAGCAATGGGTTTTAAAATTTAATTCAAATACGACAACTGTTTGTAAAGCAGGGACACTTTTAGCAGGCGTAAATTCGGACGATTCGATAAATTACAAACAATTGAGTGTAAGTATTACAACTTCTGCGAACATTCTTCTGGCAGGAACAAGTGCGAATTCTTTCATTGTATGTACTTCGGCTAACAACGCGTTAGTCACTGGGACTACTTCAACTGCAAGTTCAAGTTCAACTTATTCAATTGATTTGAGAAAAGATCTGAGTTCGGCAGGTAGTACTGGATCACTACTTTCTAATTTGCAAGCCGCTCAGAAACAAGTTAAGAATATTACTTCTAGTCTAAATTATGCTAAGTGTATGAACGACGCTGAGCGAATTGGGGATATTAAAGATTTTATGCTGTTTTAGATTTAGTAAAATTTCTAAAATAGAATTAAGAGGACAAAATGCAAACAACGCTAAATAGCGATATTTTTATGGAATACTCCTTCTTTGTAATGATAGTATTTATCATTACAGAATTGTTTTTATCTTATTGGCAAGGTAAAAATTTCTACCGGCTAAATGTTTTAATCGCAGATGTGAGCACTGGTGTGATATTCGCCTTAGTTGGAGTAGTGATTCTTGCGGGTGCTTTAATCGTTTACAACTACGTAGAAACTCATTTTTCACTTTCTGCATTGGGTTATAAATTTTTTATTTTAGAAAGTCCGTTTTCTTTTTCGCCGAGTTTCTCAGTGAACTGGCAAGCATTAGTCAGTTGGACTTTTGCAATTGTTCTATCTGATTTTATTTACTACTGGTTTCATAGACATTGCCACACATTTAACTTCTTGTGGGCAACACATGTTACCCACCACTCTACACAAGAAATGAATCTCTCAGTTGCATTTAGAGGAAATGGACTCCAAAGAATTTTTGAGTATACTTATTATTTGGCGATGGCATTTCTTGGAATTCCGTGGGCTATGTTTCTACTATCGCATCGAATTTTAAAAGTGTATCAATTTTTTGTACACACAAGGTATTTTGGTAAGTTAGGAATTTTTGAAGAATTTATGGTGACACCTTCCAATCATCGAGTTCATCATGGAACCCAAATTAAATACTTAGACAAAAACCACGGTGGAATTTTTATCATTTGGGACAGATTATTCGGAACTTACGAAGATGAAACGGACGAACCAATTTATGGTCTAACAAAACCGGTTAATTCTTTTAATCCCATCACAGTGAATTTTCATGTGTATTACGATATAGTAAAAAATCTTTTTAAAGTGAAATCCTTCTCAGATGCAATTGGTCTTTTTGTAAAACACCCAGGCTGGAAACCAGACTACATGAAAACAAAAGACGATGAAATAAAAGAACCCGCTTACACAGAAAAATACGATCCAAATCCTCCTACGGGAGTTATGATCTATGTTGCTCTCCAAACATTTGTTTTAATGGCTGTTGGTTTAGTGATTTGGAAATTTGCAAAGCTCGATATGGAAGATGGAATTACTTTGACTTTGGTTTCTCTAATTGTTGTCTTTAGCCTCTTCTCAATCAATCGCACAATGGAAATGAAACGTTGGTCAAGAAGAACGGAAGCAGTCCGAAATACTCTTTTTATCGCGATATTTCTTTATTCGCTACTATATTCAAAACTCCCAAACATTGAGTATTTCGCGATACCGTTAGCCGCTTTATCTCTGATATCACTTCTTTGGATTTTAATTAAGAGAAAAACATTCTTCGATCTTACAAATATCAAGGACTCTTGGTATTAGATTTTAATTGAATGAGTTCCTTCTCAGAAGGAAATAGCTTGTTAAGTCTGAGTAGTTCATCACTAAGATTCAAATAAGCTCTTGTGTATTCGTTGTGCACTTTACATTTTTCAACGTCGATTTGGCAATACCCTAAATCTACGAATGGCGGTATAATACTCTTAGTCTCTCCAAGCCCACCTGTCACAGATTGAAAGTATAAAAAGTCGTTATTGATCCAACCAAAAATATTTCCATACGCAAAGTAAGCGGAGTTACCCTGTGTTTTGCGTAAGTCTCTTCCAAGTGCGCTAAAGTAAATTTCTCTTTCCATAAATCCAAGAACAGTCGGAATAAAATCTAACTGAGAAGTTATATCTGTTCTGAGACTAACATCGACTTTCCCCGGCGCGTAGATTAAAAATGGAACATGTCTGTCTTCTAAGTAATTTAAAAAGCGGTGGTGAGAATGGTCTGACACAAAAAAGAAAACAGTATCCTTAAAATAGTCTGCTTTTTTTGCCTTCTCTAAGTATTCATGAACTGCCCAGTCAGCATAGTGAAGCACATTCAGATATTCAAAATCCTGAACTGTGTTGTCGAATAATTGAAATTTGTCGTCAGGGACTAAATACGGATAATGCGTAGTACCCGTATGAATCACTGCCATGACTGGTTTATTTTTTGGTGCGGAAAGAATTTTATTATGAAGTGCATCCAGAGAGGATTCATCCAAATAACTCCAAGGTCCGGTTTTGTATTCAGGATTTTTCTCTAGTTCATTTTTTCCGACTAGTGTATCAAATCCCCAGTGAAACATGATACTTCCCTTGTTGTTAAAACTTAAATCGGTTCCTGTTACGAAAAGCGTTTCGTATCCGAGAGATTTTCCAATATTTCCAAGTCCCGAAAATCGACTGAGAATCTGTGGAGTCCTAACAGCCGTTAGCCCCGGGCGATCGGGAACTCCGCCAATGAGAGCCATGAGTCCATTCGTAGTCCTTCCTCCACTTGCAAAAAAACGATTAAAGAAAGTTCCTTTTCTACTGAGCGCATTAAAATGAGGAGTGATTTCTTTACCATTTACCTTGCCGGAGCCAATCATATCCACATATTTTCCAGTCCAACCTTCGAGTACGAGGATTACTATATTCGGTAGCGGTTTATCGGTCTTAGACTCAAGTTTGCGAAGTAGCGGATACTCTTCGCTTACAAATTCTGCACCCGCATAAGAAATTTCTTTTCGGACCAAACGAACTGCTTCGTCTTTCTCCATGAAGTGACGAGAATCGACCTTGGTCATCTTCATATCTGTCACAACCGTAAACCACGGATTGAGTGCCAAATCGTTCATAATACTTTCTTTACTGACAATCGCATCACTCGTTCGGAGGGGACTTGATTGAAATCCGCCCCTAATTCCAATTACAAGTAAGGCAGCTACTAAAATAAATTGAAGGATCGCATAAGGAAGTTTAATCTCTGCGTGCTCGTATGGATATTTCTTCTGAACTTTGTAAATCAAAAAAATAATTCCAGCTATGCCCAAAATTCCTGCTAAAAATAAAAATGGATTTTGTGCAAACGCAGATCCAACAAGAGGCAGCAGTTCAAATCCAAGGTAGGCAAATGCCTCGTATCCCAAGTGTTTGTTTCCATTTTCGTAATAGATAACATCTGCAATTAATAGAAAAAGCAAAGCTATGATAGAAAAAGAAGGAAAACTTCTCCAGATAAATCGAACAATACGATACCGATTTAAAAAGTGAATAGAGGAGATAACGAGCGTAAACCCAAGCAAAATACAAATCGCGGCAATATCAAAACGAATTCCGAGCACGAATGCTTTTAGAATCAAAAAAGGGGTTCCTTCTTTGATTCGATAGGAATAAACAAAAAAGAACGTTATGCGGTATAATGAAAGTGCAATAAATGATGTAAGCGCAATCACTAAGTGAAAGCGAATGTAAAAAGGTAGTTTATAAAAGAGTTTTTTCATATTCATTGTTTTGGTTTTACTATTTTAAATATTTTTCCGGTTTGATAATCACTTAGGAAAATTTCACCAGATTCATCTTGACCGAAAGTAGAAATTAGTATATTCCATTTTCCGAGAGCCATTATTTTATCTACTTTTTGTTTTTCTTTTGGTAATGCAAATGCCCAGATTTTTCCTGTGATAAAATCCCCGAAAACATAGTGGTCTTTTAATTCAGGAAATTCATTTCCTCGATAAACATAACCCCCAGTAATAGAATTGCCTTCTGTTCTTCCGTATTCGTAAATAGGGCTTTCATACTTTGAAGGATCACAATTACTTTGAAAGCAGTGAAGTCCTTCCATTGGACTCCAACCATAATTTTTTCCAGATTCGATAATATTCACTTCTTCGTATTTATCTTGTCCCACATCGGCTAATAGTAATTTACCGTCAGGAGAGAATGAATGTCTCCAAGGATTTCGAATTCCATAAGCGAAAATTTCTGGTTTGGCTGTTTTATTATTTATGAATGGGTTATCACTTGGAATGCTATAAGGTAGTTTGGTAACAGGGTCTGGTTTTGGGTCAATTCGTAACATACTGCCCAAAAGTGTTGAAAGATTTTGTCCGTTACCCTCTGGATCTGCTCTGAGTCCTCCGTCACCTAGTCCAATGTAAAGAAAGCCGTCCTTTCCAAAAGCAATCTGACCTCCGTTGTGATTTGGATAAGGCTGTTCTACTTCCAGAATAGTTCTTGGTTCGACTAATTTCATTTTACCCCAATCACTCGGATACTCTACTTTATCCTCTTCTATGATAGTAAAATCTTTTCCGTTTTTATCAATCACATAGTTTACATAAACCAGTGGAGTTTTGGGAAAGTTAGGATGAAACGTTAGACCCAATAGCCCTTCTTCGCTATCGGTAATAACTTTCCAGGAGTGTAAAGTTCTAGATTTTTTTTCAGACCGATCAAATAGAATTAAATCTCCTGATTTTTGTAAAATAAATATAAAGGGAGAATTTCCTTGCGGGAACTGAATATCTGTTGGTTCTTTTACAGTGGTTACTTCTTGTAATTCGATTTGGATTTGTTTTCGATTCAAATCCTCACCTAAAAAACTGGGCTTTGAATCTAAAACCTTATTGTCGGTTTCATATTTTTTGTTGTAAGACTTCATGATTTTGCGCCCGAGGTCTTTACATTGAATCATAAAAAAACTATTGAATAGTAGGAGTATAAGGATTAATTTCGTAATCATAGATCATGAATTCTATTTTGATATGTAATTTCAATTAAAAAATCATCATCTTATTTATGCAGTAGTAAAATTCAATAGACACTAGAAAGCATTGAACGAACAATTCAATTGTTAGGGATGAAAAAATTATTTGTCATACTTATTCTAATATTTTTGGGCACTAATTGTATACAAAGTGACAAAAAGAAAATGCCCGTTGCGGAAAAAGGAATATTAGATTTACGTAATTGGAACTTTGAAACTGATGGGATTCTTTCCTTAGATGGAGAATGGGAATTCTATTGGAATAAAATTTTATCCCCTGAAAAATTTGATTTTAAGGATCAAGTTTCTTACCTAAAAGTTCCATCAAATTGGAATTCATTTATCGAAAATCAAAAAGAGATTGGAAACACTGGATTTGCAACGTACAGGCTAACAGTATTATTCCGCGAAGAGCAGAAAGACATCGCGCTCAAAATTCCAGAAATTTACACGGCATACCAAGCTTTTGGAAATGGAAAATTAATTGCAAAAAGTGGAGTAATAGGAAAGGAAATCAAAGATGTAGAACCTAGATTTTCTCCAATGATAAGTTTGTTGCCTCAAGATGGATTTGTAAAATTAGAATTAGTATTTCTTGTATCCAATTTCCATCATCGAAGAGGTGGAATTGTTAAAACAATACAAATAGGTAAAGTTTTTGATTTAATCAATAACAGAGAGCATACTATTGCAGAAGATTTATTTTTGACGGGTGGTATAACAATTATAGGTCTTTATCATTTGGGACTTTTTTATCTTCGTAGAAATGAAAAATCCTATTTCTACTTTGCAATTCTTTGTATGTTAGTTGGTGTTCAGACTTTAATTTCTGGAGAGAGATATTTTGTGCGGCTACTCCCAAATATCCAATGGGAAGTGATGTACAAATTAGATTATTTTAGTACTTATCCGGCTGTATATTTTTTTGCAATGTTTTTAAAAGAGTTATTTGAAAAAGATTTTTCTATATATATTATTAGAACCGTTCAGATTTTTGTTGTTTTGATTTCTATTATCGTATTATTCGGAAATAGTCTTTTATATTCTACACTGAATCCTTATTTTGAAATATTTATTATCACTAGTTTTATATTTTTTTTAGTTTCATTGTTGCTGGCTACTTACAGGAAAAGAGAAGGGGCAAACTTGCTATTAATCGCAACTGTGGGTGTATTTTTGGCGATTCTGAATGATATTTTATATGGTAGAAATATCATTAATACGTTTATACTTGTTCCTTATTCCATTCTTTTGCTTTTTGTTGCTCAATCTTTTTTATTATCTATCAGATATTCAAAAGCTTTTTCTAATATAGAATCCCTCAGATCAGAATTAGAAAGATCAAACCGTTCACTAGAAGCAAAAGTTTTACTTAGAACTGCTGAATTATTTGATAAAAATTTAGAATTAAAAAAAGCAAAAAAAGAAGTGGATAAAGCATACAAAATAAAATCAGAATTTCTCGCTAATATGAGCCATGAAATTAGAACACCTATGAACGGTGTCATAGGTATGTCAGATATTTTATCAAAAACAAATCTAGATGAAACACAGAAAGATTATCTTAGGACAATTACAACTTGCGGAGAAACTATATTAACTGTCATAAATGATATATTAGATTTATCTAAAATAGAATCAGAGCAGATGAAGTTAGAGAAAATTCCATTTTCGTTAAAACAGTGTATTGAAGAATCAATTAGTATTATTTTTCCAAAAATATCTCCAGAGGTAATGTTATCCTATCAAATAATAGACAAATTACCTCAAGCGGTTAATGGCGATATAACGAGACTTAGACAAATATTTCTAAATCTTCTTGGCAATGCTGCGAAGTTTACAAAGTATGGGCAAATACAAATTAGGTGCTACATACAGAAAGAAACTGACAAAATAATAGAAATTTTATTTGAAATCGAAGATTCTGGCATTGGGATACCTAAAGATAAACATGACTTAATTTTTGAATCGTTCACTCAGTCTGATTCTTCCATAACTCGAACATTTGGCGGAACAGGACTTGGGTTAACCATCACAAAAAAAATGGTCGAAAAAATGGGTGGTTCTATTGGTTTAAAAAGTGAAGAAGGTAAGGGAAGTATTTTCCATTTTACAATTCCATTTGAAATATATGATGAGACAAGCGAAAGTCAAAAAAAATTAAAAGATAAAACGGATGAAATTCTGTCCCAAAAGTATCCACTAAAGATATTACTTGCAGAAGATAATTTAATCAATCAAAAAGTAGCGAGCAAATTTTTGTCTAGATTAGGGTATGAAATTAATATAGTAAGTAACGGAAAAGAGGTATTAGCCTTTATTGCCCAGAATTCTATAGACATCATCTTTATGGATATTGATATGCCTGAGATGGACGGAATAGAAGCAACAAAACAAATCCGTTTGTTAGAAGACAAACACCATGTAATCATTGCAATGACTGCCAATACATTGTCCTCGGATAAAGATAACTATCTATCAAAAGGTATGGACGATTATCTTTCAAAACCAATCTATCTAGAAGAACTATCTCGGATACTCAGTGTATGGGGAGAACGTTTTTTTCCTAAAGAAATTGATTCTTAAAAAACCTACTCCCCTTCTAAAACTGCAAAGTCAATCACAGAGTCATCATCCTTGAGGTTAACAACTCTTACCCCTTGAGTAGAACGTCCAATCTTAGAAATATCTTTTGCTTCCATTCGAATAATCATACCAGACTGAGCGATAATGATTACCTCATCGGTTTCTTTGATAGAGGAAATTCCAACCGAACTTCCATTTTTCTCAGTGATCTTGAGATAAGTCATTCCACGTCCGCCTCTACCCTTAGTGGCAAATTCAGAGTATTCCATACGTTTTCCATAACCACTTTCTGTTATTACAAGTAAGTCAGAATCTTTTTCTACGATGGTGACTCCAGTTACATAATCTCCCTCGGATAGTCTCATACCTCGAACACCACCGGCGGTTCTACCTTGGGTTCTAAGTTTTGCTAGGTTTGTTCTAACGGCTAATCCCTTTTTGCTTGCGATAACAATATCTTGTTCAGGCTTTAAGAGGTTAACATAGATTAGCTGGTCGTTGTCATCGAGTCCAATTGCGATAATTCCATTTTTCTTGGTGTTAGAGAATACACTCAGAGGAGATTTTTTAATGACTCCATTTTTAGTTGCCATTAGAATTGCGTCTTCTCCAAATTCTTTGAATGTACAAATAGAAGTAATGGTTTCTTCATTGCCCAAGTTAATCATCGCCTTGAGTGATTTGCCTCTTGCCTCTTTTGTTCCAATTGGAAGTTCATAGACTTTCATCATAAATACTTTTCCACGATTGGAGAAGAACATGAGATTATCGTGAGTAGACGCTACTTTGATGATCTTGATAAAATCATCTCTCTTAGTTGAAGCACCCTGCACACCCTTGCCACCACGTTTCTGGCGTTTGAAAGTATCAATAGGAAGACGTTTGATAAATTGATCTGCGGAAATTTGAATCACTACATCTTCGTCTTCAATCAAATCTTGTGCTTCAAAAGAAGTGCTCGCAACACTTTCATTGCTGATTTCCGTTTTACGGTTAGTTCCAAATTTGTCAGAAACCATCTGCAATTCATCAGTTACGATTTGGTCTACACGCGCTGGTTTTTCTAAAATATCTTTTAAGTCAGCTATGATTTTACGAATTTCTTCTAATTCGTTGATAATCTTTTGGACTTCAAGAGAGGTTAATCGTTGTAATCTCATGTCCAAAATTGCATCTGTTTGCACTTCCGAGAGAGGGAATGCCGACATCAAGCCGACTTTTGCTTCACCAGGATTTTTAGAAGCACGGATAATACGAATTACCTCGTCAATATTATCTAGAGCAATTTTCAAACCTTCCAAGATATGTGCTCTTTCTTCCGCTTTGCGAAGATCATACTTTGTACGTCTGACGATGACTTCACGACGATGTTCGATGAATGCAACTAATACTTCTTTGAGATTGAATATCTTTGGTTTGTTGTTTAAAATCGCAAGCATTGTGATTCCATAGCTTACTTGCAACTGAGTGAGTTTAAAAAGTTGGTTTAAGATGACTTGCGAGTTGTAATCTTTCTTAACTAAAAGTTCGACTCGCATTCCTTTTCTATTAGATAAATCTAATATTTCAGAAATACCTTCTACGACTTTCTCATTAATCAGTTCTCCAATTTTTTCGAGTAGGACTTTTTTATTTACTTGGTATGGAATTTCTGTGATTACAATTACTTCTCTTCCCTTTGCGTTCTCTTCGATTTCCACTTTAGAACGAATTCGAATAGAGCCTTTTCCGGTTGTGTAAGCGGATAATAACCCTTCGCCTCCGATTACAATTCCACCGGTAGGAAAATCAGGTCCTTGGATAATACGTATTAGGTCTCGAATCGGAACTTCTGGGTTTTTAATTACTTCTACTACTGCCGCAATGGTTTCTTTTAAATTGTGCGGAGGAATGTTCGTCGCCATACCAACGGCAATACCGGACGAACCATTTACTAGAATATTTGGAAAATTAGCTGGAAGTACATCTGGTTGTTCTTTGGTATCATCGAAGTTAGGCGAAAAGTTAACTGTTTCTTTGTCAATATCACGGAGAAGTTCTTCTGCCATTTTCGCAAGACGTGCTTCGGTGTAACGATAGGCGGC
>DDBL01000146.1:0-131 GCA_002333425.1 Leptospiraceae bacterium UBA2033
GTTTGACTGGGGCGGTCGCCTCATAAAGCGTAACTGAGGCGCCCAAAGGTCTTCTCAGCGCGGACGGAAATCGCGCAAAGAGTGCAAAGGCAAAAGAAGGCTTAACTGTGAGACAAACAAGTCGATCAGGT
>DDBL01000146.1:147-3489 GCA_002333425.1 Leptospiraceae bacterium UBA2033
TTCAGAACGTCGTGAGACAGTTCGGTCCCTATCTATCGCAGGCGTTGGAGATTTGATGAGAGCTGCCCCTAGTACGAGAGGACCGGGGTGGACGAACCTCTAGTGTATCTGTTGTTCCGCCAGGAGCAGCGCAGAGTAGCTACGTTCGGACGGGATAACCGCTGAAAGCATATAAGCGGGAAGCCTCCTTAAAGATAAGATCTCCCTTCGCAAGACTGAAGAGCCCGGGAAGATGACCCGGTTGATAGGTCACAGATGTAAGTGCAGTAATGCATTCAGTCGAGTGATACTAATAGCTCGTGAGGCTTGACCATATTATTGTATGGACAACGCCCACTAAAATTGGACTTTGTCCATAAAACAAAACAAATGCAAATCAATGTCCTTTGATGTATACGTTGGATTAGAATGATTAAGTAAAAATAAGAAGTAATTTTGTGGAAACACAAGGTGCATAAAAGCACCAGCCTGTCAAAGACAGGACGAAAGAACGCAAAATTCTTGGTGGTTATAGAGAGGGGGAAATACCCGTTCCCATCCCGAACACGGAAGTCAAGACCCTCATCGCCAATGGTACTATGTGATTCGTTGCATGGGAGAGTAGGACGCTACCAAGATATTTTTTGGTATTATATTTAAAACCCGCTTACGGCGGGTTTTTTTATGCCCATTCAAAATGCTAAAAGTCAGAGGGGACAAGAACTAAAAAGCTCCCGAATTGCTATTCTATAAAACTTATCGCCGGTATACCAAAAAAGTTCGTTGCATTATATGATTGCGAATACCTGGAGCAATCATGGGACATTCGTAGCAGAGCGTTAAGCGAATGGGGGTGGAAGTAGGACGGGCGCAGGCGCTGGTGCTCCGACCAAGGAGCAGGGGTTAACAAGATATTTTTTGGTATTATAATTAAAACCTGCGAAATCGGTTTTTTTTATGTACGGAATGCTTTTACTTAAACATTACAATTTCCTGCAACAACCCATTTAGAAATCGAAGGGCTAATTTTGTTTTGCCGGAATAGATGAGATAGTTTCCTTGTCGCTTTGCTTTTTTGCCTAGAAGTTTTTGGACATCGACTATCTTTGCACCAATCTTAATTTTATTACTCAGTTTGAAAGATGTTGCATCTGCAATCTTTATCTGGGTAATTTTATCCTTCGTTAAGTAGACTGTTGCTCCGTATTTTTTAAAGCTGAGTGCTTCTAAGTTTCCTTTCTTAAAACGAAAATCGGGACTTCCCCATTTTAAATTTAATTGTTTTTCGATAGAGCCGACTTCGACTCCTTCTAGACTTGCCGACTTAGTAGGAGTATCCGCAGGTTCAATTTTTGTCTCAGAATTTTTCGCAAGGTGCTTCGCCCATTTAGAATCAGAGTCAAATGCAGTTAGATATTCCTTTGACCATTCCTTACCTACTTTTTTATCGCCTATCGAAGTTTCGAGTAGTGCTAGATTTAAAATTGGGGTATGTAAATCAGAAACATAAGAATCGTTTGCCGCTTGGCGGAGTTTGATTTCTTTTAGAAATGCTAAAAGTTGTGCTTTAAGATTTGGATCGAATATAGAACCAATTTCTATTTTTTGTGTATGCTCATAAAGACTAGGGGCTATTAACCGCAATACCTCTAACGATTTATTTTCTTCTGAATTCTGAAAGTATACTACAGCCAGATTATTACAAATTTGAATGGTCGGAGTTTTTACTAATTCCTCTGCAAGCTGTTTTGCCTTTAACCGCTCGTCTTTTTCATCGGAATAGGTAAGTAGAACAGAATAATTAGATGCAAAAGAGGGATCAGGAGATTTGGCAAATGCTAGTAGATACACATCTTTAGCCGCATAGTATTTATCTTTATCTCCTGGTATTTGTAAATCTCCCTTCTTTCCTGTTTCTCCAGTAAAAACCATCTCGTCTCGAAAGGCTGGCATTGAGATAATAGAGCGTAACCCCATTTCTTCAATAGAGACTGTATCCAACCAGATTTTATGCAGACAAACTGCATTTGCTTTTAATAACTCGGAATTGTCTTTGTATTTTTTTAATGCGGAATTTATTTCTTCATTTGCCGCTTTTAAGTTTTGTCCAAGCTGAATATCAGCAAATGTCTTCTCCATTGTGAAAGCCCACGCATGTAACTCTTTTTCGTCACTTGGGAATTGAGAAATTCTTTCGTGTGGACTAGGATGTGAAGTAAAATAAGGAATAGCCTCTGGAGAATTTTTTAAACCTTCCTGCTGTAATTCATTTAGAATTTTCAACATCGTTACCATGCCGTTTGAATCGTAACCTGCCTTTTGATAGTATAGAAACCCACTCATATCTGCATCTAATTCCATCTCTTGTCCGAAGCGGATACTGATAAGTTCCCTCTCTGCTGTAACTGCTTTTTTATCCTCCGCGTCTCCAATGATCTTTTTGATTTTTTGGAATGCGTGTTTATTGTAATAGTGCGCAAGTTCATGCGAAAGAATAGCGGCTAATAGGGATTCGCGCTTACTATCTAATGATTCAGTTTTATCTTTCTGGGTAGACTCAATTTTTTTATCTAGAGAATCTAAAGTTCCTACGTGAATAATGAATTGACCGCCTGGAAATGCGCCTGCGTTAAATGAATCGTCTTTGATAATCGCATATTGTAGGTTAAATGACTCTTTGCCGGCGGCTGTCATTAATTTGGCAAAGGAAAGATCAATGACTTTCTTCCAACCTTTATGGTCTTCGAGAGTACCTTTTGCTTTCACATATTCTTTGTAAGCCTCTGCACTTTCCTTTTCTAATTGCACCAAAATTTCTTCGTAGAGTCCTCTTACTGCTGGGACTGCGGTAGGTTTAACGGAAATAAAACTTTTTAACTGCAAATCTTTTAGGACAACTTCTTGGTTTCTTAGAATTAGGTATTCTGTTTGGTCTAAGAGTAATTCTACTTTTCCGTCCGCGCCTGTTTTTATTTTAGCGTTTAGGGATAAATTTGTGTTAGTCTCCGGCTTAATGCTTTTGCCTGCTTCGCTTATGTCTACCGTTCCGTTCACTTTCGTAAGCTTTGCGTTTGTCGTTTGGGCGAAGAGCGTGAGAGGAGTTAATAAAAACAGACAAAGTAATTTTAGTTTCAAAGTTATCATAAAGTTCTCCTGTGGATGACTTAGAATATTAGTCTTTAAGTTTTCATTTACTCGCAACTCTTTTTTCATTTCGATTTCACAAGCGGAAAATCATTCACCCTAGCACTCGCACTATCCCGACCGAGTTGAATCAAAGGCGAAGGCGATTGAATGATGTCTTTCAAATAAGGTTTGGTTTTTTCTTCAAACTTGTCTTCGATATATACTGATTCTATTTAA
>DDBL01000050.1 GCA_002333425.1 Leptospiraceae bacterium UBA2033
GAATAGTCGGAACTTTTGCGGCTAGAACTCTCGAATTTGTGGAATTAAAAATACGAAAAGAATTAGCACAGAAATTATTACTGGTAAAGCCGCACAAAATGCTAAAATTTGTCCAGACTGCCAAAGCCAACTTAGTTCCAAACCTAAAGAAGACCCGACAAAAGACGGTAAAATACTTGCCATTGCAATCACTAACATCGCCATTAGAGTAATAGCTACTCCAGATAAAAAAATCCTTTTTGAATACAAAATTCGATTATCATTGGAAAAATACGCATTAACCACAAAAATCAAAATACTAACACTCATTATCCCCAAAAGTTTCACATGTAAATATAAAAGAACAAACATTTTAGATTGAACAAAAAGAGTAAAAAAAGGAAGCCCCACTATTATATCTAGAATAGCTTTAAACAAAATCAAAATACTCACAAACAAAAAAGTATAATTTAACTCCTTATGAATTAAGCGACTTACGACGATTATCTGCAATATTCCCCAGAGCAAGGAAGCTGTAAAAATCAATACTGAAATTGACTTAGGGAAAAGAAATACACTAGAACGTAAAGAAACTAAAATCAGAATAGGAAAACTTAGAAGTAAAAGGATTTTACTAAATTTTGTTAGTTCTAAGTTTGGTTCTTCCTTTTTCAAAAATAACAACAAAACAAAACTCATCACATAAAGCCAACCCTCACTATAAGAATCTAGAAAAAAATGAATAGCAATTGATTTGACTACCTCTCCGCCAAACCCAGTAAGAACAGAAATTGGAATAAAAAAAGTGGGAAATGTAGATACCACAAGCATCAATACTGCAAGGCGAACTATATACACCAATAAAGAAGAACTATGTTTTATTTTTTTTCCAAATTTCAGTAGATAAAAAGAAAAACCAAGCCAAAAAAAAACCATGAGAGTGGAAAATACAATGGATAACTTGGAATAACCACTCAAAATAAAAGAAAGCAGTGCACAAAAGGATACTAGCTGTATGCCCCAAAATAAAATATTTTCGTAAACACGAGAACGTTTTGTCTCATCGATTAAAATCGCAAGTATAAATCCAAAAAATCCAGGTCCCGCCCATCCCCAAAATGCGGTATGACTATGAGCGTGCCGTGTAAACTCAATTGGTGTAGGCAAAACAACATTAAACGCAAAAGAAAATCGCATAACAATGCCAAGGAAAATAATGATAATAAACCAAAAAAAAGAAAGAGCAAACCAAGGGCGCGCAATTTCAAAATTAAAATTTATTTTATTTAACTCTTTCATTCTATTCCTTTTTTGTCATAATCAGAATCTTTAAATTAGCGTAAACTTCTAAACTAATTTTGATTCAACTTGACATATATCAAGGATTTATATTTCAAGTTGGTTATTATCAATCTATTCATTATTAAAACAATTGGAGAATACGGATGATATTAGAAGAAAAAAAAGTAGGAGAATTTGTATTAGAAGACTATAGAAATGCTCATTTATTTAGTAAACATGGAATTGATTTCTGTTGCGGCGGGAAAAAATCTTTAAAAGAAGCCTGCTCAAATGCAAATGTGGACACACAATATGTGATTTCAGAATTGGAAAAATTAGCGGCTAAAGGCGAACCAAGTATTTTAATAGAAAGTTTAAGCCTAAATGGTTTGATTGATTACATCGTATCGATTCATCACTCCTATACAAGAAGTAAAGGCGATTTACTTTTACAGTATAGTGGTAAAATGGTCAACGCTCACGGCGAAAGACACCCTGAAGTAATTCCATTATATAAATTAATCGAAGCTCTCATAGATGATTTAATTCCTCATTTGTTAAAAGAGGAAAAGATATTATTTCCTGCGATCATCTCTCTAGAAAATGGCACTGAATTGAATTTTCCCAAAGAACAATTAGTTCATCCAATATCTGGAATGGAATTTGAACACGAAGAAGTAGGCAGAATGATCCAAGAATTAAAATCTATGACTAACGACTTTACTCCGCCTACGTATGCATGTACAACTTGGAGAATTTGTTATGCAACTCTTGCGGAATATGTAGCTGATTTACAAACTCATATTCACTTAGAGAATAATGTATTGTTTCCGCGAGTAGCAGACATGATAGATAAACGCTAATCCTCAAAAAACATTCTAGCTGACTTTGTATCTATCATTGCCTGTTTAACGAGTAGTTGCCCACTTTTTATTTTTTGGACAACTACTGGACGCTCTAAAAATTTCACAATCTCTCTTTCCCTATCTGCAAGTGCTCTCGAAATACTTGGATATAGATTTCTTTTCTCTGCATTACTGGCAACTTTTTTAGCTGCACAATCGGAATGCTCTGTAAAAACAACTAACTTTACATTTTTTTCTACAAGGGCAAGTTCAATCATTTCCATTTCCTTTTCTCGAATTACAGAGCCTGCCGTGCGGATAACATAATAGAAATCTCTCGAATCACCCAGAAGCTCTTCTGTGCTAATTCTAGAATCCATACAAAGAATGATTATAACGAGCGGATGATGCTCATAACCCGGTAAAATGTCCTTTACATAAGAAGAAAATTTATTAAACAACTGGATTTCTTTATAAACATCTTCGGGGCTAATCTCTGCCGTAGTATGAGATAGGTTATAGTTTTTTTGAAATGCTTGGAGTAAAATTCCAACACTAATCATAGAACCACCGACCAAAAACAGAATCATCTTAAAGTAAAAAACGAAAACTAAAATTACTAGTAAGATGGGAATTGTAAATTTGTTCCGCATAATTGTAATTAGCTTTTTTAACTTTGATTCCATAGATTAATATTTTTCTACAATCGAACTAGAATCTGCTCCAACGCCTTCGATTCTAGAAAGTATTTTTCCTTCTTTGGAAACAAGCGATATAACAGTAGAGTGATTAAAATCATTGCCCGATGTCTTTTGGTAAGAAATTCCTAGTAGAACAGAAATCGTTCTCACTGAATCGTCTTTTCCGTGTAGCAAATTCCAATTATCTCCAAGTTCCATTTTTTTAGCGTAGGCTTTTAGTGAGTCCGGAGAATCTTTTTCTGGATCAAAACTAACTAAAACCATCTTAGGTGGTTTACCAGTCTTTTGCGCTATTTTCTTTGCGATTAGTTGCATGTCAGTTACAATCCTAGGACATACACTTTGACAAGACGCATAGAACATACTTACAATCATTGGCTCCCCTTTCTGATCTTTCCAATGAAACATTTTGTTGTCCTGTGTTGTCCACATATCATCCAAATCAAACAAAGATCCTTCCGTAGCAGTGCTTGCGGGTAACGCATGGTGTTTGTGGTCGTGGTGACCATCTTTACACGATATTAGAATCGTGAGTAAAATAAATACGATAGTTCTCATACTATCCTCCAATTTTTCTTAGACATTTTTTAAAAAGTCACTTCGATAAACTCAGTGCATCGCTCAGTGACCGCCTTCCTCTGCGTCTCTGTGCCTCTGTGGCAAAACTCTTATAAATCCTTGGCACAGCGAAATCCTAAATATTTTCCAGTGTACCATCCTTTTAATCCGGCTCTGTAGCCAAATCGCATGTATGCCGCGTAATTACTAAAATCATTTGCTTTGAGTGCACCGGCACCACAAAACAAGGAAGACTCTAAATCTGAATCAGCACGAGAGTCACCTGTTACCGATGCAGAATTAAAATCATAGACCCATTCCCATATCAAACCATGTAGATCATATATGCCTAACGCATTTTTATATCTTCCAATTGAAGGTAAATGGTCTGGTTTTTTTTCTCCATACCAGCGCATAATCTCTTTATCCACAGTTTGGATATTTCCACCAGTTGGAGGGATAAACGCGGCGTATTCCCACTCATAAGCGTTTGGAAGTCTTTTTCCATGTGAATCACAATAAGCTTTTGCAGAAAACCAAGAGATATAGGTAACAGGAGATTCTTGTAAAAATTCTTCTTTTTTAACTTTCCAATCCTCTAAATATCCATCGTCTGCAAATATCTGAGGAGTATTTTCTTTTTTCCACTTTGGATTTTTTTGTATGAATTCGGAGTAATCTTTTTTAGTAACAGGAAATTTATCCAAGTAAAAAGATTTTACCGGAATTGGTTTTGTCGCTTGTTTTTCATCGACTTTGATAAATGGTTTATAAAATCCAGCAGGGACTTTTACCATTTCAGAGCTTAGTAGAGGAACTGTTATGCCACAGAGGCTCAGAGTCACAGAGGTTAGTATCAGATTAGCCGCTATTACATTACTGTATAAATATTTAAGAATTTTCTTCAGTATTGTAAAACGCCCTTCGACAAGCTCAGGGTGACAATTCTGCAACAACTCTCTTTTCTTAACTAAATACATTGTAAACTCTCCGTGCCTCTGCGTCTCTGTGGCAAATTAAACTACTCTACTAAAAATTTCATTTTTTGTTTTTCTTTACTTCTTCTATAGATACTTCATAGCCTTTGTTTTCCCATTTGTTATAAACATAGGTTAAGACATTGGCAATATCATCATCCGAAAGTTCTAAGTGTGGCATAACGTTATTATACTTCTGACCATTGACAGTGATTTCTCCTGTTAGACCTTTAAGTAAAATGCCAATCGCTCTTTCCTTATTTGCATTGAGGTAATCCGATTTCGCAAGAGGCGGAAATACATTTGGCACACCCTGTCCTTCTTTCATGTGACATGCGGAACAATTTGTATTGAATACTCGTTCTCCGATCTCAATCTTTTCAGCCTTGGTTTTTGCTTGTGGTGCATCTACCGATTCCGTTTTCATTCTTTGGATTGCACTGCCTTCCGGCAAATACACAGTATCCTCTTGTTTGCCTGAATATATAGATTTATTTTCTTCGCCTTCTACTTTGAGCATACCAAGAGATCCTTTGTTAAAAGTTCTAAAAATAGAATGGTCAACTAAAATCAGAGTGGAAGGGACTTCTACTTTAAAATCTACAATCGCCGATCCACCAGCAGGTACTAAAGTTGTTTGGACATTCTTCTGATTAGCCACAGTTCCACCTTCTGTGTAAACGTTGTCAAAGATTTCTCCGATGACGTGAAAGGAAGAAAGTAAATTAGGTCCACCATTTCCCACAAACAAACGCACAGTTTCCCCTACTTTAGCTTTGAGAGCTTTATTGTCAGTAAGAGAACCTACAGAACCGTTAAACACCACATAATCAGGAGTTTCCGTTAGAGCTTTTTCCATGTTAAATCCTTGAAGACCAGGAGCTCCGTGTTTTCCATTTGTGTAAAATTCACTTTGTACGATGTAGTATTCTTTATCGACTTTAGGCAAACCTTCTTGCGGCTCTACAAAAATGAGTCCATACATTCCATTCGCAATATGCATTCCCACTGGAGAAGTCGCACAATGGTAAATATAAAGTCCTGCGTTAATCGCTTTAAAGGAAAACTTGGAAGACCTTCCAGGAACGGTAAGAGAAGCACCGGCTCCACCACCTTGACCGGTTACTGCGTGTAAGTCGATGTTGTGAGGCATTTTGCTACTTGGGTGATTGTGTAGATTAAACTCAACATCATCCCCTTCTCTGATTCGAATAAAAGGACCTGGTACAGTTCCACCAAATGTCCAAAACGTATATTCTACTCCATCCGCCAATTTTCCAACCACTTCTTGGGTCTCCAGGTTGATAATTACTTTAGCTGGATTCTTTCGAGTGATAGGGGGGGGGACTTCTGGTGCATACGTTAGCTTAGCCTCTTCCGTGACAGGCTCTTTGTTACAAGCAGAAAACCCGATTATTGAAAATGCCAATAATACTAGGATCTGCGAAAATGTTCTTGCAATAGGTTTCATATTTCTTTCTCCATCTATTTAAAAACCAAAATAGCACAGATTAGGCTAGAATCAATTGATTTAAGTCAACGAGCTGATTTTTTTAAAAACAAAAATGAAATTAGAATAAACCTTTTATACCTTTCCATGTAACTAAAAAAGTGCCGATGCTACTACCTACTTGAGGTAAAAGTAAAACTAGAAATATTTTCAAAACACGGTTTTTCCAAAATCCAGTGAAGTGCTCTGAGTCATCTGCAATTTTTTCAAAATCTTCCACTAATGGTTTTTTCATCCAAATTTCAGTGAGTGCCGCAAGCCAACCGGGTTTGATGATAGGATTAAAGTTTCCAATGGGAGCCGCTAAAAAAGCGAGGATAATAGAGATTGGGTGCGCAAGTGCAATGATAGCGCCAATAGCAGCACAAACTCCTTTGACGATGATCCATTCCTTCACTAATTCAGTCCCAGCTTCAAATCCACTAAAATAAAAAGTAGCTCCCATTAATGCTAAAATGAAAATCGGTAGTATCGCAATTTGTAATTTACTTCCAATGCCAGCAACAGGAATTATATCCAGATGATCTATCGTTTGATCTTCATTGATATGTTTCATGATTCCTTCTAAATGCCCTGCTCCAACTACTGCAAAAATTTTCTTTGAGTCTTTCGCCTGACGTCTTATATTTTCGGCTAAGTATTTATCCCTTTCGTCAATGATTACTTCTTTGATGGAATTATATCTTGGAGGCAGTTGGGAAAATAAATCTTTTAGAACATCATCACTTTTTAACTCTTCGATTTTTTCAGGTGTGACTTCTTCTTTTACTAAAAGAGAGGTAATTAATGCAGAAAGTAAATACATCTTGGAAAAAAATCCGACGTTCCCCCAAGACCTTTTGAGTGTGGTTTGAATCTCTCTGTCTACTGGAACAACTTTTGCCCCAATTCTTTTTCCCTCATCCATCGCAGCCCTGAGTTCATCTCCGGGTTTAATTTCTCCTTTTCCCAATTTCTTTTGAAAAGAGGATAATATCAAATTTGCGAGGAGCAAATACATTTTCCTTTCTTTGAAAACTTTGAATATATCTAATTTTTTCCAGTGCTCTGAATCTTGAATAGACGTCATTCTTGTATTACATAACTCTACACAAACTATCTCCGGCTTTTCTGATTCGATAATTTCTCGAACTGCATCCACACTTTTACTACTAATATGCGCTGTACCTAAAATTGTAATTTCTGAGTTATTAATTTTAATTCTACGAATTGGCTCTTTATTTACTGGTTTTTGTTCTGCTTCTTTATTCAAAAAAATACTCCCTTTAACTATCTAACCCCAATCTATTGTCTATTTGACTAATTTTGCGTAAAGCAAGTATTTTTTGGATTATGGAATTCCGGTAATGTTTAATATGCATCTTTACGAAGTTGTAAGTCTGTAATGTAAATGATTTTCTCGGATAAATCGACCGTAAAGATTAATCGGAATTTGCCTATGCGGTACCGATAAAAATCGGAATATCCCCCTTTGAGTTTTTTAATATTGATTCCAAAAATTGGATCTAATTTTAATTGGGGATATACTTTATTTTTATTTTTAGGATAGACTTCTAAAAATTCTCGCTTTTCTATTTTTTTGATAAATACTTTTGTTTCCGCAATACGAAATTCAGACAAACCGAACTTCCTTGGATTTGATTTGCTTTTTAGCTGTCTTTACATTGGAAGCAAAATCCTTATGGCTTAAAATTTCTCCCATTTCTTCTTCACTAACAAAAGATTCTTCCAAAAGAAAACGCTCCATTGCATATTCTATATAATTAGAAATACTTCTTTTATTTGCCTTTGCAACTTTATTAATCGATTGGTAAAGATTTTTATCCATTCGTATAGAAACTGTATGTGTCATGTATACAAATGTATTCATTTGTATACAAACGTCAATACTAATTACCATTCTAACTATTTTGCCTAAAATTATTTTCCAATCTAACTGAATTACTCACTTGACAATTATATTAGCTTACGTTTATTTAATCTTTAAAACGATGTTGAGTAGAGATTCTAAAGTAATAAATGTTGGAATTGCAGAAATTATGACTGCCAAATCTCCAAACATTTTAAGGACAACTCTTGGTTCTTGTATTGGTGTAGTCCTATACCAACCCGACCTAAAAATAGGTGCAATATCCCATATAATGTTAGCAAAAGACCCAATAGGTCGAGACAAGCTCAAAAATCCCGGTAAATATGGAGAAACAGCTCTCCCTAAGTTATTAAAGCTCATGGAAGAGGAAGGTTGCAAACAAGGAACCTACTTTGCTCGAATTTTTGGAGCAGCATCCATGTTCAAAAATATTACCTCTAATTTTTTAAATAATATCGGAGAAAACAACATTACCATAGTAAGAGAGTTTTTTGCAGAAAAAAAAATCCCTATTATTGCTGAGGACATAGGTGGTCATGAAGGTAGAACGATAAGTCTATATCTAGATGATGGTCGCATACTATTAAAGAAATCAGGCATTGAAAAATATCTGTATAAGGTAAGATAATTGTAATATGAAAGAGCAAATCGATATAATTTTGAGAGATATAAACAAATTACCCCCGATGTCTAACGTCGTAATCAAGGTAATGACACTTATACAAAATCCGGCTGTTTCGATTCAAGAACTTGCCAGCGAAATTTCTAAGGATCCAGCAATCACAGCTTCCATTATTAAACTTTCTAACTCTGCCTATTATAGAGCAAGTAAGCCAATTCGAACTGTCCAAGAATCGCTAATGACTTTAGGAATCAAAACAGTTAAAGAAATTATTTTACTCACAGCCTCAAAAAAAATCTTAAATAAAGATTTGCCAGGTTATCAATTAGAAGCCGAAGCTATGTGGTTACATTCGTTAGTAGTAGCAGAGCTTTCTGCAAAAATTTCTATCCAGAAAAAAACGCTGATCCCAAAAGACTTAGCATTTACCTCAGGTTTGCTCCATGATATTGGAAAAGTTATCCTAGCACAATTTTTTCCTGCTAAACTTTTAGAAATCAAACAAGAACTAAAAACATCCAAGGCAAGCTTTACAGAAGTAGAAAAAAAATACTTTGGATACGATCACCAAGAAGTTGGAATGAAAGCATTGGAAACATGGAATTTCCCTGACGAATTAAAAGAAGTTGTGGCTTATCACCATAACCCGGACTTAGCACAAAAATTTCCAAAGTTAGTCGCATTAGTTCACGTTGCAAATCAAATTTCAGTTATTTCAGGCATTGGAATTGATATTGGTGGCATTTCTCACGAACTTTCAAGCCATGCAATTAAGTTACTAGGAATTACGGAAGCTGATATCGAGTCATACTACCTATCTATTCCAGAAATTCAAAAATCTATTGTAGATTTACAATCCATTTAATCGGAAACAAAGTGAATATTGCATTAATAGGTCCCAGAGGTGTGGGCAAATCCAAAGTATCCAGAAAACTTTCTAAAATTTTAACAATGCCGATTGTATCCACCGATATGATTGCAGTTTACGAAGCTGGTGGAATTTCCATTGCAGACCAAATTAAAAACGACAATGGCAAATGGAATAATTTTCGCAAACTAGAACTTAGAATTTTAGAAAATCTATCCAAATCAAAAAATATTATTTTGGATTGTGGCGGTGGAATTTTGTTTGATGTAGATAGAGACGGAAAGGAATTCTACAGCGAAAAAAAAGTAAGTGTATTAAAGTCTTTTTGTACTGTATTTGGACTTTCGCATAATACCGATTATCTTATAGAAAAAGTAATCAATGATTCAACCCGTCCCAACCTAAGCGAAATCAATTCCTATAGAGAAGTATTACTAAGAAGGCTCCCCTTCTACCAATCTGCATCAGACTTTTACATACCGGTAGAAGGACTTGATCCTAAAGATGTAGCTAAGAAGATTTCTGAACTTATCTAGCCTTCATCGAATTTGGCTGTCCAGTCGAAGCGATTACTGATCTCCAAAGAGAACTTCTTTCGGGATGTAGCACTTTTCTTTCTGCAACAGCAAGAGAAATTGGCATATTAGTAAACACATTATTCCAAATTCCAACGACCATTCCAGTTCGACCAGCCATTCCCGCGTGAACTGCGTTTTGAGCTAGGAAGTTACAGAATACAGAATCTTCAGCGTTAGCCGGAACACTTCGAATGATATAACTAGGATCAATGTATTTTAGGTTAATTGGAACTTCTTGTTTTTTAAAATACTTGGTAATTTCATTCTTCAAAAAAACACCAATATCGCCTAACTTTTTATTCCCAGATGGGTCTGTTTCAGAATTGTTTTCAAAAAACTTTTGACCTGCTCCTTCGGCAACTAATATGACAGCGTGGTTACGTTGGAGTATCCTCTCTTTCAAGGTAGGTAGAAATGCTCCTTTCCCTTCCAAGTCAAAGTCTTGTTCTGGAATTAAGACAAAGTTCACATCTTTAGAGGCAAGTGCTGCATTTACCGTGATAAATCCAGAATGTCTTCCCATTAGTTTTACCAAACCAATGCCATTTGGAGCACCTTTTGCTTCTACGTGAGCACAAGAAATCGCAGTCATCGCTTCCGAAAATGCAGTAGAAAATCCAAACGTTTTATGAACCATATTGATGTCGTTATCAATGGTTTTAGGAATTCCAATGATAGAAATTTTTTCACCACGACTTTTCACTTCTTCATAAATTGCGTTAGCCGCTCGTAATGTCCCATCGCCGCCAATACAAAAAAGGATATTGACCCCATGAAGTCCAAGAAAATCAACCATCTCTCCTATGTCTTGATTTCCACGTGAGGAAGCAAGCATCGATCCACCATCCCTAGAAATATTCGAAACCATATCCGGCTTTAATTCAAGCGGCTTATGACCGTATTTCTTAACAAGTCCTTCAAAACCATATTTGAAACCTAAGATTCTAGGAACTTTATATCGATAATGTAACTCCATGACCAAACCACGGATAACATCATTTATCCCTGGACAAAGTCCCCCACAAGTCACAATCCCTGCAGTAACCTTCGATGGATTAAAAAAAATTTTTTCAAAAGGTCCAGACTGCTCTAAACAAGTTGGATTTTGTCCGATTGTAGAGACAATACTTTCCTGACTATCGTACATGGATTGGTAGATGACAACAGAATTTTCTTTTGTATAATATTCGTATCCAGCAGGATTCGGAATGGTGCATTCGCCAAATTTATCAACTTTAGTATTCATAGGTATTTCTTAATTTCGTTCCAGAATTCTGCAAGTAAATGTTTTTCTTTTTTCACGAACTTGAGATAAAAAATCTATTGCCATTTTGGAGCGTTAGTAAAAAAATATCGCTAACATATTTTTTTACTATTTTTAGGGGGAAGAGTTTTAACTTATGAAATTAAATCAAATCAAAGTTCTAGCTATTTTCTCCTTAATACTACTAACAGAGTTATTTTCCAAAGATATAAGTTCAAACTTACTAAAAGGAAACTTAGATTCAATAGATCAATCTGCTTGGGCAATTTCACATACACTTGAATCTGATTCTCATTATTCCCAAGCCATTATGATTCCATTCAATTACCCAATGGAAGCAAGTTTTTTATCGAACATAGTAAGCCCTTCTAAGACTTTATCTGGTGTGTTACTCCCGACTCCAAATCTTAATTTTTCTGTTCCAATCACAAATTTCAGTCATACAATGATTCAACATTCTTCTGGATCTGAAATCCTTACTTACAGATCGAATATTATTACGGATAATAATCATTATGCGAGAGACACAAATACAAGAATGCCAAGTCTCTGGCAGACAAATTCAGCAATGGCAAATACAACCTCAGGCATAGTTTTTATCTATTTGAAAAAAAACATGGGACTCAATCTAGATTTATCTTTTCGTATGGCAGGAAACGATGCTGGACATGCAATGTTTGAATCGTTAGTCTCCAATATCAATTTTTCCTACAAACTTTCAGATAAAATCTTCCATATGAATCCAAACTACAAACTAAACGTAATCCTCCAACTTTCCAATACTCAGTATGATGAACGCGCAGTTCCTAAGAAAATTGATTTTAATAAAACAACATTACGTTCTCAGTTTATATCTTCTGGATTCACTCTAAATACAAAATCCATTATGTTTGAAGGTTTGATTCGTCTACCAATTCAACAACAAGCAATATTTGATTTGGATGGACTTTTACGACCAGAATTACAAGGACGACTCGGGATGAAGTGGCACCTTCCCGAATACATTCAGCCTTAAATATACTCAAACCAGAGT
>DDBL01000025.1 GCA_002333425.1 Leptospiraceae bacterium UBA2033
TCACCACTCATACTATTTATATTGTAAACATATTTTAAATTAATCGCAGAAAATATAAATACCGAAAAAACCAATAGGAATTGAGCTACAAATAAAAAAGATTGTAGCAATTTTTTATACATTCCATCAGTTGCTTTTTCTTTCCAAAGTTGAAAAATTCTATACAAAGGAAAATGGTTCCATTTTTTTTCCGGTTCTTCTTCCAGATTTTGATTAATCAGAATAGGCCAGTATAGGAATAATATAATTGCATCACAAACGAGAAAAGCAAATTGAAGGAAAGTCAAACCTAAGTTCTGAAATTTAGAAAACTTAATTTGCATCATGGATAGAATAATTATTGGTAACAGGTATAAAAAAAGCCATGTAATAAAAAGTGTAAAATATTTTTCCATTGCCGTCAGGCTTTCTGAGAAAAGAGAGTTTAAGAAAAAAGAAGGCATTTGGTCTTCTTCTTTTATCCATAACTCTTTAGAAAAATCTTTTTCTAATGTCTTAGATTTTGTTATAACAAACTTTTGTTTAAACTTCCTGAGTAACCCTGTATGTATTTTCAGATTAAACAAAATATTAAGATGTGTTGCTATTAACAAAATAGGTGTAATAAAGAAAAATCCGTATATTGGTATCGAAATTTTAATTATGGGAAGCTCGACAGGATTATTTAAAAGAATCATCAGGTCAGTTGTGCCGGCTACCGTTATTAAAATATAAAAAAGGAACGAAAAGAATGATAAGAGCAGAGTTCTATTCAAATTAGATGAGCTATCTACTGCTTTTCGAAAAATGTCTTTATCTTTACTACTCCCTGTTTCTCCTGTCGCTTCTTTGTCTAGCTGCTCTATGATTTTAAACCATCTATTAATTTGTGCTTCGAGTCGATCTAATAGTACAACATTTGAAGTATTTTCAGAGTTTTTTATTTCGTGATATCTCTGGAGAGAATAGAGAATACTATCATGGTCAGTTATATAAGTTAGTTTTTGAAAGCGAATATTCCATTCTTTATCTTTAAAACAATCTGATTCTAAAAGTTCTTTTATTTTTTCTGATTTTCTTTCTTTATAGATTTTTTCCATCGTAGCCTTTAGTAATTTCTAATTTTTTACAGGTTTTATCCTTTAAATCAGTAGTTTTCTGTCAAGCCGGTATTTTGTGAATGGAAAAAGAATTTATTTGAAACTAACGTATTTCCCTGAAATAAAATCTTTATTTTAAAATTTTAAAAATATGCAAATATTATAGGCATTATTATGACTAAGTTAATTTTTAAGGATATAAACTTTCATATTTCCTTTTCCCTTAACTTCAATTTCGCCCCTTGATACAAATTTGAATTTATGTTTTAATTTTTTATAGGTAAATTCGGTTACTTGAATTTTTCCAGCTAGTCCACTTGATTCCATCCTGCTTGCCGTATTAACCGCATCGCCCCACAAATCATAAATGAATTTATGCTCCCCGATTACACCAGCAACAACTTCTCCCGTGTTAATGCCAATTCGCATAGATAAATTTGATCCCTGTGATTGATTGAAATCTTCAATTTCACTTAACATTCTAATTCCAAGTTCAATTACTAACTCTGCATGGTTGGGTTGGATCTGTGGAAGTCCAGCAACAGCCATATAACAATCACCGATTGTTTTTATTTTTTCTACTTTTAATTCCATTGAAATTCTATCGAATCGACTAAATAAATCATTTAATTTAGAAACAAGTTCGGAAGGAGTTACAGTTTGAGAAAGTTTAGTAAAACCAACAATGTCCGCAAATAAAATAGTTGCTTCACTGAAAGAATCGGCGATTTTCGATTCTCCTCCTTTTAACCTCTCTGCAATATCTTTTGGTAAAATATTGAGTAGTAACCGCTCAGAAACATCTTTTTCATCGCGCAATTCTTTGGTTCTAATTTTTACTAAATTTTCTAATTTTATATTTTCTTGTTTAATTCGAAAGACTCGATAGGAATAAAAACTATAAGAGAAAAGAAAAATTGAAAGAATTAAAATAGTTCTAAACCACCAGGTATTCCAAAATGCTGGTTTGATTGTAACTTTTACTTCATCCCAATTTTTACTTTCCACCCCATCATCGTTTAGTCCGAACACTCTAAAAGTATAATTTCCAGGTTTTAAATTATAATAAGTATATTGATTTAATTCTTGATATTGAGTTTGTTCTAAATTTTCTTTTTGAAAAATAAATTTATACTTGGTTCTATCTGGATTAAGGAAACTCAAAGTTGCCGCACTAAGTTGAATGCTATTCTCATCGTGGTCAAATTCTACACTCTTAAATTCATTAATGACTTTTTTCTTATTTGTCGTTAGTTTAGTAAAATACACAGGTGGCTTAATTTCATTTTTATAAATTTGTTCAAAATTAATTATAGATAGGCCTTCGCTTGATCCTACATATAAAGCTTTATTGTCTACCTCAATGGAATTGTAGTGAGAAAAGTCGCCAGCTAAACCTTCATTCTTATCGAAAGTAGTTAGCTCTTTATTAAAATATCTCACAACTCCTTTACTTGTCCCAATCCAAATCGCATTATTATTCTGAATTGCAAGACTAACAATTTGTTTCGATGGAATACCTTGGTCTGTTGTTAATACCTCTCTATTATTTTCATTCTGAATAACGACTCGATCATCCCCAAGAATAAAATGTTTTTCGGAAATCGCTAGGAAATTTTGAATTTTCAGAATATCAAATTCTTCTTTTTTTAAGAGCAGCGTATACTTTGCTTTCTCGTTATATTTGATTATTAAATCTGAACACTGCAAATAAAGATTTGCTTTCGATTGATCTGTTGAAATTCGATAGATAATACCACTGATAAGTTCCTTGGGAATTTCATTGTCAGCTTCTTCGAGAGATTTGAGATTGAGGCTAATGAGAACATTATCATTCATTAAAACATATATTTTATAATTGTACTCAACAAGAGCATAAACATTTACTTTGCCCGTTTTCTTAAATTCAAAATTATGCATTTTATTATTTTCATAATATAGCAACTGTTCACCAGTTCCAATCCAAATTCTATTTCGGCTATCTTCAATAATTGCTCTCACTCGATTAATCGAACGATTCTTTACTTTTGAAAAGTAACTAAACTTTTCATTTTCGTATAATGTAATATTATTTTGTGTTCCAAGCCATAAGCGATTTTTAGAATCCTTAAAAATAGATCTAACACTTGGGTCAGTTAGACCATCGGCAGAATTATAATCAGTAACCTTTCTTAGATAATATTTGATTAAGCCCAATCCGTAAGTACCTAACCAAACATTTCCCTCCTCATCAATCAAACAGCTATTTAGATTTTCTGTGTTGTATTTTTCATATTTAGTTTTATCGAAAAAATAAGAGCCTCTAGTCTGAGAGAAAAAAAATAATCTGCCGATAGAAGGACTTTTACATATGATAATATTTTTTTGATTGATAGAGTTTAATTTTATGTTAGAAAAATGATCTAAAATTTTATGTTCAAAGTTTGATAGGTTAAATTCATATAAGCCTGAATTTCGAAACGAGGCAATGACTTTATCAGAGTTATCATCATATTCAATAGAAATAACTTCATCTTTTTTATATACATGATTAATAACTTTATGATCATTTAAAATATAAATGCCATCTTGCTTAGTGCCAATCCAGATATTATTTTCTTTGTCTGAATAAATAGTTGTTACAGAAATGCCAACCATTTCTTTTACCATGTGAAACTCTTCTGATTTAAAGTATGTCAGTCCATTTGTTGTTCCAATATAGATCTCACCGGAATTTGTTTCTTTAATTGTTCTAATATCGTTTCCAACTAAATTGGAGTTGTCTTTACTGAGAAAATTTTGAAATTCCTCCTCTCTTAGCCTACTGAGTCCAAATTCAGTACCTATCCAAACGTGATTATTTTTATCAACCTCTAAAGAGCGAATCGCATCAAATACTAAGCCATCCCTCATAGTCCATTGTCTGAATTCCTTTCCATCATAACGATTTAATCCACCATAAGTACCAATCCATAAAAATCCTTTTTTGTCCTTTATCATGGAACTAACGATATTATGCGACAATCCCTCAGATGAGTTTATTTTTTTAAATATATAAGAGTCTTTTTGTGGGAAGGAAAACAAGGAACTTTTTAAAATAATTACGTAGACCAGAAGAAAAATTAATTTTTGAAACATTTTATAACCTATTTTAAAAAATGAATTCGAATCATTTTTTAGTAAATGAAATTTTTACTTTCACTGAAAAATATTTTTCAGTGAAAGTAAGCCCACTTTTACAGAGCCTTAACAACAGTCACAATACCCTGCTATACGGATAGTGCACAACCGAGAATTACATCGTCAATAGCCATAGACGAAATCTTATTTCTCTCAACCAAGTTTTGGATAACGATAGCCGCCAGATCATCCGGTCGAATGTTTTTTAATGCACCTTTGTATTTTCCAAAGGGTGTTCTAAGTCCGTCTACTATTACTGCTTTTTTCATGCTTTGACTTTCCTAATTTTATATTCGCTTTCTTCCAGATAAATGAGTTTATCTTCTGGTTTGATTATTTTATCCTTTTTGGGGTTTAATAATATTAACTGCGAGTTAGAATCAATGTAACCAATCAAAATCCAGTTTTTTTGTTTGTACAGATTTTCTAAAATTGTCTGAAATTCCAGAGCTTGGTTTGTAAAACTGGAAAGTGGTTTGATGTCTAAATCAATTCCGCCTTTTTGTAAAAGTTGCTCATAAATTTGTAGTATTCCAGGGTTAATCAATTCCATACTGAGAATTTTTGCTACTATAAGATTTCCTAGCACATAATTAAAATTAGACTCAGGAATCTTTTTAACAATTTCTTCGTTTTCTGGATTTTGAATTTCACATAAAATTTGGTATTTGTATTTATCTGGATTTTTTTTCTTTAAATGAATCAATTTCAAGATTTTAAAAAGAGTATCTGTATCTTCTTGGGAGTCATTTACACTAGAAGAAATTTCTTCAGAGGAAAGAACTAAAATTTTATCGAACTTTTCAAGTGGAATTTTTTCGATGATTTCTTTTTCTGAGCTAAATTCACAGGCATGAATCATGATCTCATTTTTTTTAGTTTGTGAGTTTGTAGGAGAAATCTTTTTTGCCCATTTGATATCAGACTTATTTGCATAAATGGAAATTTGTTTCTCAATTTTTTCAAACTCTTCGATTACATAAAGTAAACGGGAGTTCATTCCTATGATAGCGATTGACTCTCCTTGTTCCTTTTCTTTAGTTTTAGAAATAAAATCTAAGGAAATATTTTGAATGTTAGCTTCTTTCTCTTTCCAAATAATATCCTTCTCGGATTCCGCAATTAATATCAAGTCATCCATTTCACCTAGCACAAAATCGGAAGTAGGCGCAAGAATAACAGTATGATTTCGCCTAACTCCGATTGGAATAGCTAGAGGATAAGAAAGCATAGCCGTTTCAAATGTTTTTCCTAAGTATTTTGTAGATCTATGAAAATAGATTTCATTACCCTCGTAACTTAGAAGTTCATGAAAAATGGAATAATAGTGTGGATTTAAAAGTAAAAGGGAAATAAACTTTGCGTTGTAGTAGTTTTTATTAAAAAACACTACATTCTTATCAGGAATGTATTCTAGATATTCACTATTTTCGATTTCATTAAAATTTAATAAAATAGGAATAGAAGTTTTTTGATTTTCCAGAAGAAGAGAGTGAAGAGAGATAAAGGTTTTTATTACATAAGAATCCTCTGTTAAATAATTCACTTCCTGTTTTTCATTTGAATTATAAAAAACAAGAATTGCCTTTGCATTTTCTAAATTCAACCTTCTTAAATCGGATGATTTATAAGACGCACCAGTTCGAAAAAGTATTTCGAGATTGCGGTTAATCTTTGTTAGTTGAATAGCATCGTCTATTGGTTCTTCACTTAGGACAATTACGATTAACCTCTTCTCTTCGGTTTTGCAATAAAGATTTAATTCAGATAAAATCGAAGGAACCAGTGCATTCCAACCAAGAATTGCGATTGCGTCATTTTCATGAACTTTCCCAGTTCCACGTTTTATCTCATCAAAATAAGAGTGAATGGTCGAAACCACAATCGCAATGATAATCCCATTAAAGATAACAATACCAATGAATGTAAGAAGTAACGAAAGAGTTTTGATAAAAGTAGATTCATTCTGAATTGTATAAAGACTATCAGGACCTAAAAGAGAAAGAAGTGCAAACCAGAAAACATTTCCTTGTTCAAACTTCACGTCTGTCAGATAAAAAATACATCCGAAAATAAAAACAAAACTCAGTGCAATTAAAAACAAAAACAGTAACTGTCGACCAACCGATTTGGTTAACTGCTTCTGGGAAAAATACCCAATCTTATCAGGAAAAAATCGTTCTAGAAATAATAAAAACTTCATAAAGCTAAATTATTTCTAGAACAAAAACTTAAAACTTAATTTTATATAGAATATTTCTTTTATAACTCAAAAGACACGCCGAAATTAATTTGTCTAGTTGCTCCCGGATGAATACCAATAGGAAGTCTTCCCGAAACGTAAATTCTATCCTGTAAATTTTTCCCAACTACAAAGACAGACCATTTTTTTTCTGGATTTTTATAACCGATAGACGCATTAACAAGACCAACTGCGGGCATAATCCCTGTATTCCCGTCGGGAGTTTCGTCGTTTGTGTTCCAGATATTTGCATAACTAATTCCATTAAATTCTTTTACTTCTAATGCACCTGGTTTCATATTTCGATAGGTGGAAAGGGAAGTGTATTGTTTTGCAATATGTTGGTATTCTCCTCTTGCATAAAATCCATTTTTCAATCTAAGCCCAAGGGCAATTGTATAAACATCTTCCGGTACATAAGGGAGATGCCTTCCATTTGTATCAGGATTCACCAGTCGTCCGTTTTGATCAAGAAGCACTAGAGGACGATTGATAAGTTGGATTCTATTTTCAGAATCAATCACATGCGGATAACGTTCGTATGTCTCGTTTTTTGCATTGATCTTGGAGTAGATTAAATCGAGTGGAATTTCCATATTTGTGTTAAAGAATTTTCCAAAATCAAATGTAATCGAATTTTCAAATCCTTTGTGACTGCTTTTACCAGTATTGATAGGTCGCGTACCTGTCTCGTTTGAAACTTCAGCAGTATCAATCACTTGGTCTCTAAAACTCATCATATAAATGGCAGTTTCTAAAAATAAATACTTGGTTACATCTCCTCTAAAACCAGTTTCATAATTCGTTGCAGTCTCGGCACCTAAACGATAGTCTTCTCCGTAAGGACTAATTGCTGTTCCAAATGTTGGCGGCGAAAAGCTCTTATGCGCTCCCGCAAACCAAGTAAACTCATTTGTAATATCATAAGTAATCCCAAAACCAGGAAGCAAAATCTTAGTGTAACTTTCTGTTCCTTTGTCCACAAGAAGAATATCTCCTACACTAGTTGCAAGTCGATCTCGAACGTCACGCGCCGTAGCTTTTCTTCTCTTTGTATAAATTCCTTGGTTCACATGTTCATAACGAATCCCAGGGATTAACTTCAATTTGTCGGTAACAGAAATTCTATCTTGCAGATAAACAGCGTAAGCCCTAATTGTTCTATCTTGTTGGCTATAAGGAATTCCATCTCGGATAAACGGGTAATTAAACGGTGCATAAGTCTGTTTGAAATTTACTTTATTCATCTCTCCATGAATTCGCACGCCAGCATCAATATCATTTTTCATACCAAACAATTCAACGCTTGCCTCTAACTTGGATTCAATTCCTAAAGTAGAAAATCCCTGGTTACGCATCGGAGCTGTTCCACGCATATACATAATATCCCCAGGTCGATTTCCAATTGGTGCAGGAGCGTATGTAGCATACACGTCATTAGGCGCAAGTGCGGGTGTTCCTTGCTCGGTTAAATTATTGTAGCCGAAATCTTGTCGTTGCCAATCTCTTCTCGCACTAGTCCCATAAAGTTTGGTAACAATTCTACTTCTTTCGTTAATTTGGTATTCATGCCCAAGGACAACCGAACTTCTATCTAGTTCTTTTACATCAAACTCAGCAGGATTGATTTTGTAATTTTTCCAGAATAGCCCTTGCGTCAAACCATGATAACTCGCTCTAGATTTTTGTTCGTTGTATCCGAGTTTTAAAGTGATCGTATGTTTTTCATTTATTTCGTGTGCTAATTTTAAGTAAAAATCATTCGCATGAAAAGAATTATAATCTCTATATCCATTTCCTTTTTTATGGAGAAAAGAAACGTCTACGGATGTTTTACCCCAAGTGCCACCATACTGAGTAAAATTAGACACATAACCATTATTACCCGCAACTGTCTTATTGGAAAAAGTAGGAGTTCTTGGAGCTTTGCGAGTAACAAAGTTAATCACCCCACCAATAGTAGAAGGTCCAAATAAAATAGAGCCAGATCCTTTTACCACTTCTACTCTTTGCATCCTATCAATATTTGGAAAGTAATAACTTTCCGGTTGACCGTAGGGGCTAAGAGATGTTAGTACCCCATCTTCCAAAAATAAAGTTTTTCTAGACTCTTCATTGCTAACTCCACGAAAAGAGATATTCGGTGTTAGCCCCGCTGAGTCCATAAACCTTGTAGATGCTCCAGGAACTCTTCTTAAAATTTCCATTGCATCTACTGGTTGTGTTTCGTCTAAAAACTTTTTAGAAACAACTGTCGCAGATCCTGGAATTTTTTTTAGGCTGTCTTTGTTTTCACCGATCACATCAATTCTTGTTTTTTCGGAGAGTTTTTCCCATTTTTCTTTGATTTCCTCTCTTGTAAGAGGTTTATTTTCCTTCTCCTGTGCGAACATAGGAAAGGTGAGTATAATGAAAAATAAAATTTTTACTGAATAATGCATATTAGTCGCCATCTCCATCACCTAGACCTGGTCTAAAACTAGAGCCGAGGTTACCGGCTAACTCCACTGTAAATAAGATTTTCAATTCATTCGTAATTACATTTAGCTCTTTCGCCTTAATGGTATTACCCGCTAACAAATCTCCTTTTAGATCTGAAATTTCTAAAGCCTTAGCTTGGGCTTGTCTCATCTTGGAACGAATTCTTTCGTCTAGTGAAATATTATAATACCTTACATAGTCAGAAATTCCTGGTCCGTCATTTCCTACATAAAACGCATAGAGACCATTCAAATTATCCCTGATGGCTTTCATACTTAGATTTGCGTATTTTGCCTCTACATTTGTGGAACGAATAACTCCACCCGAGTCCACGGAAAAGCCAGACGGGTAACCGACCTTATCATCTTTTACCTTTTCTACGATAGATACAATTTGTTTAATAAGAGTATCTACTACTTCCTTTTCGGATTTGTAAAATTCATTATTAGCCCCTGCTGTTTGTAATACAGTGGTAAAATTTCCACTGAACGCAGGATTCCAATTGAGAGTAACTCTTGTTATCCTTGTACTTAAAAGTTTTACAGCTTCCTGTAAATACAGTTTACGCCTACCCGTAAGCGAATTACAGATATTTGTCGCTTGAGTCAAACCACTTCCATTGTCAAAAAGCAAATATTCAATCGCAGGAAAACCGATTTCATTGTCTAACTTAGCAGAAAGAGCTGTTTCACTTATTGTCTCAGTTCCAACAATTATTGTTTCTATTTTAGCTGTATCAGGAGGGTTTACTACATAGTTTGCAGGCCAAGAGTCAATCGTAGTATAAGACCCTGAAGGACCTATTTGTACGATTTCAATTATCTTGAGAGCACTAAATGCAGATTTCCAAGCATCCTGGATTGCGACTAACTTTGCATTATCCCCACCACAAGAATCTGGTAACTCGTTTGTGAGAGTTTTTAGAGAATTGACTTTTGCCTCTAACTCTACATAGTTTTTGTAAATAAAATTCTCAGAGATATTCTTGATAAGGGGTGCAAAATTAAATACACTAAACTGATTGTGCAAAGCACCCATAATTCTTGAACTAGATGAAGCCGTATCTGAACTCTTTGAACAAAAAGAAAATGCAAGAGCAACAGGCACGACACATATGAAAAAAGCTTTTTTAAGCATAACCTTTCCTTACTAAAATGAAATTAATAGGGACTGTATAAAAACAAAAATTTTGCCACAGAGGCACAAAGACAAAGAGAGTTTATTGAATTTTTCTCTAAGATATTATATAAACGTCTACCGGATCCGCATAATCTTACAATAACGTCTAATATAGTATCAACCTCTGTGACTCCGTGCCTCTGTGGCATATCTTTTTACACAAACCCCGAGAGCGTAACGTTAGTTAATTCCTAGAAACCGGTGATTTTTCGAATGGTGCTATAATCATTTACATCAGGATTGCCGGTAAGATTGGCTTTGCCTTTATCCGTTACATAAAGAGTATTATTGTGAAAATAAATTCCGATAGGATTGTAAAACTGTGCAGTAGTAACATTTCCATCGCCTCTTCCCGCTTTAGAAGTACCACCTGCGATAGTAGAAACAACACCAGCAGAAGTTACTTTTCTAATCGCATAATTGCCAGCATCCGCTACATATATATTATCACTCGAATCAATTGTAATCATGTAAGGACCATTAAATTTTGCGTTAGTTCCATTACCATCCACAAATCCAGGAGCGCTTGAATCAGACCCACCTGCTCTAGATCCAACGAATGTAGTCACTAGACCCGTTGTTGGATCATATTTACGAATACAGTGATTTTTATTGTCTGCAATATAAACATTTCCACGGGAATCTGCAACTACACCTTTGGGACTATTGAATCTAGCAGAAAGAGCAGCACCGTCAGTCGCAATAGGTGTTCCTCCACTAGGAGAAGAGCCACCAGTTGCTTTTTCACCAGCTAGAGTAACAACCGATCCATCGTTAATATTTATTTCTCGTGCGTTATAACCACCATTTTCCCCAACGATTAATTTGTTATTATTGTAACGAATTCCTTCTGGTTTAAAATAACGATTCGTTCCCTGTGCGCCGTCTATCGTTTCACGAAGGGTAGGACGATTCACGCCAGAAAATAGAGTGAGAGCATTATTGTTACTAATGTCGATTTTTAAAATATTGTGTCCATCGAAAGCGCCCGAAGTCGCAGAGCTTGCACCTGTATTGGCTACATAAAGAATTCCAGTCGGACCGGGTGTAATTCCTTCCGGGTTATTGATGACAGTTACAGTCCCGCCATTTCCTGTGCTGGATGCAATTGTAGTAACAGTAGTTTCGTTTGTGATCTTTACAATTCGGTTATTTTTGCTGTCGGCAACATAGATGTTTCCGTCACTGCCAATAGCTAAGTCTTCTGGTTGATTTAGGATTTGTTTAGAGTCAGTCTTTCCAGCTTCAGTTAGATTTAAAGTGGTCACTGTAACATTAGAAGAAGCTCTGTTACTATTCATCCCTAAAACTGCAAGTAGCGCAGCAGAAGAACTATCGTCTTTTTTTTCGCTATGGCAAAAAGATAGAAGAGAGGGTAAAACTAAAATTAGAGTAAAATGAAAAAGTCTTTGATAAATTTTCATGAAGTAACTTCCTTGTATTATGGTATTAATTGAAACTGATATTCAGTCTCAATTAATACCATAATTTCAAAACAGGTCTATCGGTCAATGAGTTATCTAAACAAGCGACTTCCCATTTTTCCCCTTCTATACTTCAGAATTTTTCTAGGTTTAATCCTAATACAACTTCTAGCACGTTACTTTTACTATGACTGGATTCGAAAGTATTTTATAGAGCCCATTTTTTTCTTTCCCCACTTCAACTGGGATTGGCTAAAACCACTACCGGGAAATGGAATGTTTTTCCTATTTTTAGGATTACTACTACTCGCCATTTTCATCATTCTAGGAATTAAAACTAGGCTTGCAGCTTTCTTATTTGCGATAGGATTTGCATACCAACATCTAATCGACAAATCTAATTTTCTAAACCATTACTACTTAGTTTTTCTACTTTGTATCATTCTATGCATAATTCCTATTCCTGACTCAAAGCAGATAACACGTATTATGCGAATACCCAGATGGTCGATTTGGCTTGTTAGATTTCAACTAGGAGTAGTTTATACATTCGGTGCAATCGCAAAAATGCGACCTGACTGGGTGTTAGAAGCACAACCTTTAAAAATCTGGCTTTTGATGAATCGAGATATACCAGTCATTGGAGAATATTTGACTTGGAACATTACAGCTTATTTTTTCAGTTATGGAGGTCTTATCTTCGATCTATTTATTTTCCCTTTTCTACTTTATCCCAAAACAAGAAAGTTCGCCTACTCTATTGTATTATTTTTTCACATCATCACATTTCTGCTTTTCCCAATTGGTATGTTTCCTTGGATCATGGTATTTTTGACTCCAGTTTGTTTCTCCAATCGCTTTCACTACCGGTTAACCACTCTTATCCACAAAATTCCAATCCCCCCTACCCCCCTTTCCCAAAGGGGGGCAAGGGGGGATTGGAATTTTTACCTTGCATTAGTCTTTTGTGGGCTACAGGTGATTCTCCCCTTGAGGCATTTTTTATTTCCAGGAAATCTGCTTTGGACTGAAGAAGGGTTTCGTTTTTCTTGGCATATCATGGCTGCTCACAAATCAGGGCTTGTAAATTTTTTCGTAAAGGAAAATGGAAAAGAAAAAATTCCGGTTTCGTATAATAGTATATTAACCCAACGACAACTGGGGCAAATGACAACCGACCCAGCTATGATCTGGCAGTTTGCAAATTTCATCTATCTAGAAGAAGAAAAAAAAGGACGAAAGGATTTTGGTGTGTACGCAGAGGCATACGTCTCGTTAAACGGAAGACCTGCTACACTCATGATTGACCCGAATGTTGATTTACACTCTGTTAGCTACGATTATTTTAGTTCTACAAAATGGATTTTAAAACTAGAAGATTGAGAGTAGTAATGCGTTTATTTGCAATCCAAAGCAGAAAATTTATAGCCATATAATATTTTGGCGATGTCTTTTTGTGGTAATAGTTCTTCTTTATTGCCTAGAGTCTTTAGAATAAAACCTTTTGGCTCTTGTCGAATAAATAATCCAAGTTTTATCGTTCCGTCTTTTAGTTGAAAACGCATTGCGTCTTCGCCAGAGTCACAAACTGCTTTCTTGGTAATGTATTCTTTTCTAGATTCATTTTGTTTTGCTATAACTTCCGCAATGTTTCCGCTTTCTAAATCTTTATCAGTTAAGAACACTTGGTTTTTTCGGTCTTCTCTCCCTCGTTCTATCTCCTTTGCGGTAAGTGACGTTTCATTAAACCATTGGAATTCTTTTTCTTTTTTGTCAGGATCGTTGTGGATATCAATGATTAGCTTTTCAATTTTACTTAAAGTTAATTCAATTTTTTTTCCTTTCTTAACATAATGAGAAGTTAAGATTTTAATCAATTCTGGATGAATTGGTTTGAGTGCTACTTCTCCGTCAGTAACTTCTAAGAAAAACTTATCTTTCTCCCTCGAAACTTTAATTGTAAATCCAATGTCTTCTGAATTACCCTTAACCTCAATGATTCCAAAACTAGGAACAATTATTTCCCAATCATTCGTATTCTTATCACTAAAGAAAAAATCCATTTTACCATATTGCATTTCGAAGCGGCTCTTCTCTGTATGAAAAATAGTTTCTTCTCCGGCAGAAAATTTTATTTTCAACCTTGCTGGTAAGATTTGAAAGTCAGCCAATCCTCCTTTGGAGATTTCTAATGTTTCATTTTGAATTTTCTCATTTGCAGATATTGTTCGTTTATCATTTCCAAATACTTTTCCTTGCGCATAACCAACAAAAACCTCTGTGTTTACTTGTTGCTTAAATATCTGTAGTGGATTACAAGAAATTACCACTAGAATGATTGCTGTATAGATTCGTTTGTTCATGGACTTTCCTTTCTTAACAGGCAAGGATGCCTGTTCTACTTTTCTATAATAGATTTTACTCTTTGTATCAATTCTTCATCGGGTTGATTTGATTTCCCTAAGTTGATTAGTTCAGGCTTATGAAATAATTCTCCGAGTTTATATTTTCCAGCGACTGCTTTGTCACGGGTTTTATCAGAGACCTTTGCTTTTTCTTTCAAAGCATGAGAGTCGGACAGAAATTTATTCTTCAAGATTTGATCTAATCCTGTTTTCTTTAAAACTTCATCGGTTTGAAATTCTAGATTGTGGGGCATTGCTAATCGTAAAGACGCAGAACCTTGCAGAACTTTCCATTCCACATCTCCCGTTCGAGATGCTTTCACATTGAAATGAGTTTCGTCCGCTACAACAGACAGCGCAGAATTAGAAGTAACCACATTAATTTCTTTTAAGACAGACATTTTCTTTACGTAAATATCTACTTCGCCTTGGGTGATATAAAAGGTTAATTTGTTATTAGCCTCACGAAAGAATAATTCAGAATCTTTAGAAACTGTAAAATTAATTGCCTCGGAAAAAGGATAGATCTGAAAGATAGCTGTAGAGCCTGCTTTTAAAACGATTTTCTCGGATGGGTTTACAAATTGACCGTTAATGATTTTCCTATCTGCAATTTTTAAATCGCCTTGCACATACTGTAGAATAGCCCGATATTTATTTTCTTCGAGCGAAGTCATTGTCAAAACAATGTCCCCCGATACATCTGCTTTGTTGTATCGAACGGTAGGTTTTTGAAACATATTAGGATGTAGTGCCGACCAATCCTTCATACTCTTTCCTACATAATCCGAAAGCTCACTGAATATAACTATCGTATCTTTGTTTTGATCGCCTTCGTTTCGTAAGCCTTTCAATAGATAATGAGTAAATACTCCGTTATCCGATTCTGGATGTTCATAGCAGAGCCTATCTTCGGAAGTGCAAAAATAAGAAGCAGCTACTGACGAATCGGCGTATTGTTTAATTTGAAATTTAAAATCCACTAGTGATTTTCCTGAATCTCTTGTCGCTCCTCGTTCACGGCAAGCATCCAATAGAAGCAAAGTCTTCTTTAATCCTTTTTTGTTTAACTGTTGGACAATATCTTCTACTTTAACCGAAGATTCAAACTTGGATTGATTATTTTTCATATCCACATCTGCGGGGATAAGATAGTTATTCCCCGCTTCATCTGAGATTCCATGTCCAGAAAAGAAAATGATTACAGTATCATCCACATCCGCCTTATCCACAATATCCGCAATTCCACTTTTTATATTCCTAGCTGTCGGATAATTCGGATCATGCGGCGACATTTCATTTCTTCGTTCATCCGTAAGCGTTACCACTTGAAACTGTCCTTTGTCCTTTAGCATCATTCCAAGCTCTATAGCATCCTGCCTAGCCTTAGAAAGCCTTATATTACTTAGAGCAGGATTTTGATCATAATTGATTCCTACTAAAATCGCCCACCGCGAACTATCCTTATTACCCGCTACCTCTTCTAGTTGTAATCCTTTGGGGTTTTGGGGAACTGTAAAAGTTTTGTATGGCTTTTTTTGTTCTTCTGTGGTCGCGCAGTAGAGCATAACGCTTGTTAGTAAAATGGGGATTAGATTTTTCATTTGAGGGTGTCCTTTCGTATCTCGTCTCTTAGCGTAGTTTAAACCCTACCCTAAGAGAGGGCAACATTTTTGGACTACTGCATAAAAAG
This sequence comes from Leptospiraceae bacterium UBA2033, assembly GCA_002333425.1. Lineage (GTDB taxonomy): Bacteria > Spirochaetota > Leptospiria > Leptospirales > Leptospiraceae > UBA2033. Next base: position 15,663 of record DDBL01000025.1, read on the forward strand.
TGGACACGAAATTAGGTTTCCGAAAGGAGACCCAGATGAGAGTATACACAAAAGAGTTTAAAATAGAGTCA
>DDBL01000103.1 GCA_002333425.1 Leptospiraceae bacterium UBA2033
ATAGTTCGGAATTCGTAACATAGAATATGCAATCACATGAAGGATAGTATATCCTAAAAAAAGAAAAACTAAACTGGTTAGTTCATAAAGCGGGAATAAAAAAAGAATTACAAAAAAAATTCCTTTAGTAGAACTCTGCAAATTAGAAAACAAATCTTCTTGGTAAAGAGTCCAGGCACCACTTTTTCCTTGAATGATTTTCGCAGTCAATGATTTAGGAAAATAGTAACCAGTTAATTGATAAAAGTATAGATGCCATATAATAAAAATTAATATTAATGGTAAAATTATTTTAACAAAATCAAAAGTAATTTTCCTTTTTTGATACAACAAAAGTATTAGAACAGGAATAGCGAATAATATCAATTCGCCCCTAGTCAGATAACCAAAACCCAGAAAAAAACCCAACAAAGTATACTTTTCAAAACGCATACTATAAAGAATTCCAGAAATGATAAAGAACGCTAGGGCTATTTCACTTCCATTTGTAGTATAAGTTATAAAGTTATGAAATATTGGAATGGAAAGAAATGCGCCAAGATAAGAATATTCTTTATAAAAAATAAAGAAAAATAAAATAGAGGTAAGAGTTATAAAAAAAGTAAATAAAAACTTACTAAGTAAAATATACGAAACTTCTTTAAAAGTTAATTTAAAAAAAGAAAGTAATAACAACCACAAAGGACTTGTAACAGAAAAGTAGTTATCCCCTCTATTAATCGAAGGCTCGCCAAATTTTAAAAATGTATCAGAGACTCTAAAATAAATAAAAACATCATCAAGAAAAACACCAATGTTCATGAAGAATAAATACGCATTCAAAAAAATTACAAAAAAAGAAAGCGTAAGTAAAAATTTATTCTTCATTCATTATTCCAATGTCCCATTGGTAAAAGTTTCACTTTGTTTTGTTACAAAACTTTTCCTGGATTCATAATTCCTTTTGGATCAAAAATCTTTTTGATTTCGCGCATAAGCTGAATTTCCTCAGGCGAGCGTGAGAAAGAAAGAAAATCTTTTTTTAGAAGTCCAATTCCATGCTCTGCGCTAATGGAGCCATTGTGTTTTTGAATTAGAGTAAACATGTCAGGGTCAACCTTTTTACATTCGGTAAAAAAATCTTCATTAGAAATTTTTTCTGGCTTTAAGATATTTAGATGAAGATTCCCGTCTCCGATATGACCAAAGAGTGCGATTTCAAATCCAGGGTATTTAGCGGCTAATAGGGATTCCATGTCATTAATAAATGCTTCCATATTCCTGAGTGGGAGCGATATATCATTTTTATGTACAGTGTGTAAAATGGACAGACTTTCCGAAATCCCTTCTCTGTATTTCCAGAAGGTTTGTTTTTGGTGTGAGTTTTGCGCAACTGTTCCATCATCAATTAAACCTTTCTCAGTAACCGATTCTAAGAAAGCATAAAGTTTGTCGTTATCTGTTTCTTCTGCGATTTCAAATTCGAGTAAAACATAATAAGGACTCTTTGCTCCAAATGGATCACCTAGTCCTAAGTGATGTTTGACTTTATCCGCACATAAATCGGAAAAAAATTCAAAAGCCAATAGAGGCAAAACAGAATTATGCGTTTCTTTAAATACATTGAGAATGGATTGGTAATCGGGAACAGCTAGTAATATTACACTAGTATCAATTGACTTTTTTGCTAATTTCAAAGTTACTTCAGTAATAATTCCAAGTGTTCCTTCTGAGCCAATAAATAGATGTTTTAAATCATAACCTGTGTTGTTCTTTAGGATATTTCCATTGAATCGCAAAATTTCGCCTTTACCCGTAACCACGGTCATTCCCAAAACCCAGTTACGAATGAGTCCGTAGTGAACTACTCTAACTCCACCAGCGTTAGTCGCAATGTTTCCTGCAATATGAGAAGAGCCGGTAGCCGCAAAGTCAACAGGAAAAATAAATCCTCTTTCTTCGGCTTCCTTATGAACATTTTGGGTAATCATTCCACCACCCACAGTGAGGGAAGCAAAGAACGGATCAAAGTCAATTACAGTGTCCATTTTAGAAAGGGAAATAACTAACTCTTTGTCTTTAGCAATTGCTCCACCGGCATATCCCGTTCTACCGCCAGAAGGAACTACTTTAATATCATTTTCGTAAGCATACTTAACTAAAGCCGCAACTTCTTCTGTAGTTCGCGGAAATGTAAGTAAATCATAATTTGGTTTGTGTACTTTTGTTCTGTCTGCTCCATAAGAGTCAAATGTTCCAATGTCCATTTGTCCATCTTCACGAGAGAATACTTTCTCTTTGCCGAGAATGGAAATAATTTTGTCTTTGTGGTTTAATGTAGAATTCATAAATGCTCCCAGTCGCTATTTAGATGTATTTTTGGTAAATATGCAAATTGTTGAATCGCCTTTTTGGGATTTACTTCCACGAATTCCAAAAGAGGGCGTACGTCTATTCGTCTTGAATTTTTAGTAATTCTTAGAAAATATAAAACTTGGTTGATTTTATGTATTACGGATAATAGTAATTTGCCAATTAAAATTTTAAGAACAAATCCATTTCCAACTTTGGATTTTAAAATTAAGGCGATTTCGGAAAACGAAAATGATTCTGGATAGGCTAAGTTAAAAATTCCTTTTTTGGGATTTTCTACAGCTCGTTCCAAAAACTCAATCAGATCTGAGACGTGGATAAAGGATTTTTTTGAATTTGAATCTTCAGGAAATGGAAGAAGTTTTTTTCTAAGTAGTCTTTGTAATTTAAAAATAAATCCTTTTGTATCTTTTCCAAACACAGATGCAATGCGAAAAATTGTATACATTTCTAAATTAGAAAGTTGCACTAACCGCTCGGCATCTATTTTAGAGATCGCATAATCCGTATTACCCAAAAGAGAATCTGTCTCTGCTAAGTTTTTTCCTGGTTGGTGTCCATAAACGGATGCCGTGCTTGCTAGGATGAAATTTTTGATTCCATTTTCCTTTGCAAATATAACTAGTTTGTTAGTCCCAAGAACATTTGCCTTCATATAATCCTCTGTTGAGTTCGACGCACCAGAAACTACACCAGCCAGATGAACAATACAATCTATCCGATCTTGAATGACAAAACGATTTTCCGAGCTAAGATCAAACTCATAGAACTTAAAATTTTTATGATGACGAACATATTCAGGAAATTTGGAAATATTTTTCCCAACAGCAATTAGCTTATGTTTATGTAACACCTTGGTTATAAACTTTGAGCCGATGACTCCTGAACCGCCTGTAATTAAAATATTCATAATAGAAAGTTCTTGAACTTTTTTAGATTTCTTAAATTGTATACACAGGCTAAATGATATTTCATGTCACCCCCGAAATTTTCAGTCGGAGGGTCTAAATATCTTGAGATTCCCGACAAAAGAATTCGGGAATGACAAATAAAAAAACTCAGGATGACATATCTTTAAAATCCCTCAGCCAAACGTACAATTACTATGAAAAAAAAGAAGTACCTGAATGAAATCAAAAAAGAGAACTTTGCTCTCGCCCTAACCTTGATTGACCAAGAACTAGCAGAAAATCCAGAGGATCCGGAACTTCTCTATAATTTTGCGATTTGTTGCTCTAGGACTGGGAATCATAAAAAATGTGTGTCCGTTCTTAGGACGCTGATAGAAAAAGTTGGGCGATTCATTGATAGAGACAACGTTTATCGTTTGATTATTTTTTCACTCATCCAACTACACGAGTATCTGGAAGCCTTAGATTTGACCGACGAACGACTCAAGATCAATATCGGTGATTTGAAATTACTTTCTTTTCGCGCGCATATCATGGAGAAATTACACCGTATCGACGAAGCCATCCAAATTCATAAAAATATTTTGAAACTAAAACCTGATTATACCAATAGCCTAAATTCAGCAGGTTATTTGATAGCAATGAAAGAAAATCCAACCCAGGAAGAGTTGGCTGAAGCGACTGATTTTCTAAAACAAGCTGTCAAACAAAATCCAGACAACGCCGCCTACCTAGATTCCTTCGGAGTCCTCCTCCAAAAACGCGGCGAAAAACAAGCAGCTATCCGAGCCTTCAACAAAGCAATAGCTGCAAATCCATCTCACAGTGCGATAATTCTAGACCATCTACAAACACTTTTATAGCAGTCAACCAAGGGACTGCTCGTACGTAGTTGAGTAAATTAAGCTTGCCCCTCTAGGTTATACTTAGAAGTTGGCTAGGGTAACTACTATTTTGTGAACTGCTGGTGTTTTGCTGATAGAATTAGTAGTCTAGAACTATAATGAATACGGATCTAACTCATAGAAGATTGTCTAGACTTTCGATGATCTTTTTATCTATCCTGCTCTTAGATTGTCCAAAGAGTCCAAGTCCTAAGCTCTTGGGTATAATTGGCTTAGTCACATCTAGCACGACCTATGGCATCACACTTACTGAAACAAACTCCGAAACATCGGTCACAGAGGGAACTGGCTCGG
>DDBL01000206.1 GCA_002333425.1 Leptospiraceae bacterium UBA2033
GAAATATGAAACTATTGATTATACTTATGATACTATCCTTTCAAATGATTTCTGCGGAAGAAACAGAAATGGTAAAAGTTACACTGCTTAGAAAAGGAGTGCAAGCGATTGTAAAAGGAGAAACGATTACTCCTAAGATGGATGACGAGCTTCCCTTACATGCAAAAATTCAATCGGACGAAAAAGGATTTCTCGAATTTGAATACAAAGGAAATACTTATCGAGTGAATAAAAACACAACGATAGTATTAGCCGACGTTGTAAAATCAAGTGGCGAAAAAAACTACCTATCAAATTCCCAAACCCACGCAGGCGGAGTACGCGGATTAGGCAAAACTTCCAAAAAGGATAAGACTAAGAAACCTAAGAAGGAAAAAGTCGAGGATAATTAATATTAGCCTTACTGTCATTCCCGAAATTTTCTATCGGGAATCTCTAGTTCTAAGAAGTATTTTATATTACTTGAGATCCCCGATAGAAAATTTCGGGGATGACAAACTAAACTTTTCACTCAAACAAAATCACTCGTTCGACTTTATCCTCATCGAACGAAAGACCAATTTTTTCTTTTCGTTCGAAGATCAAATAACGATTTTGTTTTTTGTATTGATTGCCGAGAGTTTGTTCGACTAAGAATTTTTCAGAGCCAATTTTAATATCACCTAGAGAAGGGCTATCTTCGCCATACAAAAGAATTTGTTGGACAAATCCATCTCTCATAGATATTTTTGCAGACTTTTGGTCGTAATACCAGATTTCAAATCCATCTTCTACTTTTGGTTTTCTGTTTGGCTCTTTCCATGCGGCTAATAGATCTTTGATGCTTGTGCCAAGGTGAATGCCATCGACTACTGTGTGTTTGCCTTGTTCTTTGGAAGGTAGAGGGACGGACGTGATTTTACTTAAAAACTCTGCCCATTTCGATTCGGAGTCATATTGGTTGAAGTAAACATTGGCAATTCCTTTTGTGAAACTGATTTCGTTTATTGCTAAGTTGAGAATAACAGTGCTTATGTCCTCATCAGAACTTTCTTTCGATTTCATTGCTTTTTTTAAATCTCGAACAAGGGAAATGGCTTCATTGTCTCTTGGCTGACCCTTAAAAAAAACTTCTACATCGTCTTCTAAGTTACGAGCAATTTCTCTGAATAGTTCGCGGGAGAGTTTTGTATTTCCTTCACTGATTGCAATTGAATGACAAAATGCTAAATTGTTTAAAGTCTGAATGCTTGCGTCTGCTTTAAAAGCAGATTTTGCGAGTTTAATGGCGTTAGCCTCATCTTGTTTTTCTGGAGAATAGACTAAAATTACAGCGAAGTTGGAAACAAACCAAGGTTCTTTGTTTTCTTTCATTAGGTTTCGATAAGCGGTTAATGCCTTGTTAAACTTTGCTCTATCACCTGGGATTTTTTTTGTGAGACTCTTTTGGGCTTTTTTATCAAACACCATATTGTCTCGAAAAGAGGGTAGGTCGACAATACTTTTTAGTTTTAGGTCTTCTAATAAGGCTGACTCTAACCAGATTTTATGCAGTGCGACTGCCTTCGCTTTTTGAAAATCTAAATTGTCGGGATAGGTATTTAGGGCGTCGTCTAGTTCTTTTACCGCATTATCTAATTTTCGCGAGATTTGAATATCTGCGAACACATACTCCATCTTAGCCGCCCAGGCATGAAGGTCTTTGTGTTCCGTGTTGATTTGGGATAGTCGTTCATGGGGAGAAGGGTGAGTTTGGAAATACGGAATGGATTTGCCACCAGCAGATAATTCTTTTTGGCGAAGTTCGTTTAAATACTTTAATATATGAGTAAAATACTTTATATCATAGCCAGATTTTTGTAGGAGTAAAATCCCACTTATATCAGCGTCTAATTCTAAGTTTCTGTTTTCTTCGTTTTCGTCGTCGGATTTTTTGTTTTCAATCTTTGCTAAGTAAGATTTGAAACTATGGCGATTGTAGTAGTGTCCTAACTCATGCCCAATTACAGGTGCAAAGTAGGCTTCTCTGTATTTGAAAAATTCTGTTGACTCCGGCTTACTACCAGTATCCTTAACTATCATTCGATCGAGTTCATCTAAAAGACCTGAGTGAATGATGAACTGACCGCCGGGAAATGCAAACGCATTAAAACTAACATCTTTCAGAATCGCAAAATGCAACTCGAAGTTCGCATTACCAGAATTAGCCTTTAATTTTTGAAATACAGTCTGAATTGTTTTGCGCCAATTTTTATAATCTTTTATTTCTTCTTTTAAACTTTTTTTGTAATCTGCTAAACTAAGAGCTTGCACTTGTGACCAAAGAGCATCTTCAAAAGAAATGGACTCAAGAGGCAAAACTGTATTAGCCGGTAGGATACAAAAGAGTAATATAATACTGATTATTTTTACGTTGTGATATTTTGCGTTTGGGAACCTAATTAGATTTAACATTTAACTTCTTCCTGTTCAAAAGTAAAACCTTGTTTTGCGTATTGACAAATTCAATTCTTTACTAGACTTTGGCAAAACTGCGTTTAGCATGAATTAGCTACAAAGGTTGGAAAAGTCAATGAGATTATTTAGAAATACGTACGTTTTAGTTTTGTTACAATTATTTTTCGTTCTGGGTATTTTTTCGCAAGAAGAAAATGCAGAATTAAAAAACACATCGAATCCTGTGATTGAGGAAAATAAAGATTCTCCAAAGTCTACTGCAAAATCCAAAGGTATGAAACTAACCGAAGTTGATAAAGATGGAGAGGCTATCAATATAGGAAAACGTTATGCGATAGTGATAGGGATTAACGATTACAATGATACGGCTATTTCTGATTTGTCGAAAGCGCGTAATGATGCGAAGGCGATAGGTTTGCTATTAAAAGACATTGGTCAGTTTGATCAAGTCTTCGTGATGACGGATGACGTTGACCCAAGAGATGACGTTGACCCAAGAGATGACGAGGAACATCTCTATCCAACTAAATTAAAAATTGAAGAAAAAGTAGAAAGTGTTGTACGCTTTACAAACAAAGAAGACTTAGTTGTGTTTTACTTTTCTGGTCATGGAATTTCCGATTACGATGAAAATGGTTATCTAGTAACGGTAGATACTGTAGCAGATAAAAAATTTGAGACTGCACTTAAAGTAGACTGGGTTGTAAAACAATTTAAAGACAAAGGCATTCGAAAATCACTCCTCATTTTAGATGCCTGTAGAGATGTTCTTTACACTTCCAAAAGTTCAACACGAGATAGCATCAAAGAAAAAACTTATACGGAAGCAGAACTAGCGGCTACTTTCTATTCAACGAAGGCGGGATATTTTAGTTATGAAGATGATGAATCCGATTACGGAGTTTTTACAAAAAATTTAATCTATGGAATGGAAGGAAGAGCAGATTATAACGAAGATGGAGTAGTTTCGTTTGCTGAGTTACAACAATCAGTGGAGAAGGGCGTAAAAGATTGGTCGATCAAAAAAAACAAACAACAAAAACCTTACACTAGACTGTACGGTGAAAAAACTGGCGACTTAGCAATCACAGTGGCAAGTAATCCCGAAAAAAGTTTGGCTGATAAAAAGGTAATAGTTCCTTCGCGGTTACCCTATGTTTGGCGCTCTGCGTTAGTTCCTGGATGGGGTCAATACAAGAGTGGTGCAAAGTGGAGAGGTTATTCCTATTTTGCGATTGGCATTGGACTTTTTGGATACCACTGGATGAACATGACTTCGCTCAACTCTGCTAAAGGATCCTACGAAAGTGCGTTTGCTGTTCCTGGTGCCTTATTTCTTCCGACTTATGTAAATCTCCAAACTAAAAGAAATGAACTTGAGTCGGCAGAGTCTGCGGCTACTACCAGTTTTGCTCTCTTGTTTGGATTCTGGATTTGGAATATAGTAGATGCTGGATTTTTCACTGACTTACCAAAAGAAGAAAAACTCTCTGGCTTCAATCTACAAATGCGCCGTGACCTTCTACCGTCTGACGTTTACGCACGTGGCTCTCTAAATGTGGATAATCGGAATTATGTGGAATGGTTTTGGAAATTTTGATCTATATACTGTATAGTGTCTTAGGATGGGGCTACTAGTGTAGGGCGTCTTAAAGTGAGCCTACTCGTGTCAAGTGTCTTAAGGTAGGGCTTTGGATTCTAGCATACCACGAGTAAGTCTAGCAAACTTCTAAGCCCTACCTTAAGACGCAGTACTGACTAGCATCACTTTATAACACTTCATCTGAGTCCTGCCTATGGTTTTTATACTAAAGTTGTGGCAAAAATCACTCAGTGACCGGACTTTGGTGTAATTGGCAGAAATCAGAAAGAGTTGGTAAGTATTAAGGCTGTCACCTAAGTTAAGGACAAGTTTCATAGTCACCTCGAACATCTTTTCGTGAGAGGTCTATCAGGCAAACGCTGTAGAAGATTAACAAATGCAAAGTTTGTAAAATAGATTTCTCACGTTCGCACAAACTGATGTGCTTGGTTCGAAATGACTGAATAATCCTTATCTTAAACTATGAAGGGATATATAAAAAAACAAAAGAGATGGATTTTGAAATTAATTGTATTATTAACTATCACCCAGTTACTACAATGTCCTACCGTTAAATACAATAATCCACCCGATGGGGCTAATGGGATTTTGATGCAGTTGTTGGATACAATTATGGCTACTCTTGCTGGAGTGAATACAGGAAATGAACTTAGAGTTGTATTAATTGGAAATCCTTCGGCGATAACAGAAGGTCAAAGTGCAACTGTGCAAATGAAACTTTCTAAAGCAATTCCTTCTGATTTAACTGTGACATTGAGTTTGGATAATCCGATTATGAAAATTGACGGAGCGGATAAGAAGGAGTTTGCGTTTACACCTGATAATGCGACAGTCGAACAAAGTTTTACTTTAGCCGCACTCGCAGATGGAAACTCTATTTCGGAAACTGTGAATTTGAAAATAACAGGAGTTGGTCTAACCGAACAGTCTTTTAGTATTTCGACTATCGACAATACTTCGGAAATTGTGCAGACAGTTATCTTTACTGGTTTGCCGGCAACAATCACGGAGGGGCAAACATCGATTGTCCAAGTGAAATTGGCGAAAGAGATTACATCAGCTTTGACGGTAGTTTTGATTTTGGACAATTCTGCAATTACAGTAGATGGATCTTCTTTTAAGATTATGAATTTTCCGGCTGAAACTGGGACTGTAGACCAGACAATTTTACTAACCGCCGTCTCCGATACCAATTCCATTTCGGAAACTGTGAATATGAAAGTAAGTGCAACGGGAGTAACAGATAAGACCTTTAGCATTTCGACTATCGACAACACTGCACCACCTCCAGTGATAACTGTATCAAATGTTCCTGCTACTATCGCGGAGGGACAAACTGGCACTGTAGGAATAAAATTATCTGGGGCGGTGACGGAAACTTTTATTCTAACGGTTACTAGTGGTAATGCGTCGGCGATAACTGTAAGTCCGAGCATACTTACCTTTACCCCAGCGAATTTTAGTGTGGATCAAACAGTAACGCTGACGGCTGTACAAGATGCTAATGCTGTTTCAGATTCTGTAGCTTTTGATATTACAGCTTCGGGATTGAATAAAGTGAACTTTACGGTTGATACAGTAGATGATGATGTAATGAGCATTTCAATCGCAAAAATATTTAGAGTATTGAATGGAGGTATTGGTTCTATAAGCATAGGCATTTCTAATCAACCTATTTCAGATTATGTTGTAACACTTACTTCTAGCAATCCGAGTGCATTAAGTATAAGTTCTACAAGTTTGACATTTACCCCTTCCAATTATAATCAGTCGCAAGTTGTTACGGTGAATTGCACTACCCCGACTGCTATGCTGTATGAATTAACTGCCTCAGCTAACGGAGCGAATCCGCAAGTAGTAAAATATTTTGCGTTCCTTCCTTGGTCAGTAGTCTTCTCGGAGTCTTGAGAACTGGTCAATTAATTTCTTATTTACTGGGTGATGATGGGACACACCAAAAGACAATAAGTCATAGCTACGTCGATAATGGAGATGGAACTATAACAGATAACTTAACAGGACTAATTTGGCAAAAATGCAGTAACGGGCAAAACAATGATTCGTCCTGTTCTGGAACAGCAACTGCCCCAGATTGGGCATCTGCGTCTCCGGACCGTGATCTTGGTTATTTGGTCGGGGTTTCTTTCCCCGACCTAGCTCTATCGTATAACGGTAAACCTTCTGTCTGAACTGTGATTCGTGTGATTAGAATGATTTACGGATTAAAGAATTCTCTATTCAGGCAAGAGTAGGAGAATTTTAATAAGGAACTTTTAATTTCAGCTTATCTATTCTTTTGAAGTGTTTTCCATTTCGAGAATAAAAATCTACGTTGTGGTAAATGGCAGAAGCCGCATTGATGCTATCAATTAAGCCTGTTCCATTTGTTAGTTTGTGTTTGGAATAGATTTTAATTGCTAACTGCATAATTTGATTGTTGGTTTCAATAATTGGATAGAATCATATTTCGCGTTTTTCTATTTTCTTTCTCAATTGATTGATATAGGCAACACTGTCAGTACCAATATCAGTTCTATTTTTCCAGATACCTTTGAGTTTTTGAAATTTTTTATAATTTGCTTTTTTTTCTGGAACTAGCTTCACTTCAACAAACGCTTTTCCTTTAGGGAGTTTCTTTTCCTCGAAAGTAATTTTCCCATTCTCATAAAATCCATGTAAAATCATAGTTTCCATAATACGTAGAATTTTTTATCAAGGGAATTTCTCTGTCAAGGGAATTTTATTAGGCTTATCTTAAAACTATTACAAATCTGGAAAAAATTATAGGCGAAATCACACTAGCAACATTACATCGTCAGAGCGTGATCTTTGTTATTTGGTCGCGATTTCTTTCCCCCGACCTAGCTCTATCGTATGACGGAAAACGATGAGACTCTATAGTTCAAAACTACTTGTCATATAACTACTATACAGATACTCTGTTCCTATGATCGTAAGGCACAAAGTCTATCATCGGCTAGACTATCATCTAGTTTTTGTCACCAAGTTTCGGGAAGGATTTTTGACTAGGGAAGTTCTTTCACGCTTTGAAGCTCTATGTCAGAAAAAAGCGAATGAGCTTGGTTTTATTATGCATATCTCCAATGGGTATCTAGATCATGTTCATCTCTTAGTAAGCCTAAAACCAGTTCATCAGGTGTCTGAGATCATCCGTCATATCAAAGGATTTACATCCCGTGAAATTCGAGGTCTAAAGTGGCAGAGAGGATACGCAGCATTTACCGTTGACAAACGTTCTTTTGACTCTGTGTTTAGATATATCAAAACACAAGAAGTACATCATAGTCGTCAGTTGCCAGACTATCTAGATCTAGCGTCTTAAGATGTGGCTTAGGAATCTAGCAAACCACTAGTAAATCTAGCAAACTTCAAAGCCACATATTAAGACACAAGATCGATCGGCATCACTTTAAGACACTCTTAGTCTAAGCCCTACCTTAAGACGCAGTACTGACCAGTTTCACTTTAGGATACTGCTACTGCGAGTTACACATGCTTTCCTTTAATCGAAAAGATCGGAGTGAGAGCCTGTACTTTCAAAAATAATTTCATTTTCTACTATTTTGTAAATTAATCGCCAATCAGGTTCGATATGACATTTTTTTCTTCCCGAATAGGATCCTGATAATTTAAAATCATTATTTCTAATTGACGATTTTCATTTCTAAACAAAACCTAAGAGATTAGATAATTTCTAAGGAGCTAACTCAAAATGAAAAAACTTTTTCTTCTTATCACTCTTCTTTTATTTGTGTCTTGTAAAAAAGAAGTTTCCATTTCTATGGTGACTGCTACTTCCATGCAAAATGGATTGCCTTTTCTTGCGCTAACTGGAAGTAAATGGATGCCCGAAACAAATGCAGAATTTGTAAAATTTCATATTTATTTAGATGAAGCAATACAACTTTCCAAAGTAGAAGTCAATTCTTGCGGAGAAGCATTTAACTCCAAGATTGATATGTACATTAACTTTGACGAGATGATTCAGACTATGAAAGGAGAAGGGAAGTTAGCCGCTTATAGTTTTCCAAATCCTGTCACAGCTCGTTCGGTGACGTTTAATTTCTCTAAGAACTCAAATATTTGTTTAGAAGGAATTAAACTTTTCGATGAAAAGGGAAAAGAACTCAAAGCAAAAGGTCCACGGATTGTAGAAGGAACGGTAGTCGCCTCAGAGACAGGAAAACCGGAAGCATCCTATGGAGTGATGAACTTATTTGATTCCCGATATGAATATTCTTATGCGTCCCTTGATAAATCAAAAGGGGTTTCACTCGATTTTGCGTTCAAAGATTCACAAAAAATTAAGTCTATCAAAATTTGGAANNGATTAACCTCACTGGTGATGACGGGTATAGTGAAAAAATTTCTCTGAAAGACGAAATGGGACCCCAAGTTGTAGAACTCACAAAACCTTTCTCTGGAAAAAATTTGAAGATGACCGTGGACGAAGCGTATGCGGGCAAAAAATACAAAGGAATTGTTTTAAGTGAAATGCGTTTTCATGATGGAAAAGAATGGTTCTTACTCGATCCATTTCCACGTATTAGAGAAATTGCAACTTCTAACGAAGCGGATTTTGAAAAAGCAGGAGCGTCTGACGTCATGAACAAAAGTTTAACTGGTCATGATGTAAATGCGGCTAGTTCGAATTGGACTGTGCGACTTCGATCAGATGGAAGTATGTTTATGGAAGGTAGCACCACTTCTTATGATGAAAATTCTGAAAATACAAGTCGATTTTATGCGCTTGGAAATTACGAAGTGAAATCCACCGAGAACAATATTCTGCAAGTTCGAGTGTTTGGATTTTTACGCGAATTAAAATCCGAAATAGAAATGCAGATGGATTGCAATGGTTGTGGGCGAGATTGTAACCAACTAGGTGGCACGGACTCGGATAAAATCGAAAAGATTTTTGCTGAGTATTTGGAACTAGAAAAGGTAGACGGAAAGTTTATCGTAAAAAACTTAAAACGTTCTAACCATCTAGGTTTTGATCAACTAGAAATGAATTTAGAATAAATTGATTTATCGCATAACGTCTCTGTTCCCACTATGGATACTTATCGTGTCCATAGTTTCTTTTATCTATCCTCCTTTTATTGCTTGGTTTAAGGGGGATTATATCTCTTTTGCGCTTGCTCTTATTATGCTTGGAATGGGGCTTACCTTGAACATTGATGATTTTAAAAGAGTGTTGTTATTTCCTAAATCTGTTTTTATTGGGGTATTTCTTCAATACACGGTCATGCCTCTTTCTGGATATGCGATTGCGTATATCTATGATTTGCCGACTGCCTTTGCTGTGGGGCTAATACTTGTTGCCTGCTGTCCGGGTGGAACTGCTTCTAATGTTCTTACGTTTATTGCAAAAGCCGATGTAGCTTTGTCTGTTTCGCTTACTGCAATTTCTACTGTTCTTTCGGTTGCACTAACTCCTATTTTGACTTTGTATCTAGCGGGTAATCGGGTAGACGTAAACTCTGTTGGTCTTTTGCTAAGTACACTCAAAGTAATTATTTTTCCTGTCGCATGTGGTGTTTTTCTGAATTACTTTTTCCCTCGTTTTACTAAAAAGCTTTCTATTGTTTCGCCACTTCTTGCCGTGGTTATGATAATCCTAATTGTCGCGTCCGTGATTGCTTCGAATAAAGCGCCGATTACAGAATCTGGATTGAGACTTTTAGCATCTGTATTTAGTTTGCATATCGCTGGATTTTTCTTTGGGTATATGCTGAGTATCCTCTTTAAACAAGATACAATTCGTGCTCGAACAATTTCCATTGAAGTAGGAATGCAGAATTCAGGACTTGGCGTTTTACTAGCAAGAGAAAATTTTACCAATCCGCTAACGGCAGTTCCTTGTGCGATTTCGAGTCTCGCTCATTCGTTAATTGCAAGTGTGCTAGCGACATTTTGGCGAAGAAAAAAAACTTGACAAATGTAGTCACATAGACTACATTGAGTCTATGTTAGCCATCGGAATTCGTGAACTCAAAACTCAATTAAGTCAGTACATTAGGATTGTCCAAAATGGAGAAATCCTTTTAATTACTGATAGAAACAAAGTTGTTGCCGAGCTTAGACAATCTACTCAATCAAATGAAGCAAATAAGGACTCCAAATTGGAAACTTACATTGCAAAACTAGCAAACGAAGGCAAAATTAAAAAAGCTACTCGAAATGAGTCTTTCCTTGATTCCTTCTACAAAAAGGGAAAAGGCAAAACAAAAGTAGATTGGAAAAAAGCCTATCTTGAAATCAAAGAAGATAGATGAATTTATTTATAGATTCAAGTTTTTTATTATCCATTATTTTTGAAGAAGAAGGCTCGGATGAGTGTTATGAAATCTGGAATAGCGGCAAAGTTCGATTAGGCTCTATCCTTCTTTCTATAGAATCAATGAATTCCATTAGAAGAGCTTTTGGATTTGTAAAGGAAAAGAAAGTTACTTCTATTTTAAAGGAAAAAGAACAATTTTGTGAAGTGATGCTTTCGGAAGTTTCTCTGCGAAATATAGATTCAACAATTTATGAAATCATTAAATCTAAGAAAGAAATCTCAGGATGTAGATCATTAGATGCAATTCATATTGCGACTGCACTTGATTTTAAAAGAAATAGTCTTTCCGAAATTCATATCTGCTCCACAGATAAACGACTCAGGGATGTAGCTAAAAAAGTAGGGTTTTCAGTGTTACCCAAAAAAATAGTAGTAAATTAATTAAACACTTCTTCTGGTTTGAGGATAAAGCCTATTAGCTTCTTGGACGTGTAGGATTGTCCCATTTCGAGTAGGGTTACTTTTTGGAAGTTGGTATTCGTATTTTCGTAGATTTCGATATTTTTTTCTTCGGCGTCTACTATCCAGTATTCGCTAACACCTGATTTTTCGTAAACTGCTTTTTTCTTTTTGAGATCGTAGTAGGCTGTAGATTCAGAAAGGACTTCGATTACTAAATCCGGTGCACCTTCAATCTTCTTTTCGCCGATGATTGATTCTCGCTCTCTTGAAATAAAAAATACGTCTGGTTGGTAAGTTTCATTTGGTCCTAAATAAATATCTAGAGGAGCAATAAAAACTCTTCCTGATTTGCTTTCATTTGCAAATTTCTTTAAAAGCATAGCCAAAGTTAATACAATATTTTGATGGTTTGGAGTTGGGGATGTCATTTCAATTATCTCTCCGTCGATAAGTTGATACTTGCCACCCATGGGAGTCTTTAGATAATCTTCATAAGTTTGTTTTTCTTTTAATGTCCGACTCATAGGTTTTAAGTTTAATTTTATTTGGGGATTGGTCAAGTACAAATCGTTGCCTTCTGGGGCTGTGTAAAAACAAAGAAAATGTCTCTCACAGAGAGCACAGAGTTCACGGAGAATATTGATTTTATTGACTCTTTTCTCTGTGGTCTCTGTGAGAAAATTATGTTTTTACACAACCCCATTGTATTACATCGCGCCTGCGATTAATTGTTCTTCTATGCGCTCCATTTTTTTAAGTTCTTTCTCTACAAATAAAAGTTTATTTTTGCAAGTAGAAATTTCTTTTTTCAAATCGGAAAGTATCATAGGGCTTGTTACTTTTACATTTCTATCGTAGACACTAACTGGCATGTAGTGTCCGAAAGTATCTCTTCCGTCAATGCGTTTTACAAAATAGAAGTCTTTTGTTAAAACATGTTTGGCTTCGTAGTAGTAGGGAGAAACTATATCCGATTTTTTAGAATTGCGTAGAATAAGAACCCCGTTGTGCACAAAACCTGGTGTTTGTTTTGCACCAGAAATATCCGGGGTTGCACTTCCATATACAATCAAAGAGTCTTTTGTTTTTTCGGCAACTTTCCCGATGATTTTGAAGCTAACAGGTGTAATTCTCTCTAGTTTTTTTTCCAAAGAAGAAATTTTATTTTCCAAAAATGATTTGTCTGTCTTTAAACGTTTCTCTTTTGCATAAAAATTTCCCCATTCTTTCTTTTCGGTTTTATGTTTTGCAAATTCTTGGCGTTTGGTTTCGATTTTTCGGAGTCTATCTATTTTTACAAAGTCAATAGAATTGTAAAATGCTGGTTTTCCACCGCAAATATCTGCGTATATAGAAAGGTATTCGCGAAATTGTTTTTGGTTTCTGATGAATAAAGCTCCATCTACATATTCCAATGGGTAAAATTTCTTCTCACCATGTCTGTTGCGAACCCCAACTCGCTCGGTAGAGTCGATTGGATCTACTAAGATCGCATTTTTAGGAATTTGTAGTGTAGGTAAATTCCCAAAACTCGGGCAGAGAAGATCTGAACTCAAATAGGCTCTTTTTTCTATGCCTAGCCATTTTATTAAGATAACAAATGCCAGTCCCAAAATGGTGATTTTAATGATTAGTTTGTTTTGTAGTTTCATGCTCTTCTCCCTTTTTAAATAATTCTAACAATGGGCAGGACAAATTAGAAGGTGGAAGTTAAAATTCCTGAAAAAATTTTAAAATAGTAACTATTTGTTTATGTTACATAATTTTAGTTATATTCTCATTTTAAGGGGGGTGTGAGAGTTATCTCTCTTTGAGAATTATAAAATAAGTAAAAAAACAAAACTTTCTAAAGTAAAATTTATTTTTAATCTCTAATCTGTCCTGCTTGAGTACTATACTTTAATAGTAGTAAAAAAATGTATAGCAAAAAATAAAAGACTATACAAAAAAATAGTTATATTTTTATTTTTACGACATAAATAGAGAATTAATGAAGGATATTGTATGAAAAGAAGACATTTAACCAAACAGCCAGGAATTGGAGATTTTAAAAATAAGTGCTCAGAAATGATCAGAAAATATGACGCAAAAATTATTCGAACAGTTTATGAATCAGTTCATGAAAACGTATACTGGAAAGGGGGGATTCCTAGCTCTATTAAACGAAATGTCATAGAGGAAATACGTTTAGTTTTGAAAAAAGAAAAAGTTAGCGTTTTTCATTTAGAATCTATTGTAGATGAAATGCTTTCCTATTTTGGAAAGTTTTTAATTTTACTAGACTCTGGGAAATTAAGGCAAAATTAAAAATTATTGAAAAAAATATTTCATTCCATCCGCACTCTGGGCTTGATCGCGCCCGACGCCTTCGCAAGGTCTATTTTGCAAACGCTATATAAGATTAACCAATACAATGTTTGTAAAATAGATTTCTCACGGCGCAAGCTCGGATATTGCTAGTTCGAAATGACTTGCACTCTTACTTAATTTTGTTGTAAGATGATTGAATTTTAATTTAAACTTTCCGACCCCAGTGCATGGCGACATTTCCAAATACAAAATTTTTATATTCGACTAGTTGAAACTTTTGTTTCTCGAACATGGATTTTAAATTGTCTTGGTCGGGATAACTCAGTGAGGATACAGGCAAATAGTCGAACATATCATTTTTTGCACCCCAGATGAGATACCCTAATACTGGAACAATCTTAAAAAAATAAAAATCAGCAAAAATACGAATCAGAGGATTTTTTACTTTACCAACATCCAAATTGATAAATAATCCACCAGGTTTTAAAACTCGATGAATTTCAGATAGCGCCTTATCTAGATTATCCACATTTCTAAGTCCAAATCCAACAGTCACTACGTCAAATTTTGCATCTGGAAAATTTTTTAAATTAGTTGCATCTCCAATTTCTTGTTTTGATTTTGCAATTCCGGTTAATCGTTGTTTTGCGACACTGAGCATTTTTTCCGAAAAATCTACTGAGTAAACTTCTCTGGATAAATTCATTTCTGTAAGACGAACCGATATGTCGCCCGTGCCACAACAAAGATCCAAACAATCTAAACTTGTATTTGGAAATGAATTTTGAATCAGGGAAATAATCGCATTTTTCCACATACGATGTAAAAAGAAACTATTGAGGTCATTGAATAAATCATACTTAGAGGCAATTACGTCAAAGTTGGTACGAACAAACTCTGCCTTTACTTGAGTGTCCGGCATCTTAAATTCAGTCATACTTTATCCTAATTTCTAAATCGAAAGATTTAGTCTTGTAAAAAATATTCAAACTTATAATCCAATCAAAGTAACCTATCTCGAATGGTGGAATATGTTCATGGATATGTACAAAGTAGGCTCTTTCAAAAATGCTATCAAGGTTATGTTTAAACCTCCAGGGTGGAGTCCGGCAGGTGGAACAACAACAGGAGAATTACAAAGACAGACTGGAATTATTTCATCCTAGACTTTTTTGGATAAATTGAATGGATAATTTATAGCCAGACGCTGAAACTATAAGTCGGATTGCAGGTCAAGGTTTATTAAGATTGGAGTTGTAATATATTTGTTTATTCGGATCTTGTTTAGCCATCTGGGCTATTCCGATATTGGAAAATAGTGTAATACTCGGACTTTTTACGAGATAAGTAGACTTTAGCCCACA
>DDBL01000074.1 GCA_002333425.1 Leptospiraceae bacterium UBA2033
TTAAATAGAATCAGTATATATCAAATGCAAAAACATTCCATCCAAGCTTCGCCGCATACACACCATTACGCCCTTCTCCTTCTGCGGCAAAAAGTATTTTCCCAACTGCTAACTTCTCTAGCTGTTCTTTCAAATACTGATTTGGCTCTTCCCCATAAGCAAATTCTTCTTTGCTATATCTCTCGTTCCATCTATCTATCCATGATTCATTCATACTTTCATTTCATCCATCACAGCAAATAATTGACCAGTAATATTTGGGCATTCAGAGAAATAATTTTAAAGATTACCACCAAGAACACCGATTTAAAAAGGATATTTAAGCCAATCGGTGTTTATCGGTGTCCATCGGTGGTGAAAAACTCGTAAACTAAATTCAGGTTAACTATGAACCAAATGACTAAATTCTCTCGAGCGAGGTTAATCCTCACAGTTGATAGTAGCGCTGCTCTTTTCGTAGGTCTTGGAATCCTTTTACTGCCAATTCCTTTTGAAAGTTGGTATTCCCTTCCAAGAAGTTTATTCCTATTCACTGGATTTGTAAACCTTGGTTATGGATTCTATTCAGGCTCTTTAGTGATAATCCTACTTTTACGAAAACATCTTCCAAGAGTTTTCGTTCATCTGCTCATTGCGGCTAATTCTGCTTGGTCTTTGGTTTGTATTGGAATTATTTTTGCAAACTGGACTCCCATCGGCTTACTAGGAATAGCCCACTTTTTGTTCGAAGGAGTTTTTGTATTCGTACTAGCTGTTCTGGAATATTATTTTGTGCGGCTAGTTTGTGATTTGGGGTAAAGTTTATCGAGATGTTAACGTAATATTATTACGCCACTTTTCTTTTTCTTGCAATTGGCTTGGAGTATTTTTTAGCCGCAACTTTTTTCTTAGATGATTTTCGAGAAGCTAATACTTCTTTATAAATATCATCTACAGATTTATTCTTGTAAAATTTTTTTCTTTCTAAAGTAAAATCTCCTTCTCCTTTTTCAAACATTTGGAAGAAACGAGCAAGCTCCGTAGCAGATAATTCTTTACTAAGAGCGTTAATTCCTTTCTCTCTAATTTTATCTAGTGTTAGTGTTTGATTCATGTTATTTTACCTTATCAATAAATTCAGAAGGGTTGAAGAATTTCAACTCTAATGAGGATTCATTCTTTTTTCCTTTTTTTATTAGCCCGTCATCAGTAGAAAGAAAAAACTCAGCATTTCCTTCGATGGCAGACATAATATGTAAAGAGTCTGCTTGATGAAATCCAAACCGAAAAAGCTCCTTAGCACCATTTAAAATTGATTCATTTAAAAAAACAAATTCAATTTCTCGGTATTCTAAGAATTTTTGCACTTTTTTCTTTTGACTACCGATTTTATATTTTCAATTTCAAATTCCAAGAATTCACTTTTAATCCATTCAATTTTTTCTGAATCAATTAAATCCAACAGAAAAAGAACCGACTCAGATTCCAGTCTATTCTTTATATTCGACAAGTCATCATAGGGGCGACAAAGACAACACGTATCTAGATATACTTTCATTTACTCATGACCTCTCGCATTCTCACAATCCCTAACTTTCTTTCACAAATATATATACCTTTTACCAAAAGAAAGTCCCGCAAGCATTTTTTATGAGTAGGTTTGGTAAGTCTAAACGTAGGTTTTAGAATAAGAAAACTATAATATTTTTGGCGTTCGGTACAATCGCTTTTCTTCCTGTCTTATCATTATTAACAGATAACATAGAGTATGCTCTAGCTTGTAGTCTCAACAATTACTCCTTTAAAACAGTTGGATGAAGGTAAAGGAGTTCCTCATTCACAAGTAGTCCAAGAATTTCTCTATGCCTAAAATGTAGTATCTCAAATCTTACAGAAAATTGAAACAGTCGGTAAATCACTATTATCCGGTAGAATTGTTCACTATTTAATTTGAAAGTAAAATCAATAAATGAATGTATTTTTATCGGTAGGTTCAATTAATTTTTCAAATTCAAAATGTGAATATATATTTTGAATTTCGTAAACTGGAAAATTGAGAATTGGATCGGGATTCATCTAATAAATTATACTAATAAGGGAACCGCCCGAGCCACGGATGGCGAAGGCGGTAAAATAATTTATCTTTAATAAAACTTCTATTAAAAAATTTCATCTAGTAAGCGAAAAAGGTCTTAGATTAATAGTTTTATCCTCAACTAATTCTATATTGGGTGTAAATATATATTTTTTATTACAACCTTTTTCAGTCTCCATTATTAAACCAATGACTTTAGGTCTTCCATCTTTTTCTTCTTCACCCCAATCAACTAATAACAGTCTACCTGGTAAGCATTTCTTCATTGTTGCGATACCACCGCTTGGTATTTCCTTTGTTTCGTAAGTGATTTCATTTTTATCCATAATGATAACCCTTATTTTCATAGAGACGCTATTTTTAATAGTTACTTCATTACCTGCGTAGAGTCCAAAGGTAGTAAAAATAAATGTTAAAAGAAATATTTTATTTAATCTCATAGTAATTCCTTAATTAAAATTTGAGATTCATTATAATACATACATTGTTTCNNTAATTAAAAATTGCATTGTAAAAATAACGATAATCCCAAGTTGTAACTTCTAAAATCACAACTTCACTGTTTTCTTCAATCGTTTCAAATTCAGGAAAATACATATTGCGGAAGTGTCTTATAAATTTTTTATTCAATTGTATTTTGTATGTTACGTATTCCTTTCCGAACCGGTAATCTTTTGAATTCCGAAAATTTTTTAAATCAAGGTTAGTTCTTTTTCGTTCTGAATCATAGGAAAATTCAAAAATATCTGTATGAATTTCAGTTATNNATGAATCTAAAATATTATCGTATGTCATCTCAACCGTCAATCCAAGTCGAGATGCAAGATTAAAAAATACTATTACGAAAAGAGAATATTCCAAATGCTCATTTTCTTTTTGAACTTTCAAATAATTGTCTAGTATATAATCACTATAATCCTCAGCATAATTTTCTAAATATATTTTTGAAAGTAGTCTTATATTTTCTTCTTTTCCTTTGAAGTTTTGAATTATTTTCTTTTGAAAATCTATTTTGGTAAAAAAAGGTTTCTCGCTTAACTTGTCTCTATAATTTCTGTATCTTCGGTCTAAATAATCAGTTCCATTTTCCTCACTTTCAGGTAAATCATTGTAAGCCTCTTCCAATAAGTCGATCATCCGCCCTACCGGCATTTTACTTTTCTCGTTTTCGGGGTTACTTATGAATTGCCACCCTAGGGCAAGTTGCTCTATGCCTCGGATGGTTTGGAGTTCGGTGGAGAGGTTTGTTTTAGGGGGCATTAACTTGATAAATTATTTTAAAGTATGTCTGGTGAATTTTCTAAATAAACTATCAACATTTTTATACAAAGCATTGCCAATTTGCACTGCTTTTTTTGCATCATCTAATCTATCGTTCCAGCTTTTGAATTTTCCTTCCTCTACTTTCATAAATTCGTGCAAAGACTGATTTCGAGCATTTCTGAAATTCTCTAAGTCACTAATTATCCCAATATATCCCTGATGTATTTTTACAGGTATACTTCCACTTCCTAGAACTAAGGCAACAGTCCTTTTATCTTCTTTTAAAATTTTCAAGGCTTTGTCTAAAGTTAAAAAAGCCATCTCGCGACGATTATAAATCTTAGTTAAATAGGCTTCTATTCTATCGGTAATAATGCTATCTAGCAAAGCTATTCCCTCTAAGGGATAACCATCAACGATAGATTTTTGTATACGCCTATAAGCATTTGCATACAACTCTTGCCTTAGCTTTCCTGTGGAATCCTTTTTAACTAATGTTTCAGCTCTTTTTTTGGTTGACACTGCCATAATTTATTTCTCCTTTATAATTCCTCATATTTGTTTTGGAGCACGAACTCCCCTAATTTTTTTCAATATATTATTTTTATTTGTAAGTGTATTTAATTGGATTTGCCGCACCTTTTTTTCTATATGAATCGGGAACTCTTTTCATTAGATATTGTTTTTTTACTGATTCATCAGCATCTTTTCCTATAAAGCCAAATCTTCCAAGCATATCAGGAAAATCTGGAAAATTTTCCGGTGTAGCCTCAAGCCATTTTGTTGGAGTGAATACTCCTATTATAATACCTTGGAACGTAGATAATATCAATTCTGCTTTCTCAGCTTTTTTCTTATCAATTTTCCATGCGTAACGTGTAGCATTATAAATATCTCTGTCTGTAGATGTTCTATTGATATTTATAAGAATCGCCTTATGTTTTATTTTAGCTTCCTCTGATTTATATTTTCTAATTATTTCAGTATAATGCATAGAACCCATATCATTATTACCATACCCACCTATGATATTAGTTACTCCAGGATACGCATCTATTAATGCTGCTTCAACTTCAATTGCAGTATCTTCATCCATTCCATGTCTATGAATTATATGATTAACTTCCAAGCCGGCATTTTTAATTTCCCTAATTTTCTTTAATTTATCGGTGAGTTCATCAAATGATTCACTAGAAGTACTTTCATCTTTAATATGAGAAAAGACTCTATTTCCATTTCCTTTTCCGACATAAAATGTTTCACCATTTCTTGGGTCAATTAATCTATAAACATAATATTGTAATTTTGCAATTACCTCTTTTGGAAACTCTTGTGCATTTGTACTATTCATTTTTTAATCCCTCTAATCATTTTTTTTCTTTCTATAAAAGCATATTTATAATTCTGTTTATGGACACGAACGCCCAAAAAACTAAATCTAAATTTCTTAGTCCATTTTCTCTTTCAGTTGAATTTGAAATTAAATGCTCTCAAAATAAAACCCAAAGCAAAACCAATAACCTCACTATCGGAAAACCAGAATCCACACTAAAGAAATAAAATCCTCTGTGCCCCCGTGCCTCTGTGGCAAAAAAATCAAGGCTGTTCTACAGATCCCCGATGAAAATTTCGGGGATGACAAAGATAAAAAACGATAGTAGAAGAATGAAGCCAGTCGATAGCTACGTACTATCTATTTGAGAAGACCTTTCAGGCTAATCATGAGTATGCGAAGAAGCAAACAGAAGAAGCTGAGTTGTGATTGTCGGCATCTCGATACGATTGTGAGCATATACGGCGAAGAAATGAATACGTAATTGAGACTTTATAATTCGATAAAATTATCTTGACCTATTACAATTTTATAATAAATTTAAAATATGAGAATTATTGATACAGTTTCTTACATCCCTGTTATTACGAAAAGAATTGTTAATTCCTATAATCCAGATAAAATTATTCTTTTTGGTTCTCATGCCACTGGAACAGCTAGACCAGATAGCGACCTTGATTTTCTAGTTGTTTTAAAAGAGGTTAATCTTGCCACCAGAAGAAAATTTATGGTGGGCATGTTAAAGTTAATGGCTGATTTACCAATTGCAAAAGATATACTTGTTTACTCTCCAGAAGAAATGGAACAACATAAAAATAAAAAATGGTCTGTTGTTTATTCAGCAATGCAAGAAGGAAAAATAGTTTATGAATCCAAATGATTCAGACTCCGAAACAATTACATGGTTAAACTATGCAATTGATGATTTAAAAACTGCAAAACTAATTCTATCAACAACAGATGATTGGATAGTACCTAGAAATATTTGTTATCTTTGCCAACAAGCAGTCGAGAAAGCATTGAAAGCAATTTATGTTTATGAAAATCACCGATTTCATAAAATACACGACCTTGATTCATTGAAAAATAATCTACCAGATTCTTGGAAAAATTTTGGTAACACATTACAGGACTTATCCCAACTTTCAGATTGGGCAATTGAAGGACGTTATCCGGGTGACTGGACTCCACCAAATGTAAATGATGCCACTACTGCCTATACTCAGGCAAAAGAAATTGTTAAAGAATTCATTTCACGTAGTTTGTCTTTTCAGGATAAATTATTAGAAAAGCTTTGAAATAAGTTTGAGAAAGCGATGCCAATGATTGACATTTGAGAATTAGAATGATTAGCCGGTCGGTAGCAATGTACTGGCTATTTCGGAAAACCATTCAGGCTAATTACGAGTATGCGAAGAAGCAAACAGAAGAAGCTGGGTTGTGATTGTTGGTATATCTCGATACGATTGCGAACATATAGCAGAGCTTTAGCTTTTGTATAAGCCTCAATCACTCGATGACCGAACTCTACAGAAGCAGATTTATCTTCTCATATCTTGTCCAAGAAAATCGGATTTTGTATTGATCTCCCCACACCACAACCCTCACTATCGGAAAACCAGAACCCTCACTAAAGAAATAAACCTCTCTGTGCCTCCGTGCCTCTGTGGCAAAAAATCTTCATCCGTGTTAATCCGTGTCCATCTGTGGTAATCAAAGCCATCCCCTTTGCAAAGGGGACTTTTACAAAAAAAAGTAATACAACTCCCGAGAAGTAAGGGGATTCGAATAATATTCATATATCGCTAAATAAAAAACGATAATAGAAGAATGAAGCCAGAAACTAGATTTAAAAAAGCGATTATATCTTCGGGACCGACAAGAGAGTGGATAGATCCAGTGCGGTATATATCGAATGCGTCGTCTGGGAAAATGGGATTTCACATAACTAGGGAAATTCTTTCGTGGATTCCAAACGTGGTGTATGTGTTTGGGAATGTTTCGGACAAGTATGCGAAAGTGGAAGGGGCTAAGAACGTGTATGCGGAAACTACAGTCGCAATGCGTGATGCGCTGTTGGGTGAATTAGAGGAAGATACGTTAGTCATCATGGCAGCCGCTCCGGCGGACTTTAGACCGAAAGCTCCAGCAGAAAATAAAATCAAAAAAGAAGCATCGGGAGATTTAATCATAGAGCTAGAAAAAAATCCAGATATACTGATGGCTTTAAATTCTTATTTGAAAGAAAAAAATTTTACTAGTAGCGTATTAATAGGATTTGCCGCTGAGACAGAAAAACTAGAAGAACACGCCCTTGGAAAATTAGAAAGAAAAGGACTCAAATACATTATTGGAAACTATGTAGGTAAAACAAACGGGTTTGGAGAAGTGGAATCGAGTGTCCGTATATTTTCTAAGTCGGGGCTAACAAAAGAAATCGCAAACGAACCAAAAGAAATTTTAGCGAAAGGAATTGTGGAGTTTCTAAAACAGAACGTATAAATATGAAAGTTTTTTCCGTTGAAAATACATTTAAGAGGTACTGGGATTTATTTATATTTCTTCTCGCTACGTATTGTTCGATAGATATAACTTTTTGGATTTTGTTTCCTTATAATCAGGTTGGATTTTTCTTTTTCTTTGAAATTTTTATTTCTGTGGCTTTCTTTGTAGATTTACTTTTAAATTTCAGAACCTCCTATTACAAAAATGAAATCCAAGTCACCGAGCCGATTCAGATTGCGAAAAAATATCTCGGGAGTTGGTTTCTTTTAGATCTTCTCTCTATTCCACCTTTAGAGTTATTTGTCGAATATGAAATTGTACCACACGACTTTGTATTTTTGTGTGTATTTCGTTTTTTACGAATCATCAAGCTAACCAATAGTATCCGCTTCAAACGAACTTGGGG
Source organism: Leptospiraceae bacterium UBA2033 (assembly GCA_002333425.1). Lineage (GTDB taxonomy): Bacteria > Spirochaetota > Leptospiria > Leptospirales > Leptospiraceae > UBA2033. The sequence goes on from DDBL01000074.1 coordinate 7,582, forward strand.
AATGCATGAATTTGATAGCACAAGTTTTATGCGATTAGGTTTTTTGATTTATTGGATAAGCATATTTGCTCATTGGACTGCTTGTGGTTGGATAACCATTGGTGGCGGCAATCCAGATGTGGACAATACTACTAGATACATTCGAGCCATCTACTGGTCTGTCACAACTCTTACCACCATCGGTTACGGAGATATAACCCCTGTCACCAATCTACAAACAGTCTATACCATGTGCATCATGTTAGTTGGGGCAGGTGCTTACGGGTATCTAGTGGCTAATATCGCTTCTATCCTTGCAAATTCTGATATAGTGAGAGCACAGTTTGTAGATAAAATTCAAAAGATAAATACATTCATGAAATACAAAAAAATTCCTTATGAAATGCAAAAATCCATTTTGGATTACTACGATTATATTTGGAAAAATCGAAAAGGATATGACGAAAGACAAATTCTACACGAACTTCCACCCTCCCTCCGAATGAAAGTAAGCCTCTATCTAAATAGTGATCTAGTGAGAAAAGTTCCAATCTTAAAAAATGCAAGCGAGGATTTAATTTCTAAAATTATTTTGAATCTAGTTCCTGTTGTTTACATGAAAGGAGATTTTATTTTTAGATATGGGGATACCGGTCATCATCTCTACTTCATAAGCAAAGGCTCTGTAGAAATTTTAGCCGAAGATGGAACTACGAGTTACGGCGTATTATCCGAAGGCAATTTCTTTGGAGAAATCGCCCTCCTCATGGAAACACCACGCACTGCCAGTATCAAAGCACTTGACTATTGTGATCTGTATTACCTAGACAAAGACACCTTTAAGTCGATTATTCACCATTATCCGGACTTTGCGGCTTATGTGGATAAGCTCATCAAAGAACGAGAACATCTAGATAAATCAAGGTAAAATAGTAAATCGAACAGTTTGTAAACAACCTTCTCCGGTGGAAAATTTAGGATCTTTGTAAATTTTGCGTTCTAACAAATTCTTAGAGTCGGGTGGTGCGATTAAAAATGATTTGCCTTTAGCCGTTACTTCGTATTGGTTCAAAAGTTTGGGTTCTTCTTGTTTTGTTAGTTTTACAGAGGGGTGAAGATTTTTAAACCAAGTCTCTACTAGGTATTCTTTTTCGCAGGAGTCTGCTAGGATATAGAGTTCTTTAAACCCTTCGTCCTTGGGGTGTTTTTTGAAATTCTTTGGGTTAAGTAAAATTTTTACCTTATTTTCATAAGCGATTTTGGTTAAGACAAGCTCAGCATCTGCTTTGTTTACATGGATAGGATTTAAAAAATTAAAGAAGATTGTATTTTGATGCAAGTTTTTAAATAGTTTTTCAATTTCTCTTGGAGTANNGCAAATGGAAAAAACACTAGAACGGATAATAGAAATATTACTCCATAAAATCCTGTTTTGTATTTCTCCTGAAAATTTCCGAGAAACAAAAATACTCCAACCACAACGGCAGGAAGTAAATGGTAGATATGTCTTGCTTGATGATTGGGAGTAAAAAAAGTCAAAATGAAAATCGTCAAAACAGAAAACACAGAAAAGAAAAAGTAATTACCCACTTTTTTAGTTTTGAAATAAGTGTAATACCCATAAACCACAGAAATAGCTAAACCGGCTAATAAGAAGTATCCAATCCACTCAGGTAAAAAGGACTGGTTTGTTAAAGCGCGAAAAAATACCATGTAGTAGTCTAGATTTTTTTCCACTACTTCTCCTACCATATGCCCTTCTGTTTGCACATGAGCTAAAGTACTACTAGAACTAGAAAACCGATCAGGGTGCATAAGTACAAATACAACTGCTGGAAGAAAAATCCATTTCAAAAGAGTAGTCAGTTTTTCAAATTTTAAATTCAGCAGCTCTTCTGTTTGTTTAAATAAATACATGTAAAAATCAATACAAGCGAGGATAACAATTATATACTTCAAATAGTTTTTGGATTTTCCTTTCAAGACAGATTCAGGAACCAATACATAAACTAATACTAAGAGTAAAATTGCTATTATCCGGTATTGTTTTTTGATTTGATCTGTGATAAACGCAATATAACGAGTTCCAAACAAAATCACTTCCTCGAAGTAAAGACTCGCATGTACAACTAGAATGGTAAGCAAAAGCAAATATCCATACGGATACTTTGTATTTAACAACGCAAATACACTAAGGGACAATTTCAAAAGAAGTAATTTATCTAAATGAGAATTTGGTTTTGTGTAAAATAAATGTAAATAGTAAATGCTAGCTAGAAAAAACAAAGCCCCTTGGATCTCGAGCATTGCAGAAAATGTATAAACGATGAGAGGTGGGGAAAGAAAAAGAATGATCCAAATCGGAAGAAATAAAAGCCCAGACAACCAACTTCCATCTGTGAGATAAAATAGCACATGAAGCACAAGACCTAGTAAAATTCCAAACGTCACTACAGTGATAATAATGTCCGAATAAGTAGATATACCAGTGAAGAGGAAAACAAATATCTGAAGCAAATTCCGAAACACAGGCCAAGTTGGAGTATCTAACAACTGAAATAAAAAAGAAAAAAGTTCCAAATGCCGCAAATTATCCATCATCTGCAAAGTTTTAATGAATCGTAAGTCAGCATCCCAGCTCAAAAACTCTTTGTTTGGGCAAATGCTATTGAATTCTTGGATCAAGAAATAAAAACCACTTAAAATAAAAGGAATTTGTAAAAAAACTATAAAGATTAAAATTTTTCTAGGCATAATACATTTTCTAACTCGAGGGGTTTCTTGAAAATCCAATTAAAATTTCAATTGTAACTATTTTTAATTGAAAAAGTTTTTTCCCTTATTTACAATGCAATGTAAGCATGTCCGAAAATAGTAAACCAGAATCTGCATTCCTTGGATTGTATGTAATACCCGAAGTCACAGCAAAACGACTCAGTAAAGTCATACGTATATTTTTAGAACATAACAAAGAAAACCAAGCTGAGACAATCCTCCAAGAACTGATAGAACCAATGACTCTATCTCGAATCTTAAAAGACAGCAATTTCTGGATTTCTTGCTTATTAGAAAATAGAATTTTAAACAAACTCGAAGAAACTCTCCCTCTCTCGGAGATTCTTTTTAACATGGGAAAGGATTTTTTCCTCTCTGATAGTTTTGAAATTCTCCCCTCTGACGATGTTCAAATCGAATTCGAGGAATTAATCTCCAGACTCCCGCTACTCATTGACCACTACATTCGCTATATTGAAATAAAAACCATAAGTTATTCTAAAAACAGACTAAAAATCGAATTCCAATTCCAAAAGAAAATCAAAGAAACTTGGTACGATTTAATTTTTCTAAGAGGAATTTTGCAAGGTGCTTCCATTTTGTTCCAAGTAAAAGGCTGCAAAACTACCCTGCTCGAAACTTCGTTATCAGAAATTGATTTTCGTTTTTTTGAAAAATCAGAGCATACTAAGTTTAATGCTAAAAAATCAATCGTAGAAATTTCTTGGGAAGAATGTAAAATCAAAGTAGGCAAAACCAATATCAATAAAATTTCACCCGCCTTTGAATCCAAAACTTTTGTGATTTCTTCTTTGGGTGAAGCGGATAAGGGACAGTATTCTTACATTGATCTAAATGATATTTTTAGTAAGTCAAAAGAACTCTACATTGAAAATCGAGATTTAGAAGCTGCCGTCGAAGTTTTAAAAAGCCTTCGCAATGAACTTGTACTCAAACAAAAATCCATCACCAAAGATTTAAAAATCGCTCGTAACATACAACGCGGTATTATCCCCCAGCGTATTCCTGATTGGAGAGGATTGCAGTTTGCCGTTAGCTTCATGCCTATGCAAGAAGTAAGTGGGGATTATTACGATTATTTCAACTTCGGCTCCAATCGTTTGGGTGTTCTAGTGAGTGATGTCTCCGGTCATGGAGTTCCGGCTGCTTTTATTACTGCTATTTCCAAATTACTTTTCACCAATTATAAACTAGATAGTCCTTCCGAAATTTTAGGAAATGCAAACAGTGAACTACTCGACCTTGTAAAACAACAAGGTTATCTCACTTGTTTTTATGGAATTTTTGATTCTGATTATGTAATGACTTATTCTATAGCAGGTCATCCTAGACCAATTCTAATGAGAAGCAAAACAAAAGAAATTATAGTTTTAGATGGAGAGGGAACTTTTCTTGGAATGTTTGATGATGCACGAGACCATTTTCGAGATTATAAAATCAAACTAGAACCTGGTGACAAATTGTTCGTATACACAGACGGTCTCATAGAAGGTCAAAATGATGTAGGTGAACAATTCCAACAGGAAAACTTAATCAAATGTATATTAGAAACTTCAGAAATGGATGTAAAGTCCTCCATTGAATTCATCATGAAACGTTTCAACAATTACTGTCGCGGAACAGACCAAGGAGACGATATTACGCTTCTTGGGATTGGACTTAGTTTGAATATGGAAGCATTCGATAAACACAAACTCGAAGCCGAAAAAAGTTTCAACAACGCAGAATACGAATTAGCCGCAGATCACTTAATACAGGCTAATACTATTTTGCCTAATGATTTGAGTATACTTTTGTTATTAGGCAAATGTTACGCAAAAACCCGCAACTACTTACTTGCAATCAAATACCTAGAAGAATACAATAGC
>DDBL01000113.1 GCA_002333425.1 Leptospiraceae bacterium UBA2033
CGCTCCATGTATTCGCGACCAGCGCTTCGCATGGTAATCAGTTTTTTTAGTTACCTAGAATCGAAACCTATAGTTTACTTCGTAGTAAGTCTCACGGCTAATTCCGGCTGGACTGAATGCGTGGCGGGGTTGTGCGTTAAAATTCCAATCTCCGAAGGCTGCCTTTTTACCTATGCTTGTATTTGGTGTTTCCTTTTCCCAGTTGTTGCCAATCATGAATGAGTGAAAAAGTTGCACTACGTATACCACTGCAAGAGTTTGAATCGCGTTGTTTCCACCTATTTGAGCTTGGGAATAGGGCTGAAAAAAACTATTTGCGAAGTAAATAGAAAGTAAAATTCCTGATTGTCCAGCCAGAGGATTGCCGGTGATACGACTTCCACCAAGAGTTAAAATCCCAACTACTTGCATTTTGCTGTCGTAGGAAGATTCTGCTGATTGAAATTCAGTGTATTTTGAAATTGTATACGCTGCGGTCAGAAGAGTTCCACCAAAGGCGATAGTTGCATATAATTTTTTATCCGCCTTCCACTGTCCCCAACCAGGAACTAGGGCAGAGCGCCAAACAATACTCCATTTGCTTCTTTTTTCGACAGCTACTGGCTTTTTTCTTTTGGCTGGTGGAAGTTTTTTTTCTTCTTCCTCAATGATTTGTTTGATTTCTTTGGCATCTTTAACATCTCGATACGAAACTTTTAGGATTTCATTCTTATCTAAATCCAATGATTTTCCGCTATCGTCGATTATTCTCAGAATATTCACATCTTGGAATATAACTCGCCCTTGGATAACTTCGTGACTCCGTAAAATTACCGTCTCTGCACTAATGGTGTTTTTTTGAAGAAAACATACGACAACGAAAATAATAAATTTTAACTTTACAAAGTTTTTATTCGCCATGAACTTTTTCCTTATTTAATAAGACAAGATAATACTATTTTATTATCTTTGGAAAGTTCATATTTTTGTCAGATTCATAAAAATAAAGAAATTTATTCCAAGATTCATTCTGTGAAATTTCAAATTGACGTAATTTAATATGAGATTAAAAGTAAGTGGAAACAAGGAACATTTTATGAAATATCTTATACTATTACTATTTATCTTTTTTTCATGTAAGGCAGAGTTGGATACAAACGCAAAGAATTCTATTTTAAAAATTCTCTCCGAAAATCAAAAAGTCCATGAACAATTAATCCAATCGGAAACTGAAATTCCAAAAACGAATGCTCTTCTCGCTAGCATTCAAGAAGCAAAATCCCAAACAACACAAAACAAAAATCTAACCTCAGAGTTGGAAAAACTAGAAGCGATTGTAAATGCGATAAATCCCAAGGATAGAGAGGCTTTTTTTGGTTCTATGTCAAGTTTCTCAGAGGGATTAACCGACATTTTAAAAGTGAACCAGCTTCAGACTGGCTATAATAAATTTTATTGTCCAATGGTTTCTAAGTATTGGATCGCAAAAGGCGAACAAATTCAAAATCCCTATGCGCCAGAGATGCGAGAATGCGGAGAATTAGTAAAATAAATAAAAGTGTTAAGCTCTAATTCAGAATTACAAAAATGTTTCCTTGATACAACTACTTACCAGGTTTGTCCTAGTAACTGTAGATCTGTGCTATCAATCAATTCTTCTTGGATGGGGAATTTTAAAAAATTTTGTATAGCCGGCAATAAACTAAATAGTTTTATCAAAGGAGAAAATACATTTACCGTTGCTGTTAGTGCGTTTTTACAAGCGCAGGCATTGGTGATTGATGAGTTTTGTAACGAAGGACCTGAGAAGTTAGATTTGATTCGTTACTTTTTTGGGATTTGTGAGCCTGAAGAAGTACAAGAGTTAGCCGAAAAACTAAGCAACGAAACTCTTTATAAAATTCTAGAAATTGACTATGACAATTATCTCAAAGTTCGTAAGATGCTCGCCAAAAAGCCTGATGTAAATAATTACTTTGCTTTCAAAAGTAGCAGATACTGGAAATTAGTCTCTAACCAAAGAATTTGTAATATGATTGTTTATCTTGTTCGAGAAAAACAATTGTACAAACTCGCTTCTCAATTTTTGCTCATTCTCCCACCAGAGGTTATGTCTGAATTTGATAAGTATACAAATCTAAGTGAGGACGATGAGCGTAATCTCTATTTGGCGCTTGAGGATAACATCTATAATCTTCCACTGATTTCTCCTAAGATTTACGATCACATGATGAATCTTTTTAAAGATGATATGGAAATCTTTTTTATTTTAGATACCATGGGTGAACTTGTTAAACGTCGTGGTCAAATCGATGACATCACCGGATCCTTTATCAAACATTTCAAAAAAAGCGGGCAGCGTCTTACCATTCAATGGATTTACTCCGAGCTTTATGGTTTGGAGTATGAACTAGTAGTCGAAGTCCTCGGCCAACTCCGTGAAAAAGACTACATCAGTTCCTCCGAAAAAACCACTCTTCAATCTCTTCTGAAATCTGGCAGCCTAGATTACCTCAAAGAAATGAAGATGGAAATTCTAAACAATACTTAGAAAAACTGTAACCATGAAACCGCTTCCGATTGGAATTCAGACTTTTAGAGATTTGATAGATGGAAATTATCTCTACATAGATAAAACCAGCAATATCTATGAGTTGATAAAAAATACGAAGGGAGCTTACTTTCTATCTCGCCCCCGTAGATTTGGAAAAAGTTTAACTCTTTCTACTCTGGAAGAAATTTTTCTCGGAAACAAAGAACTTTTCCAGGGACTTTGGATTTATACTTCAACGTATTCATGGAAGAAACATCCAGTCATTCGTTTTGATTTTAGTAAACAGAAAGCAAATGATCCAGAGGCATTGATTCGGTTTATCCATTCCGAATTGAATTTACTTGCTAAAAAATACAATGTGACTCTAGCGGAAAAGGACTATTATTCCCAGTTTCAAGAACTCATTATCGCACTTAGCAAAGAAGAAAAAGTTGTTATCCTAATTGACGAATACGACAAACCAATCATAGACCATCTGGAG
>DDBL01000139.1 GCA_002333425.1 Leptospiraceae bacterium UBA2033
GGCAAAATATCCGGCAAAATATGTATTCATTTGAATTTTTAATATTGATTTTATTGAATATTGTGTTTATTATGAACTTAAAATTATCCGGCAAAAAATAGGGCAAAAAAAGAAGGTAATATGAACGATGAATCAACTGGACTTATGGAGCCGATGTTACCAGAAGGAAAACATCCCAAAATAGAGGATCTAGTTTTTACTTTGGCGCAGAAATCTAGCGCGCTTGCTAGTCAGATTCATCCAATCATCCAACTTTCGGTCGGAGAGCTAGTTCGCTCTTTGAATTGTTATTACTCTAATTTGATCGAAGGGCATAACACTCATCCATGGGACATCGAGCGAGCGCTTACGCAAGACTATGCGAAAGAGCCAGAAAAGAGAAATCTACAACTAGAAGCGATTGCTCATATTGAAGTTCAAAAAATGATTGATGAAGCTGTAGCGCCTAACGACTACCCATTAACTGAAAAATATATCACTTGGTTACACAATGAATTTTGCAGTAGGCTACCCGACGAACTTCTCTGGGTAGAAAATCCAGAATCGGGTGAAAAGCTAAAAGTAATTCCCGGAGAATTACGAAAAAGAATCGTTCGAGTAGGAGCGCATATTCCTCCTTTGTCTGAAAATTTATCTAAATTTATGAGACGTTTTGAAGAAGCTTATAAACCTGAAAAACTTACTAAGCAGAAAAGAGTAATTGCCGCCGCATCGTCTCATCATCGTTTGCTGTGGATTCATCCTTTTTTGGATGGAAATGGAAGGGTAACACGTCTTATGTCCTATGCCGTTTTAATGCGGGAAAGTGTTGGAAGTTCGCTTTGGTCTATTGCGAGAGGTCTTGCTCGAAATGTAAACGAATACAAAAAACTTTTAATGGAAGCGGATGAGCGTCGTCATGGAGAATTAGATGGTAGGGGAACATTGTCTGAGAAGATGCTTGCGAATTTCTGTATTTTTTTTCTAACAACATGCATTGATCAAGTTGATTACATGTCTTCTATCTTGCGGCTAAATGAATTTATCCCTCGTTTAGAACGATATACGGAAGAAGAAGTTAGTAAAAAGAATTTACCTAAAGGAAGTTTTTATTTACTTAGAGAAGTATTTCTCATGGGAGAAGTTGAGCGTAGTAAAGTCCAAGAATTAACTGGCTATAAAGAACGAATGGCGCGTGAGATTATCTCTACCTTACTTAGAAAAAAACTTTTAGTATCCTCACATCATAAAGATACTTTGCGTTTAGGATTTCCACTTGAAGCAGTAGAGCGTTGGTTTCCAGGACTATACCCTGAACTGAATTTAGCAGAAAGAAAAAAAATGGATTAGATAATTCTATGAATAAAATATTCGAATTGTTGAAACATAAAGTAGGGAGAGTGGTTTCAGCCGCGCGGGGCGCGGGTGAAACTCATTTATTCTCTAATTTTCGGGCAACTCTATTATTATGGATTGTGATTTTACTTTTTCAAAATTGTGCAACACTGATTACTATTCCCGATTGGCATAAGAAAAATGCACCTGTATTTTATTCTGGAACAAGATGTGATGTTGGTTTGATGATGGAAAATGGAATTTTGTATGATCCTATTTACATTTTAGATCTTCCGTTTTCTTTTGTCTTAGATACAATTTTACTTCCAATTTCTTTGCCATTAGCCGCAGGAATGAGTCGTTGGCATAAGCAAATGAATCAATTTGCTCCTCATTGTTATGATGGCTGAGTGGATAATATTAATTTTGCTTAATTTTTATAGTAAAATAATAAGTTACTGTATTTAGTACACAAACTATAAAAGAAATACTCAAGTAATAAGGAAAAATATCTCCCGCATTTTCATCTGCGGCAAATCCCAATATGGTTAGAAGACCAATCATAGAACTAAGAAAGGAAAATAAAACTACAAAAAATAAATTTAAAATAATTCGGAAAATAGATTCGGTTAGAAATTGATTGATTAAAAATTTGTTAATTAGTCCTGTAAAAATAGTTCCGATTGCTCCAGAAAAGCTAGCAATGATAAATATAAAAAGTAGAATTAGTAAATCGGAATAGTTCATTTATTTCATATAATTTAATTGAAATTATAGAATACAATCTCTTTTCTGGTAATGGGTTTCAATTTATGATTACAAAAATTTTAAACACAGAACAGATTCGAAGGCTCGATGCCTACACGATTGAGAACGAACCTATTTCGTCTATCGACTTAATGGAGAGAGCATCTACTGCGTTTGTAAAATGGTTTATTTCTCACTTCGATGTAGAACATTCTGTACGGATTTTTGTGGGACTTGGAAACAACGGTGGAGATGGACTTGCTATTGCTAGGCTTCTTACCGAAGAAAAGTATCAAGTGCAAGTGGATATAATTTGGTACAGTGATTCTGTTACAGAAGATTTTAAGTCGAATTACAACCGTTTGCCGCAATTGGTTCGTAAAATAGAAATTCATTCGATGGATGAAATGAAATCGTATTACACAACCCAAGAATTTACAAATACAATTTACATAGACGCACTTCTTGGCTCTGGGCTGAGTCGTAAACCGGAAGGATTAATTGCCGAGGTCATTCAATATATAAACGAGTCCAATAATAAAATTGTTTCTGTTGATATAGCATCTGGTTTGTATGCAGATAAAACAACCGAACATAGAGTTGTGGTAAATCCTAATTATACAATAGCTTTTCAAATTCCTAAATTAGCTTTTTTTCTACCTCAAAACTCAAAATATGTTGGTGAGTGGAATTTAGTAGATATTGGACTTTCTTCAAAATTTATAAAAGAAGAAAAAACGGACAAATATTTAATCGAAAAAAATTACATAAAAGGCATTTATAGAAAAAGAGAAAAATTTTCTCATAAAGGAACTTACGGTAGAGCCTTGTTAGTCGCTGGTTCATTTGGTAAAATAGGTGCGGCGGTTCTTGCGGCTAATGGTTGTTTGCGGTCTGGTGTTGGACTTTTGACGGTGCAAATTCCAAGTTGTGGAGTAGAAATTTTACAAACATCAGTTCCAGAGGCGATGGTGATTACTGGAAAATGTAAAAAAACGATCGATCCTGTGGATTGGAAAACTTTTACACCAGATGTGATTGGGATAGGTCCCGGAATCGGAAAAGATAAAAAAGCTTTGAAAACATTGGTCGAAATTCTAAAGAAATTTAAACAGCCTATGGTGATTGATGCTGATGCGATTAATCTATTATCAGAGAATCCAAAACTTTTAGATTTAGTTCCGGCTAATAGTATTTTGACTCCACACTTTAAAGAATTTGAAAGACTTGTTGGCAAAGTAGAGAATGATTTTCATCGAATTGAAAAATTAATTTCATTTTCAAAAAAGCGAAATGTATTTACGATTTTGAAAGGGCAACATACTGCGATTGTTACGCCAGAAGGGGATGTTCACTTTAATTCAACGGGTAATGCTGGTATGGCGACGGGAGGAAGTGGAGATGTCCTTACGGGCATTCTCACTTCTCTTTTGGCTCAGGGATATTCTTCTATCGAAGCAAGCATACTCGGCGTTTACCTCCATGGACTTGCTGGGGATTTAGCAGCTAACGAAGTCGGAGAGGAAAGTTTGGTTGCTTCGGATATTATATCCTTCCTAGGCAAAGCTTTTTTAAAAATAAAAAGTTTTGTCTTTAGATAACTTGGTTGCGGTGTTTCCTGGAACAAATCCATCCATTGGAATTATTTTTTTGTCTTTAATTGTAAAAGTAGAATTAGAAGTTTTTGATTCACCTTTTGGATTGCCATCACTATCGCAAGAGTCCTTTGTTGAACTTACATTTACTTTGCCAGTAGATAAGTTGTAGTCATAAGAACTAGATTCTTCGCATACTACAGAGTATTCGATAGTTGCTCCGATCAAATACCAATTCTCTTTTTGAAATCTAAAACGATGAGTATACATCCATTTTTCCCTTGCTCCACCAAAATGATGAACTACGAGTGCACCTTTTTCTATCGTAATTGTATCGAATGGATCTCCCATCATACCACCCGCTTTACTTGGAAGAACTGCTCCCGAAGTTTTATGAAGCAAATCCCACTTATCCCCATTTTTTTTGAATATATGAATTTCTCTTTGAGTTCCTAATTCATCTTCTTTATTGGTGTCATAAACAACTGCAAGTTCGTCTTCTTGGTCTCCGTCTAGATCTCCCTTCGCTTCTTTAATATTTCGAAATGAGTTAGGACTTGGGACAGATGGATTTTCTGTTTCCGGTGCCATCGGAGTCGATTCTATATCACTTGCGTTTGATTCAATATTTGTAATTGTATCTTCTTGAGGTTTGTTTTCTTCTTTTTTTCCGCAGTAAATTAGGTTTAATGTGATAATTAAAACTAATACTAGTTTGTTTCTATTTTTCATTGAGTTCTCCTAAACCAAGGTTTGAATACTGCATTTTTATTTCTATTAGAATTAAAGGTAACACTTGACAAATGTTAGAAACAGGAATTTAACTAGTCTTTATGAAATACATTTTGAGCCTTTTATTGTTTTCTTTTGCTTTACATGCAACAGATAAGTTACCCGAATCAATGCCTGAAGATATTAAGATTGTCTATTACAAATCCCTCGGACATGCAGGACGTGGATTTGCTATGGAGATTACACCAAAGAATTGTATTTACAAAGATAAATCTATTCGTAAAGAAAATGAATTTAACTTTACTTTGACGACTGAAGAGCTAACCAATATTTACCGCATACTTGCAAAAAACAAAGTCCACAAAATAAATTTTGCAGATGAAGAGCTCATTCATGATTACGATGGAATTTCGCTTATCGTTTCTTGGGGAAATAATAAGATAGATCTAAGTCAGAGTGGAAGGCGTGTTAGCCCCTCTTGGACTAAGGAATGGAATTCTATCACCGAATTGTTAGAAAAAATAAGAGAACGAGAACTTACCAATGCTACCAAAGAAGTGGAATTGATTTTAGATAAAAGTTTAGTTGGAAGTTTTATTCATATACAAATGGATTCAAATCATTTTACTTTTCGAAAATATATTGATACAGATACTCTCAAAGAAAATCCAATTCGATTCAAATTGCTATCAGGAACTCATTCTGCTTTTTGTATTTTGTATAAAGACTATGATCTAAAAAAGAAAAAGGAAATTTATTCTGACTTTGAACCAGATAGATCTTCTATTTGGGATGAGAAACATAATCAGTATGTGAACTCTCTAAAAAATGAAACGTTTGACCTTAGCCTCGACACTCGTTCTAAAAAATCATTTCAGTTGCTAAAGAAAAAAGATAAGTTAGTGGTTCAGTGAATCCGTGATATTGTTTTTACCACGGATTCAGCTTACCAAAAAGTAAGATTTCAGTCATAATTGTTCTTTACAAAACTTTTGATTATGTCATTTTATGAGCTAGGAGGCGTTCTATGGAATTATTTAAAAAAGATAAATCTTCAGAAGAATATTATAAATACAAAGAAGCGCGAGAAAAGTTTACGGAAGAAAATGTAGAAATGAAAATCACTCTAAATCAGAAAGTCAGCGATCCCAAAAATATTCAGTATGATAAAGTGCATGTTACTATCTATGACCAAGTAGGACTAGGAGAAGACTGGAGAGTTGAACAGTCATTAGCCTCCGATGAAATAGAAACCGCTGCAAATGGATTTAGCAAAGTAAATAATTCTTTTAAAAAGAATTTTATGGATGACGAAGTTCAGTCATCTAGTTTACTTTCAAAAATTATTTCTATTTTTAAGAAAAGATCATGAACGAAAAGAAAGAACATGGTTATATAGTGGCTGGATTAAAACAGATTGATCCAATTTCTTATGAGGAATTTAAAGCAGATCCAGAAGAAACTCATATATCAATTCAATTTATTTCTAGGAATTTGAAAGAAATCGACATACTGAAAGATAGTTTTTCTGTTCGAATTTCGGACACACGGAACGAGGATTTTGATGAAAAATACTATTCTCGTTTTTGCAGACTCAATAAAATTACAAATAGATATTATCATTATCTATTATCTCATACTAATGACGCAGTTCCTAAAATTCTTGAATCTTCGAGAGAAGAGTTCGACCGAGTAATTATTTTTCGTTCCAAAAATATAATTGAACACTATAATGAATTAATAAAAATATTCATGCTCAATTCTCTCTTACAAAAGCGAATCGTAAAATCTGGCAAACTTTCTAATTTGTTTTCTCGTTTTGGTTATATCAACAAGAAAAAGTTAATTCAAGTTTTACAAGGCAAGGGAGAAGCCGTTAGCTCTTATACGTTTCAATCTATCGAACCAATTTTGGATAGAGACTTTCAGAGTAATGTTGATGTTATCCGCTATAAGCATTCGGAAAAGGTGGCGTTTTAGTGGAGAAATTAATTTACGAGGAATTAAAGATAATTATATGTTCAAAATAAACGAAGACAAAATGCCAGAAGCAGAAGTTAGTTTACGACTTGCCTTTTATTTGATTAATGAAGAATTAGTCAATTCTGATGTTCACGTATCCATTGACGGAGCACAAATTGAAACCAATGAAAAAACACATTTTGATATTAGAGGTTTTTTAAAGTGCGAAGGTTGGATTAAAGAGGAAGATTCATTGCACTTATTTTATGGAACGTATAGTAAATTGAATTATAAAAAAAATTGGAATTCAAATTTTGCTAGTTGATCGAGAGAATAATGTGGAAGGTTTAATAATTTAAGGAAGTTTATAATCATTATGCTGACTCATTGGAACTCATGAGCAATATGATAAAA
>DDBL01000054.1 GCA_002333425.1 Leptospiraceae bacterium UBA2033
TTTTCCGACATACGCTCATTTACCTCTATTTCTGAAAAATTAGAACCGGAAGAAGTTGTGGAATTTTTAAACCAATATATGACAGAAATGGTGAAATGTATTACTAACACTCATGGAATCGTAGATAAGTTTATCGGTGATGCGATTATGGCAACATGGGGCGCACTCCATCAGGATGAAAATGCAGTAGAAAACGCAATCAATGGAACACTCATGATGAGAACTGCTTTATTAAAATTCAACAAAGGAAGAGGCAGTGATAAAAAACCGATCATCCAAATTGGAAGTGGAATTAACAGTGGATTTGTGATCTCAGGTCAAATCGGATCCAATGAAAGATTAGAATATACGGTGATTGGAGATGCGGTAAATCTAGCTTCTAGAATTGAAGCATTAAATAAACCTTTTGGAACAGATATTTTAATTTCCGAAGAAGCCTATTCAAAAGTGAGTCATATATTCCATGTAGAAAAAATGCAATCAATCAAAGTAAAAGGGAAAGAAGAACCACAAATCATCTATGCAGTTTTAGGAAGAAAAGATGATCCATCCTGCATACAAACTTTAACCGAGTTAAGAACGTTAGTCGGCATAAAATACGAAGCTCCCGAAAAAAAGAAACGTAGATCAGCAGATGCAAATGATGAGGAGAAAGAAGTAAAATATGAAATTCTGGAATAAAAACTGGAACATTCCAGGTTTTCTAATTTTTAATATCATTCTATTCTCTTGTCTTTTTTATTTTGACTTAAATAGAAATATCAACATTGGGGATTTCGAATCTATAGGAACTGTTTCTTTTAAAATCAATTCTATTCAAAGAAAATTTGATTCCGCAGTTGTTTGGCATTCTATTTCCTCAAATGCACCTTTGAAAAATCGGGATACCATTAAAACTTATCCTGAATCTGATGCAATTATCAAACTCAAAGATGGAACAGAAATCCAAGTCGATGAAAACAGTATGATCTTTTTAGATTTACAAGGAAATACTCCCAACATCAATTTTGAAGGTGGCTCCATTCAGATTAATAATTCCAAATCAGGAAAACCAAACCAAGAGATTGTAGTCAAAACCAAAAATCAAACTTTAAAACTCACAGGAAGTGATGCAAAAATTGATTCTTCTGGAAAAAATATAAATGTCTCCATGGAAAAAGGAAGTGCAACGATTGAAGATTCAGATGGGAAAAGTCAAAAACTAAATTCAAATGAAATTGCTACTCTCGGTGAATCGGGAGTAACCACACGCAAAACTCCCTACATCCTACAAGAACCGGAAAATCAAAAAAAAATCATGTCTATGAATTTTCCCTATCCAGTTAGTTTTAGATGGAATGCGACAGGAACAAACACGAATCCAACCTTTGAACTAAGCAGAATAAAAGACTTTAAACGTATTGAAACACGGCTTCAAAATGTCACATCGGCTAATTTAAATTTAACGCCAGGAACTTATTATTGGCGAGTCAGCGGAAAAAATTCTAAAGGGGAAATAGAAACTAGCGAAAGTAGAAAACTGATTCTAATTAAAGAAACAGGATTACAAATATACTCCCCAATAGAAGCATCTACTATCAATTATAATTCAGGAAATCCAAATATCACACTTTCTTGGACACCTAGCGAAAGTATCAATGAATACTTTGTTGAGCTAGCAACAAATAGTGCATTCACTTCTAATTTCAAAATAATTCCAGTTGCAACTAATTCTATCAAACTAAATAACCTTACGGAAAATACTTACTACTGGAGAGTTGTAACTAAACCATCTACAGAAGGAATAACTCCAATCAAAAGTAAAACAAGTTCTTTTACTGTAAGCTCAAAAGTAGAAACAAAAACTTTCGAATTAACATCTCCTGCGGATAATGCAAAATTACCTCTCAAAGCTTCCAAGAATTTTGTTTTATTTACTTGGAAATCAACTAACATTTCTAAAAAATTCCGGATACAAGTTTCCCCTAAAAGTGATTTCAAAGACTTAATTGTAAATGAAGTTACCAATGAAAAAATATATAATTCTGCTTTTACTAAAGAGGGAATTTATTTTTGGCGAGTAGCAGAACTACAAGGTGAATCACAGGGAAGTTTTGCACCAGTTAGAAAATTTATACTATCAAAAGAAGTCGAACAAACTCCCGAAGAGAAAAAAATCGAACAAACAAAACTAGAAGATACAATCAAAAAAGAAGTAGATAGAAATGACTCTGAATCTATTTCAAATTTAATACCAGAAAAAATTTCGCCGCGCTCTGGAAAAATAGATATTAGCAAACAAAAACAAATCCGATTTCATTGGGATAAAGTGAAATACGCAAGTTACTATATTGTTAAAATTATGGATTCAGGAAAAAAAGCGAACACTCTAATCACAGAAAAAACTACAGAAACTTTTTTCATTCTTCGCAATTTTTCCAAACTGAGTGAAGGAAACTTTCAATGGGATGTTACACCATTCGACAAAAAGAACAAATCAGGCAAAACGGCTAAAGGTAAATTTACAATCGACCTAGATGATGATCCCTTAAAAAACCTAAAACCGGAAGAAATTAAAATCCTCTCACCAGAAACTATCTACAGGGATAAATAGAAGGATAAATATGAATAAAAGTAATTTTGAAACAAAACTAAACCTGATTAAAAAATTTTCTATCCTAAGTCTTTTGTCCTTAATCATTTTTTTTTCGTTAGAACTATTTGCCAAAAAAGATACTGGCTTTATTGAATGGCGTGCCATTTCAGCAGCTAATGGATACCGAGTAGAAATAAAATCAGACAACAAAGTGATTATTGAAACAAATGTCACAGAAAATATCTATTATGTAGACTTACCAAAAGGAAAATATGAATTCCGAATTGGTGTACTTAATTTTTTTAAAAAACCTGTTGTATGGTCTTACTGGAATCCACTTAGAGTTATTGTATCTAGAGAACCCTTACTGGAAGGAGAAGGCATTGATGTATCGTTAGGCGACAAAGCACTCTTATCCGGTGAAAACTTTTTAGAGAATACTAAGATTAACCTAGTGAACGAAGGTAAAATTATACCAGTTGAAAGTTTAATTCTAAATGATAAACGAATCACATTTCCAACAGAGAAGTTAAAACTTGGAACATACGACGTTATTTTAGAAAATCCAAACAACAAAAAAACAATACGAAAAAAATACGTAGTTATCTATGAGCCAAGCCAGAAACCAGCCTCCCGCAAACCACCCGAAAAAGTAATCAAACGAAATGATATTGAAATTAGTAGCGAATCAATTGAAAAAGCAGATATCACTGTAGATGAATCAGTTGCAGGTAAAACAACTGTAAATATCGGACCCAAATCAAAAGAAAAGTTAGACATTACACTGGAAAATAAATCGAAAGAAAAAGTTACAGTAGATATCAACAATCGAGCAGAAGGAAAAGTAAACTTCAACGTTGAAAATAAATCCAGAGAACTCATCGCTCTAAATGTGAACAACCAATCAAAAGAAAGTATTGCGATTGGAATTGTGGATAAATCCAAAGGCAAGGTAGATGTAATAGTAAATGAAAAATCCAAGAGTAAGGTGGATATAAATAATGTTGTCGCAAACATAGATAAGTTTGATGTAACAATTGAAAATAAAGCAAAAGAAAGATTTGATATAAATATCGGTAAAGAACCTGAAAAATTCATTCAACCCAAACGAACACCTGATAAAACGATTACCAAAAATGGAGTAACCATCAGCAGTGATTCTATCTACAGAGCGGATATCAATGTAGAAGAAAATTCATTTGGAAAAACATCCGTCAATATCGGACCTAACACAAAAGAAGATTTAGAAATTAATCTAGAGAATAGGTCAAAGGAAAATGTTACTGTTGATATTAACAACAGGTCTGAAGGCAAAATTACTTTTAATGTCGAAAATAAATCTTCAGAAAACTTAGCCTTAAACATCAACAATGCATCAAAAGAAAAATTTTCACTTGGAATCAATGAAAAATCAAAAGGTAAAGTCGATGTAAAAGTAGATGAAAAATCTAAAAGTAAAGTAGATATAAATAACGTAAACACAAACATAGAAACATTCGATGTTACAATTGAAAATCAAACTAGAAATAATTTTGATATTCACATTGGTAAAAAAGAAATTCCACCACCCGTATTTAAAACATCTCAAGAAAAATTTCCAAAAGATTATTATAAATTCACACTTAAAGAATACCAAAATTTTGTGAATAATCTAAGCAGATCTTGTGTGTCAAACCTAGACGTTCCAGATATTCTAATTGATAAATGTCATCCCAAACATGTAAGTCTGAACTTAGGCGACCAAGATAGAAAAATTTTGTATAATTTTATAAAATTAGAAAGTGGGAATTATATTTCTAGAATTTCCTCATATAAATTCTATATCGAAAACTGTAACCCTTCTCTAAATTTTGTAATCGAACTTTTAGATTTTAGAATCAAAAATATAACACAAGATGAAAATGAGAACTTTTATGCAAAAAAAACAATAACGAACTTCAATACTTGTAAAAATAAAGATGAACAGTAGTTCCTTTTTTTTCTTCACTTTCAATCTCAATTTTTCCATCAAGGTTCATTACTAAACTTTTAGTAATCATAAGTCCAAGTCCTGATCCCTCTTCCCCATCAGTTCCCATGCGGTGATGGGTGTTTTTTCTTGTAAATATTTCCTTTTGTATATGAGAAGGAATCCCAATACCATTATCCTGAATCAAAACATGTAAATAATCATCATTAAGCGTTACTTTAATTTTAATAAATCCATTTGGATTTGTAAACTTAATTGAATTATACCATTTCTCAAAAAGAATTGCGTCTTACAACTTCATATATGTCGAAATGGTACATACTGATTCGCTTTTCAATAAATTCTTGCGCAACGATTAAATAGAATCAGTATATATATTAGATTATTGAGAATTTGATAAATTTTTCCTTCATCCAAATTAACAAAAATTTCAGATTTATAAAAATCTAATTCTAGATTAATTGATTTTTTTTCTAACATTCTTGTTACTAAGTCCGTTGAATGTTGAATGACTTTTACCAAATCAAAACTACTAATTTCGTTTTTATAAAATTCAACTTTTTTTGTTTTAAGCAGTTGGTTTATTAGCTGCAAAATTTTCTTACTTGAATTAAAAATGATATTAGAATATTTATGTATTTTTTCAAAATCAACTTCGTTTGTCATACCTGTCAAAAATTCGGACATCAGCATGATTGATGAGAGCGGTGATCGCATATCATGCGCAATTATTTGTAAAAGGTTATCCTTATCTCGATTCAAATCTTCTAACTTTTGAATATATTCAAGTCGTTCCTCTTCTAACTCCTTGATCTTTATATGAATTTTTATTCGAGCAATTACTTCTTTACTGTCGTAAGGTTTAGTTATATAATCTACTGCACCCTTTTCCAAACCTTTTAACTTTACATCGTATTCAGAAACTGCACTTAAAAAAAGTATTGGAATATTTGCTGTTCTAGTATCCTGTTTTATTTTATCTGCTATATCAAACCCATTGATCTCCGGCATGATAACATCTAGTAAAATCACATCTGGAAGCTCGGTGGCAAGAATATCCATACATTTTTTACCATTCATAGCAGATAATACTCTGTAACCTTCAGCTAAAAGAATCTGCTCAAGTAGTATCACATTGTATTCAATGTCATCTACGACTAATATTAATGGTTTTTTTTTCATAATTTTACATTTAGATTTTCAAAAATCTTTAAAGCAAGTTTGTCCCCTATTCCGGGTATTTGTTTTAGCTCCTCTAAACTAGCTTTCGCTAATTTCTTTCGACCAGCTAAAAATTTTAAGATAGTTTTCTTTCTTTGAATGCCTATATCCTCAATATTATCTAAGGCTGTTCTAAGAGTAGCTTTATTTCTTCGTTCTCTATGAAAACTAACACCAAAACGATGTGCCTCATCCCTGAGTTGTCTTAAAAGTCGCATAGAAGGAGAATTTATGTCAAACTTGTAAGGATTCTTATTTCCAGGAAAATAGATTTCTTCTCTTTTTTTTGCAAGTCCAATCATAGGAAGATCAGGTAAATCAAGAGCCAAAGCAGCCTCCGTTGCACGGGCTAACTGCACTTCACCCCCATCAATGATAATTAAATCTGGTAGTGTTTCACCCTCGTTTATTATGCGTTGAAGTCTTCTTGCAATTACCTCGTGCATCATTCCAGGATCATTAATTCCTTCATAACTTTTCATGATATAACGCCTGTAACCCGCTTTATAAGGTTTACCGTCGACAAACATAACACCACTTGCCACTGGACTAGAACCTTGAAAATGACTGATGTCATAACACTCAATGATATTGGGAATATCTTTTAGTTTCAAATTCTCTTTTAATTCTTTTAGTGCAGTTGTTTGGTCTCTTAGTTTTGTGGCTAGAAGTCTTTCTGTTAAATTCATTTCCGCATTCTTTGTTGCAAGTCCTAAGAGGGATCTTTTTTCCCCTGCCCCAGGAAATTTAAGTTTAGGTTTAAAGCCAATATTCTTAGCTAATAAATCCATCAATACTTGAATATCTTTTTTTACATTTAGCGGCAAAACAATACTAGTCGGAATAAAATTTGCGTGAAGGTAATACAACTTTAGAAAGGAAACAAAAACTTCTTCGTCGGAAGAAAGCCTGAGTCCATTTAGAGGAAAAGACTTCTTACCCTCCATTCGTCCATCTCGGACTTCTAGAATTACAATTTGACCTTCATCTTCTCTTTTCGCATAAGAAATAATATCCTCATCACCACCTGCTTGGTTAATCACCGTTTGCCTCTTCTGAATTGTTTGAATATTATCTATCATATCTCGATAAATCATTGCTCTTTCAAATTCCATTTTTTCTGAGTGATAATTCATACGAGTTCTAAGTTCAGCCAGTAGAGATTCCTTTTTTCCTTCTAAAAATTTTACAATCTGATCTACAATAACTGAATATTCTTCTACAGAGATATTTCCCTGACAAGGACCAAGACATCTTTTGATATGAAAGTTCAAACAAGGTCTTGCCGGTTTGGCAAGTGGTAGTTTTAGAGGAGTTTTACGAATGGGAAATACTTTGTGAATCGTATCAAGCAAATCGCGCGCCGCTTTTACATCCGTATAAGGACCGAAGTATTTTTTTTTGTCTGCTTTCATTCTACGAGTCAAATAGACCATCGGGTAAGGTTCATCAGTCGAAACACAGATCAGCGGATAACGTTTGTCATCCTTTAATCGTATATTAAACTTAGGGTTGTATCTTTTGATTAAATTGTCTTCAAGTATTAAAGCTTCTTCTTCCGTATGAGTTGCAATCCAATCTAGGTCATGGATTTCTCCCTGTAAAGACAGAGTTTTGAGATCAGAGATATTTGGATTTAGATAACTTCTAATTCTATCAGAAAGTCGTAACGCTTTTCCAACATAAATTACATCATTCGATTTATTTTTCCAAAGATAACATCCTGACGAATCAGATAGATTCTTGATTTTTTCTTTTAGAAATTTGAGTATTTCTTCATCCATTGTATTATTAATTTAATTCCTATAGAAGAAAATGCAATGTATTTTCTATTCTTAGCCGGGCCGCTAAATTAATATTTATTAGCAAACTCTTTCGGATACTCATTCTCTTTTAGTATATTAAAATCAGAATTTTTTCCTTCTCCGCCCTCTTTTTTATCTCTTCCCAAAGTAATGATCGCATAATCGCCGTTAGGCAAATACTTTAAGATATAAGGGGTTTGCCAAGGATCAAGAAGTCGTGTTTTTCTTTTTAAGATTGGTCTATGATTTTTTGGAATTGGTGGAACGATTGGCTTTTCTATTAGAGTTAGCAATCCTTGTTCTTCAGTAGGAAATTGTCCATAAAGAGTTTTATATTTTTCAAGCACTATTATTTCTACTTTGGTGGATAATAGCTATTATGTGAATTGTATTACTTTTCAAAAAGTAAAATATGGTGAATGGGAATTGATCTATATCATTTTGCGCGTCTGGTTCGATTTTTACGATGTACGGCAAGTCTTGCTTTAGTCCTTTGCTTAGATTCTTCTAGAGAGATAGATTGATTAGGATTTTCTTTGATTTTTTTTTAAACGATTAGTGAGTAAAATTTGAACTTCCTCTGAAATGGGGGGAGATACTTTTTCTTTAGGAATCGTTTTCCAGATTTGATCCACAATACTAATTTTCTCAGAAATACTCAATTTTAAAATTTTATTCATGGCTACTGCCATAGGTTCACATTGAAAGATTTCTACTTTTTTGTAAAGAAAATAATATACAATATATGAATCTTACAAAACGACCCTCACGATAAAATAATAAATGAAACGTAACTACTCAGCATAAGTTATTGCCACAGAGGCACGGAGAGAATTAAAATAGCGCAATCCCATTATTCTCTGTGTCTCTGCGTCTCTTTGGCAAACCACACTGAGTAGTTACAATGAAACTAATATTGAGCGCAGGGTGGACGATGAAACACTTCGAAATGACAAAAATCCTTAAACTCTTTATCGGTGTTCATCTGTGTGCATCGGTGGTAGCTTCTTCGTATTCCAATATAACGACGATATTATCCAACTTATTAGAATAAACTATTTGACGAAATCAAAAGGGTTCGTTTTATTGTAAATTAATTCAATAAACTTACTTTAGTTAAACAGGAGCATTATAATGGCAAGACAATTCAAACCGGAAACTATCGCACTTCACGCAGGTTACACAAAGGGAGATTCTGCGACCACATCCAGAGCAGTTCCTTTGTACCAAACTACTTCCTATGTATTTAAAGACACAGACCACGCAGCAAGACTTTTTGGATTACAAGAATTTGGAAATATTTATACACGCCTCATGAATCCAACCACTGATGTTTTAGAAAAACGAGTTGCCGAGTTAGAAGGTGGCATAGCAGGATTAGCCACTGCTTCTGGTCAATCAGCCGAAACACTTGCCTTATTAAATATTGTAGAAGCTGGACAAGAAATCATTGCCTCTTCTTCGCTTTACGGTGGGACATACAACTTGTTACACTACACTTTCCCGAAGTTAGGAATTAAAGTTCACTTCGCTGATCCATCTGATCCAAATAATTTTAAAAAATTCTTCAACGATAAAACTCGCGCAGTGTATGCGGAAACTCTTGGTAATCCGAAACTAGATACACTTGATCTAGAAGCAATTGCCAAAATCGCACACGACAATGGAGTTCCATTTATCGTAGATAATACTCTCCCTTCGCCTTACTTAGTAAATCCAATTTCCCACGGTGCGGATATTGTTGTTCATTCTCTCACAAAATTTTTAGGTGGACATGGAACTTCTCTTGGTGGAATTATTATTGATTCTGGAAAATTCAATTTCGGAAATGGAAAATTTAAAAACTTCACAGATCCAGATCCAAGTTATCACGGATTAAAATATTGGGACGTGTTCGGAAATTTTGAACCTTTTGGTGGGGCTAATATCGCTTATATCATCAAAGCCCGTGTGCAAGGACTTCGTGATATTGGACCTGCTATCTCTCCATTTAACGCATGGCAAATTTTACAAGGTGTTGAGACACTTCCAATTCGTATGGAACGTCATTCGTCTAACGCATTAAAAGTAGCTGAGTTTTTGAGTAAACACCCGAAAGTAACTTGGGTAAATTATCCAGGACTTCCAACAGACAAAAATTACGCTCTTGCCAAAAAGTATCACAAAAATAATCTATACGGTGCTATCATCGGCTTTGGAGTTAAAGGAGGCGTTTCAGAGGCTAAGAAATTTATCGACGGACTCGAAATTTTCTCTCTACTTGCAAACGTGGGAGATGCAAAGTCTCTAGCGATTCATCCAGCATCAACTACTCACCAACAACTCACAGAGGAAGAACAAAAGTCAGTTGGGGTTACACCTGATTTTATCCGACTCTCGGTTGGTCTTGAGCATATAGATGATTTAATTACTGACTTAGAAGAAGCTTTAAAAAAAGTGTAACTATGTTTAACAAGGATTCCGTTGGAATTGTTCGCACACAAATAGCAAAACTGCCTGACCTCACTTTAGAGAGTGGAGCAGTCATTAGTCCGCTTGAAATTGCTTACGAAACCTACGGAATTCTTAACGAAAGTCGAACCAATGCGATCTTGGTTTGCCACGCTCTTTCTGGCAATGCCCACGCGGCAGGGTTTCATGAAGGAAGTGATAAGGCTGGTTGGTGGGATGAATACATCGGTCCCGGTAAGGCATTTGACACAAATAAATACTTCATCATTTCCACTAACGTCATCGGTGGTTGCAATGGTAGCTCGGGTCCAACAAGCATTAACCCCAAAACAGGAAAACAATACGGCTCCACATTTCCATTCGTGTCTATACAAGACATGGTCAATGCGCAAAAACTTCTTATCGACTCTTTCGGAATCAAAGAATTATTCTGTGTAGCCGGTGGTTCAATGGGTGGAATGCAAACTCTTCAGTGGAGTGTAGGTTATCCTGATATTGTAAAGAACTGTATCATATTAGCCTCTGCATCAGAGCACAGTGCACAACAAATTGCATTTAACGAAGTAGGAAGACAAGCAATTCTTTCCGATCCCAATTGGAACAACGGGGAATATGGTGATAATCCTCCACGAAAAGGTCTTGCCCTTGCTAGAATGGTGGGTCATGTAACCTATCTCTCCGATGAACTCATGCGTGAAAAATTTGGTCGTAAACCCCCGCGTGGAAATATTAAAAACACTGACTTCGCAGTTGGCAGTTATTTGATTTACCAAGGGGAAACATTCGTTGACCGCTTTGATGCAAATTCGTATATCTATGTTACCAAAGCCTTAGACCATTTCAGCCTTGGAAGAGGAGAAGAGTTAACTCTCAATTTGGCGCGAGCGAAAGCTAACTTTTTAATTATAGCATTTAGCTCAGATTGGCTCTATCCTCCTTATCAAAGTCGAGAAATTGTAAAATCTCTGGAAGTAAATGCAATCCCTGTTACCTACTGCGAAGTAAATTTTTCTAAGGGACACGATTCCTTTTTAGTTCCAAACCCTGAACAACATCATTTGATTCACCACTTTTTAGAATTTGCCCAAAACTTTTCTGTATTCTATGAAATCTAAATTTATCGAACAAAAAATCCTAAGACTCGATTTCCAATACATATTGGATTTAATCTCTACCGGTTACCGCGTGTTAGACCTTGGATGCGGAGATGGTGATTTACTCTACCTTTTGAAAAAAAAAGGAGTAAGAGGACAAGGAATAGAAAAAGATGAAAACTGTATTTATAAATGTATCGAAAGAGGTGTGACAGTTCACCACGGAGATTTGGATGAAGGTTTAAAACATCACATCAAAAAAAGTTTTGATTATGTAATTCTAAACCAAACAATCCAAGAAACCCATAACCCTGGAAACATTATAAAGGATTGTTTACGAATTGGAAAAAAAGTAATCGTAGTATTTCCAAACTTTGCCCACTGGAGAAATCGTTTACAAATTCTATTCAGGGGCAAAACCCCAGTAACCGATAACCTTCCCTACAGATGGTATAATACTCCCAACTTACATTTTCTATCCATTACAGATTTTGAAGAATTTTGTGAAGTGCAAAAAATTAAAATCGAAGATACTGCCTTTTTTAGTGATACCAAACGAATTAGTTTACGTCCAAATTTATTGGCTAAATTAGCACTCTTTGTATTGAGTGAATAATTATTATTAACCTTATCAAATTTAGTTAGGAAATGTTTTTAACTGGAAATAAATACATAATTTTGAAAGTTTGAAAAAATGAATTCAAACGAGAATGATAGTACAAAAACAAATGAAATTTTAAATTCCACGCGTTCTTTCTGGCAAGACCTAAAGGATGCAATTCGCGGAACAGAAGCAGATTATACCAAAATTAGTATTAAGAAAGCGATTTTTCTTCTAGCAATTCCAATGATTTTAGAGTTAGTAATGGAATCCAGTTTCGCTATTGCAGATATATATTTTGTAGGCAAACTAGGTGCATCCGCTGTTGCAACAGTTGGTTTAAGTGAAACTTTTTTGTTCTTATTATTCTCAGTTGCTATGGGACTTGCCACAGCGGTTACTGCTATTATTGCGCGTCGAATTGGAGAAAAAAAAGAAGAGGACGCAGGTAAATCTGCAATTCAATCTATATTCTTAGGAATATTAACTTCTATTCCCTTTGCTATTGCTGGAATTTTCTTTTCCAAAGATCTCCTCAGACTCATGGGCGCTGACGCTTGGAGTTTAGAACATGGTTATCGTTATACACAATGGATTNNGTTCTCTGGATTGCAAATGGGGTTAATATCTTATTAGACCCTATTTTAATTTTTGGACTTGGACCTATTCCTGCTCTAGGTATTGAAGGTGCTGCAATTGCCACTAATATCGGTCGAAGTGTTGGAGTTTTTGTTCAATTCTGGACTTTATTCAATGCAGGAAAACATATCAAAGTAAAACTTTCAGAAATTTCTTGGGACACTTCGATTGCACTCCATATCATCCAAACTTCTTTAGGTGGAGTTGGTCAAATGTTAGTGGGTATGACTTCTTGGATATTTCTTATGCGCATTTTAGCAAATATAAGCAGCGAGGCAGTTGCCGGTGCGACTATCACCCTGCGGTTAATGATGTTTACCCTTATGCCAGCTTGGGGCTTATCGAACGCAGCCGCTACACTCGTCGGACAAAATCTAGGAGCAGGACATCCAGAGAGAGCAGAGTCTACAGTTTGGAAAATTGGATTTTATAATATGGGATTTTTATTTTTAGTCGCAATTACTTACTTCACTTTCAATGAAACGTTAGTCGGAATATTTACGACCGATTCGCGAGTTGTCGCCATCGGCTCGGAGTGGTTGCGAATTTTATCCTATTCCTACCTGGTTTATGGATGGTGGATGGTTTCTGTTCAAGCATTCAACGGTGCAGGTGATACAAAAACACCAACCTACATCAATTTAGTATTTTTTTGGTGTATTCAAATCCCTCTTTCTTACTATCTAGCAGTAATTTGTGACTGGCAACATTCTGGAGTTTTTTGGGGAGTATTTTTCTCCGAAACATCTGTCGGATTATTTACTCTTTGGCTATTCACAAGAGGAAGTTGGAAAAAAGTATCCGTTTAATTCTAAACATTATTTTCTTGCTTTAAATCGAACTTTTTAGTTTATTGAATATGCACTGCCCCGGTAGTTCAACGGATAGAACAACAGTCTTCGGAACTGTGAGTGGGGGTTCGATTCCCTCCCAGGGCAAACAAAGAGGATAGCAGTGACTGATTTTTTTGGATCTATTGTAAATATCGAAGATAGAGAATTTAACTTCCTAAAAGATATTATCTATGATAAAACAGGCATAGCCCTAGCACCACACAAAAAAATTATGCTACAGTCTAGGCTCAACATCAGGCTAAGACAAAATCATATAGCAAACTTCGTTGAATACGTTAACAAACTCAAAAACGATAAAACTTTTTATAACCAAGAAATTCCTGAAATTATAAATCGAATCACAACGAACAAAACAGATTTTTTTAGAGAAAATCATCACTTCGAATATTTAAAAAATACTTGTTTCCCTTCGATAGAAGAAAAAGCCAAAACAACGGGACGACGAAAAATTCGTATTTGGTCATCCGCTTCCTCGACCGGCGAAGAACCTTATTCACTAGCAATTACAGTAGCTGAATTTTTTCATGGTAAACCTGGTTGGGATATTAAAATTTATGCGTCAGATATAGACACTAACGTATTAAATACGGCACAAAAAGGAAGTTACAAAGAAGAAAGACTTTCTCCAGTCAAAGCAGAATACAAAACAAAATACTTTACATTAACTCAGACCGATAAAGAGAAAGAATTTACTGCCAAACCTATCCTAAAAGATTTACTCATTTTTAAAAAAATCAATTTATTAGAAGAGCCTTATCCTATTCAGGAGAAAATCGATATTATCTTCTGCCGAAATGTAATTATCTATTTTGATAAACCTACACAGAAAAAAATATTTAATCAGATGGAAAGACTTTTAGTGGATGATGGAATTTTAATCATTGGTCATTCCGAAACAATGTTTGGGATTTCTGATAGTTTTAAATTTCTCGGACATACCATCTATCAAAAAAAAACAATCACACGGTAAATGACAAATGTTAAAGATAGCACTTCTTCTCGGAGGGAAATCAACCGAACATGAAATTTCTCTCAAAAGTTCAAACTTCATTTTTCATACTTTAGACAAAACTAAATACAAAGTTAAACCAGTGTTTATCGACAAATCGGGAAACTGGATAATACCCAGTAATTTTGAAGTGAATCTGCCTGATATAAAATCGATTTCAGAAAAATTTCCATTAGAGAAAATAAGCGATGAATATAAAACTGAGTTTATTTCTAATAATAAAATCATTAGTCAAAATGGAATTTCTATTTCAGATTTAGATTGTGATCTTGTGTTTATTGGGCTTCATGGTGGTGATGGGGAAAATGGGATTTTGCAGGCTTTTTTAGAAATGAATTCTATTCCCTTTACCGGATCATCAGTATTAGCCTCCGCTCTTGCAATGGACAAGGAAAGAGCCAATTTTTTATTTTTATCTGCCGGACTGAATGTTGCTAATTTTATTAACGTCAAACGAAAAGATTACTCGCTGGGCGGTGAAGGTTTTCTTAAAAACTTTCATTTGAACTTTCCTGTTTTTATAAAACCTACAACTGGTGGATCAAGTGTAGGAGTTGGAAAAGCAAATAATATAATTGAAATTGTTTCTAAGTTAAATGAATTATTTTTAACTGAAAATTCTGTTTTAATACAAGAAAATATTTCCGGCATCGAAGTTTCATGCGGTGTTTTAGAAAAAAAGATAGGTCAAAGTTATGAGGCTTTTTCACTTTATCCAACTGAGATTGTTCCAACAAATGAATTCTTTGATTACGAGGCAAAATACAAATTAGGCAAATCACAAGAAATCACACCTGCGCGTATCTCGAAGGAGTTAACAGATAGTATCCGAGAGTCTGCCCTACTCGCTCACAAAATTCTAGGCTGCAAAGGATATTCTAGAACTGATTTTATTTTACAAAACAACAAACCATATATATTAGAAACAAATACTCTACCTGGAATGACTGAAACTAGTTTAATTCCACAACAAGCGGCTTATGCAGGTTTTGCGATGAAAGATGTATTTGATTGGCTAATTCAAAATGCCTTAGAGTCTGCGTAATGGAAAAACCTAATTTAGTTTTACTAGTCGATGATGATGAAATTAGTAATTTTATAAATGAAACTATTCTCAAAGGCAATTTAAAAAATACAGAAATCCACTCCTTTATCGATCCACACGAAGCACTTACTTTTCTTAAAAATACATTTGACCAAAATCCAAAACCTACTTTGCTTTTTTTGGACATCAATATGCCCCAGATGAATGGGTGGGAAGTGTTAGATCAATTACAAGAAATAAAAGAAATTCACAACTTTCTAAAAGTAATCATGATATCTTCTTCGATTGATAATACGGATAAAAAAAAGTCTCGTGAAAATTCTTTAGTCGTAGACTTCATATCAAAACCACTTTCCAATTCCTATATACAAAATCTGATCTCTTAATTTTTCTTGTAGATGATTGCAACTTGACAATTTAGAAACTTAGAAGAGATTGATTGAATGGATTTACTTATTATTTTACTTTCTGTTGTTGTAAGTGGAGGAATTTGGCTTAGATTTTTGTATCAATATGACAGAGTCGAACCCGAACCAATCTTAGTATTACTTCGAATCGTAGTAATTGGTGGACTGGTAAGTACTTTCATTGCAGGAACAATCAATAGTCTATTTTCCTCTCTATCCGGAATTCCAATTTCTAGCGAAAGTTTAAGTTTTAAAAAAAGTTTAATTCTATCTACATTCGTCGGATTCAATGAAGAAATTGTCAAAGCAGTTGTCACTGTTTGGTTAGTTAAAAATCTAAAAGACTTAGATGAACCAATTGATGCAGTCATTTATGCAACTGCTGTTGGTTTGGGATTTTCAGTTTTTGAAAACTTCCAATACACTACAGAACATGGATTATTTAATTTAGTACTTCGCTCGTTTACCGCAATGCCTCTTCACATTGGACTTGCTGCCATTTGGGGTTATAAAATTTCAGAAGTAAAATTTCTACATGGAAAAGATTATGTTGAATCAATGAAACCTGCTGTTATACTTGCTGCTGGATTACATGCGTTATACGATTTTTTTCAATTCTATATAGCTAACAATATTCTTCCGCTTATCATAAGTATTACTTTTTCTTTTTTTATGATTCAAATTATCCGAAAAAAACTAGATTATTTGGCAACACAAAGTCCATTTTTAAAAGCAGGAACCTGCACATATTGTGGAACAATCAATTCTCTAGAAAATAAAAAATGCAAAAAATGTGGGAAAAATCTAATCCAAGAATTTTACACCATCTGCAATGATTGTTTTGCGAAAGTTCCACGAACAGAAACGAAATGTCCTGATTGCAATGGAAATATAAAAAACTAAAACAGTCTTTGTATTTCTTCTATCTTTAGTTTCTTTGGTTTGTTTTTATTCGCAATTAAAGTTCCCGTTTTATTATATAAAATTAATTCAGATAAACAGTGTTTCTCTCTTCCATTGATAATCACAGTTGGAATATTTGCGTTTAACAGTAGTTTGCCTGCTTTTAGTTTAGTATTCATCCCCCCTGTCCCTGGACCGTCTGGACCTTTGGCAAAAGCCAAATCCCTGTCAGTCACATCGGTCATAAAAGAAACATCCTTTCCATCCCGATTAAATCCATTTACACCTGTTAGAATAATTAGTAAATCTGCTTGCATAAGAAGTGTTACAAGTGCGGATAATATATCATTATCTCCTAGTTTTAATTCTTCAGTTGCAATTGAATCGTTTTCATTTACGATTGGTAATATTTTCCAATTCAAAAGTTGATTAAATGTATTTCTGAGATTTTCGGCTCCTACACTTTCTTTGACATCCAGCATACCGAACAAAATCTGAGAAATGGGAATATTGACTCGTGAAAAAAAACTTTCATAAAGACTCATAAGTCTACTTTGTCCAATGGCAGCAAGTGCCTGACGCTCTATGATTGTTTTTTTATCAAATACTTTGCCAGAGTGATCGGACATGATTTTTTTACCCTGTGCGACTGCTCCACTCGAAACAAGAATCACTTCTTTTTTGTCATCGAATAACTGGCGTATATCTCCAGCAAGACTAAACAAAAAATCATTCATAGATCTTTCATCACCAGAGACTCTAGCCGATCCTACTTTTATAACAATTCGTTTAGAGTTTTTTATATAAGAATTAAAATCGCTTCTTTTCATAATGATTAATTTTTGCGGCTAATATGTTTTATCCTACACCTAAATTCTTTTCTATAAATGTAATTAATTCAGGAGCATTTAGGATTTGAAAATGATTTTTTCCTAATAGTTTTAGAGTCCTCGATTCTGGATTAGGCTTTTTATTAAGTACTTTTTCAGTCAATGATTCAATGCTCCATTTTTCGATAATCCCATCCCCAAAAAAAGACTGAAACAAATTATCACTCTCACCAGCTAGACTGAATGCTTGGTAAGCGTCTATCGCATCTAGTTCACCAAAATATTGTTCTGATCTATAACGAAAAAGTTGATTGCCTAGTTTCCAATCTTCTTCTCTTATAATTCCATGTGATAAATCCTTAATTGCATCACTTCGTAAATTTCCGACAAATCCAATAATTTTTAAAATGAAAAAAGGAGAAGCTTGCATTGCCATACCTGCCCAAAATCCAATCTTTTCAATATAAGATCCGCCGTTTGGAGAACTGATGATAAATACTTTTTGCAATTTGGAAAGATAAGTGGCAGAATTTTGTTTTGCATAATAGAGCGCACTTCTTAGGACAAGCCCACCTTGACTATAAGTGATAATATTGAGCGGCAAATTTGGTTCTATCGCAAATAACTTTGCCAATAGCTCATGTAAATCTTTTCCATTTACTGAAATATGAGCACCTTGGTTATAGCGAATGTAAATTGGGTAATAACCTAAATTAAAAAAATAATCTCCAATCCCCATGTCCTCTTCTGCTAATTTCATCCAAAGTTTTTCATCACAAAAAAGTCCTGGCACATAGAGGATAATTTTATTTAACCCCGACTTTCGATATAAATCTATCACAGTTTCTGGACTTATATCTTCATTATTGTATCTAAAATTCAAACGTATCTTTGAGAAACTAATTAAGTCATCATGAGAACTTCCTAATATACTACTTATCACTTTGTTTTCATACAGAGTCTTAATCATATAATCCTCTGCAATATCTAAAGATTCAGTTGCCACAGTAAACGCCTTTTCTGTGGAATTAATTGCGATATTTAAACCTTCTACAGTTACATTTGCAGATTTTTGAAGGTTTACACCTGCGATGTGAAGATAAATAGGCAAATCCTCCACTTGCAAAAATTTTTCATCAGAAAGAGTTTCTAAAGTATTGGCAGTCCAACTCAGACTCTTATCTAACATTTCTTTTACGCCGCCAAGTATGTTAGATGTTATATTGTTAGTTACGTTTAATACCTGTTTGCCAAAAATTGTAAGATCAGTGTTTGGATGATTCATAAATATTACTCTCCTTGAATGATGGTGCCTTTTTTAGTCACAACATCATAAGTATAAATTGCGGATTTGAATTCCTCTACTTTGGATTTTGGATCTGGCTGTTTTTTTACAATGCAGACCAATAAATTTTTTCGAGTATTCAAAAGTAGTCTTTCAAAAAAATATCCTTGGGGTAAAATTTCATCCAACTTTTCGTCTTGCGCAGAATAGATAAATATCTGAATTAAATCTTTATTATTCAAAAATCCATCTTTGTTCGTATCAATTTTCATTGCAAAAATTAACATACGATTTCCTATATCAAGGGACTCTTTTAATACTTCATCGTTTTTCTTTATTTTTTTTCTAAACTCACCTAGAAAATAATCAAGGATATATACCTTTTGTTCAAAAAGTTTTGTTACTTTTCCAGTATTCAGGTTTACAAACGTTATATTTTTCGCATGATTCATAACTTCGTCTGGTCCAAAACCTCCAGCCTCTCGTAAAAGGTCTGTCGGATAATAGAGATAATTCGTCCATACTACTCTTGAATTTTCACTTAACGTATCTTTCGGAGACTCTTTTACGAGTGTTTCCGTAGTTTGTGGTTCTTCATTTAACTCTACTCCCTTCTCAAAATACAACCAACTCTTAGATAAGGAGTAAATTAAAATCACAGTGATTATTACAATCACTGTGACTACGAAAGTTTTAATTTTTTCCACTTAAAAAACTCTCAATGATAGAAATGATTTCTTTGTATTCAGTTTCTGTCATATAAGGAAATAAAGGAAAATTTAACACAGTACTACTGACTTGCTGTGCGTTGTTAGCTCCAAATCTTTTCTTTAAAAATTCTTTAGCACCCGGTTGATCGGACATTGCACCTGGATAGATATTTCCAAATCCAATTCCCTTTTCTTTTAGAATCGCTTCAAGCTTAGTACGTTTGGAATTTTCAAACAGGGTTACATTGCAATAGCCGTTCTCTACATAATCTGCTGGTGGAGTAATGTCGTTAACCCCAAGTGCTTTTAGATCTTTGTGGTATCTTTCTGCCCATTCTTGTCTGGATTTGAGTCTTGCTTCAAAATGATCTAAACTCAAATTTACAAACGCTGCTTGTAGTGAATCCATTCTAGAATTCCAACCAACCGCACCATGTCCGTAGTGAGTGGTTCTTCCGTGGTTTGCAAGCATACGCACCTTATCCGCTAGAGCTTGGTCGTTTACAAACACCGCTCCACCATCCCCGGCAGCACCTAAAACTTTTGCCGGATAAAACGAAGTAGTCGCAATTTGGCAACCTTTGTAAATTGGCTCGCCTTTGTATTTTACACCAAAACTTTGTGCGCCGTCTTCGATTAATACAACACCTTTTTGTTTACAAAGAGCGCGGTAATCGGCTAATCTTGATGATCCCCAACCATAGAGATGCACTATCATCGCAGCTTTAGGTTTTACTTCGTCGATTGCTTTTGCAAATGCGTCAAAGTCCATTTGTAAATCGCTCATGTTTGAATCTACAGTATAAGGATTTGCCCCTACGTTTACAACTGATTCAAACGTCGCCCAAAAGGTTGAGTCCGGTAAAAGCACATTATCCCCAATTCCAACTCCCACTGCGCGAAGAGCAAGCTGGAGTGCATCGGTTCCATTCGCACAACTCACAGTAAACGCTGTCCCTGTGTATTCGGAAAGTCTCTTCTCGAGAGTAGCCACTTCCGCTCCTCCAATGAACTGAGCATTTTTACTCATCTCTGCCACTTTTGCATTCCAGGCTTCTAAGAANNTACCACCGATGAACACCGATGGACACCGATTAACACCGATATGGTCTATAATACTATTCGCTTCCATTCTAGCTTTGGGTTTCCAAAATTAATTACGTAACCAATTTTGATTCCACTAGCTTTTAAATAGTTCATTAGTTGAGCCTTCATTTCATTTACAATGGAAGTCGCAACTTTTAATTCAAGAATTACCTTTTTCTCCACTATGACATCTGCCATAAAATCACCAACGGTAACACCTTTATAACTCACAGGAAGCTTTGATTGCGAGCTATAATTTATTTTTAAATTATCAAACTCCACAAGCAACGCTTTATGATAAACACTCTCCAAAAATCCAACACCAAGCGTCCTAGAAACCTCAACACACGCCCCAATAATACGATCCGTTAACTCCCGTTCCAAAACCATATCGTATCTTTTATCGGTGTCCATTCCCCCCTTCACTCCAAGTATTCGCGACCAACGCCTTCGCATGTTCATCGGTGGTAAAATCTTCATTTGGTAATCTTAAAAAAGCAACTTTTCCACTTCGCTATAATGACTCACCGGATAAAAGGTAACGCCCTTTTTCACATAATCAGGAATTTCTTTTAAGTGTGGTTCATTGTCCTTGGGGAAAATGATCTTAGTCACACCTACTCTTTTTGCTGCTACAATTTTTTCTTTGAGTCCACCGATTGCTAATACTTCACCGGTTAATGTCAATTCGCCGGTCATCGCAAAACCGGGTTTAATCACAACATCTTTTGCAAGCGAATAAATAGCAGTAGCCATTGTGATTCCCGCACTCGGTCCATCTTTTGGAGTTGCCCCATCGGGAACATGGATATGAATTCGTTTGTCTAAAAAAATATTTCCGTCTGGATCNNCCAAGTTTACCTGTGAGAGTCATTCCTTCTTTTCCTTTTAGAAAAATTGCTTCTACTAAAAGTGTGGCTCCACCGACTGACGTCCACGCAAGTCCAAGCGCCATACCAGGTTTATCCGCTTTTGTCATTCTCTCATCAACGTAAATCGGAACTCCTAGGAATTCTTCTAGATGATCTTCTGTGATAAGAGGTTTGATTTTATTTTTATTCACAATCTTGTAGGCAATTTTTCGCGCAATTTTGTCAGACATTCTTTCTAAATTTCGAAGCCCTGCTTCTCTAGAATAAGAATTTATCAACGTATGAATCGCAGAATTGGAAAGAGAAATTTTTTGTTTTCCAAGTCCATTTCGTTTTAAGATTTTTTTCCAGAGATACTTCTTGAAAATTTCGATTTTCTCTTCTGTTATATAGCCCGACAAGCGGATAACGTCCATTCTATCCGCGAGCACTCGTGGTATTGTATCCATCGTGTTAGCCGTTGCAATAAAAAGTACTTTGGACAAATCAAATGGTAAATCCAAATAGTGATCGCGAAAACTAGAATTTTGTTCTGGATCTAAAACTTCCAGTAGTGCCGCAGATGGATCACCGGAAAATCCAGCTTTGATTTTATCAATTTCATCTAGTAAAATCACAGGATCTTTTTCTTTTAGAATTCGAAGTCCACTTAAAATTTTCCCAGGAAGGGATCCTATATAAGTTCTACGATGTCCTTTTACTTCTGCTTCGTCTCTTACTCCACCAAGAGAAAATCGGTAGAACTTTCTTCCAAGTGACTCTGCAACCGATTTTGCAATCGAAGTTTTTCCAACACCCGGTGGTCCAACAAGGCAAAGAATTGTGCCTGATTTATTGTCTGGGTTTAATTTCTTCACAGCTAAAAATTCTAAAATTCTATCTTTTACGTCGGTTAATCGGTAGTGGTCTCGGTCTAGAATTTTTTTTGCGAGTTTAATGTCGATTTGGCGCTTGGGTGGTGCTTCCCATGGTAGAGATTCGATTATTTCTAAGTAATTGCGCGTAACGTTGTATTCTGGTGAGTGGTAGTCTGTTACCTGTAGCCGCTCTATTTCTCTTTTTACTTCTGTGTAAACTTCGTCAATGACTTCTGCTTTTTTAAGTCTTTCTAAAAGTAAGTCGTATTTTTTGTCGGACTTTTCTTCGCCAATTCCAAGCTCACCCTGGATTGCTTTGAGTTGTTCTCTTAAGAAAAACTGACGCTGTTGTTTGTCCATTTTGTTATTGATCTGGTCGTTTATCTTGCGCTGAACGGCGATTAGCTCCAGTTCTTTTTTTAGGTAAAGAATTACTTTTTCTAAACGTATTAGAATATCTTCTTCTTCTAATATAAATTGAAATTCGTCTTTGTCCAGATTTAGAATGGAGCCAACAAAATCAGCCATTCTTCCTGGTTCATGCACATTCACTAGAGAAAGTTTCATGTCCTCTGTAAACAAAGGGTTGTTTTGCGCTAATTCGCGGGTAAGGACTAACAGGTTACGCATCATTGCTTTTAGGTCGAGTTTGGTTCCACTTTTTAGTTTATCTACGGGATAACTCACCTTAGCCACAAGATATGGTTCTTCTTTTAGGATTTTTGTGATTTTAAAACGATGGATGGTGTTGATTAAAATATGTGTTCCACCATCGGGTAGATTCATTTTTTTTAAAACTTTGGCAACTACTCCCATCTGAAAAATATTGTTGACTGGATTTTTTTCACTCTCTTCTTTGATGAGGAGGTTAAGACCGATAAACCCGTTATTCTTATACACTTCGTCTACAGAATTGGAAAATTTTCCAAGCGGAACGATTAAAGGTGTGATGATGCCTGGAAAGATGGGTCGTGATTTGATTGGGATTAGGTGTAATTCATCTGGTAGAATTTCTTCGATTGAATCTAATTTTGATGAATTTTTAGGTCGTTTATTTTTTTTTGTAAGGACTTTTTTCATAGAAAATGTGTTTACGACAATAATTTAAGAATCAGAGAGTAAAACAATGAAAAATAAACTTAATTTTCTATTAATCCTATCAATTCTTGCAAACGCAACTCTAGGATTTCTCCTTTTTTCCAATAACTTAGTAAAGGCAAAACTACTTTTGATGAGGCAATTTGGCTTTCTTGCTCCTGAGACTGCCCCAGCGATGGAATCTATTGTTTTGTTACAGGATTATAAACCTATTTCTCTTCTAAACAATCAGGATACAAGGAAATTAAAACTTCCCTCTTTTCCAGTGTTTGAAACGCACGGACATTTGTTTAAAGCAAAACCCGAAGAAATTTCCAAACAATTAACCGAACTTGGAATCAAAAAATTCGTAAATCTAAGTTTTACAACTGGGGAAGATTTCCAAAAAATGAAATCCGAATTTAGTGACCCTAGAATCATTCACTTTAGTACATTTGATTGGGAAAAACTTTCCCGTGCTAATTTTGCAGATGAAATTTTAATTTCGTTAACAAAAGACATTCAAAACGGAACAAAAGGTATCAAACTTTGGAAAAATTTTGGACTCAACTTGAAGAAATTCAATGGCGAAAGACTTCGTATTGATGACCCTGCATTGGATAGAATTTTTGAAGAATGTGCAAAAGCCAATTTAGTAATCTCCATTCATACGGCTGATCCGGCTGCCTTTTTTTTACCGATTGATAAAACGAACGAAAGATACGAAGAGCTTGTTCGCCATCCCGAATGGGCATTTTCTTCTAGCGAATTTCCCTCTTTGAAAACTGTTTTGGAAGAACGAAACAATCGTTTCAAAAGACACCCCAATCTCAAATTCGTAGCTCTACATTTTGGAGAATATGCAAATGATTTAGCTAGTGCCGAAAAACTTTTGACTGAAAATCCGAACGTTTACTTAGATATAGCCGCAAGAATCGACGAATTAGGAAGGCAACCCTATAAAACAAAAGCATTTTTGACTCGTTTTTCTGATCGAATTTTATTCGGTGTAGACGGTCCGCCTGACAGAGGCAAATTAGAAGTATACTCCCGTTTTCTCGAAACCACTGACGAATACTTCGACTATCATCCCGATCACAAACCTCGCAAAGGTTTCTGGAAAATCTACGGTCTCGGACTAGATAAGTCTACTTTAGAAAAGATCTATTACAAAAACGCTGAAAAACTTTACAAGTGAGTATTGTTTTTTACCACGGATTACACTGATTTGGGTTGAACATCGATTTGGGTTGAAAGTATTCAA
Organism: Leptospiraceae bacterium UBA2033; assembly: GCA_002333425.1. Taxonomy (GTDB): domain Bacteria; phylum Spirochaetota; class Leptospiria; order Leptospirales; family Leptospiraceae; genus UBA2033. Next base: position 24,555 of record DDBL01000054.1, read on the forward strand.
CCCCTACGTTTTTTTGAACATTCAAAATTCATATTTTGAGGGATTTTTTGAGTGCGACGAGAGTTTTTGCTTTTTTGATGGCGAGGAGTATCTCGGAAGGAGTTTTAGAGATTTTCTTGTTACGAATTTTGGGAAGGAGTGTTAAACCATCAGAACCAAACTTTATCTCAAGGGCAATTTCAATGGCTTGTTCAATTCCTTTCTCGATACCTTTTTCAATTCCTTGTTCTAAACCTCGATCAAAGGCATCTGCCATGCCTGTGTTATAGACAAATTCTGATTTGAGACGAGCTTCATACAGATATCGTTTGGCTTCTGTTTTTGAAATAGTTCGTAGTTCGGATACTGCTTTTTTGATTTTTGGATTGCTCCTTTCTAAAGTCTTCATCTCTTCTCCTTTTAGATTTTGTGCTTCACGAAGTAAATAAACCCAATTTTCAAGTTTTGTATTAAATTTACTGTCAGCTAAGAGTTTCGGCATTTCAACGATGTGAATTTCTAAGTCTTCTGTCAATCGTAATTTAGGAGTATTCTTTTCTAGCAAATGAAATACAGAATGAAACTCGGAAGATTTTGGCAATTGAATGTAATTTAAAAAATTAAAAGAATAAACTCTCGGCAGAAATTTAAAATTCTGACCCTTTCTTAAACTCTTCGTATACAACTTACTCCAATAATACAAAGCTCTTTTCGGAAACGACGGCTGACGCGAAGCCTGAATTTCAATCAGAAATTTATTTCCTAATACATCTTCAGCATTCATATCTAATATCGAAAGTTTCTCCAATTTACCTTCCTTGGGGATTTCTGGATTGAGCACGCGAATTTCTTTGATTTCTTTTTCCCCAGAAAATTCAGGAAATGAATTTAACAAATCCAAAAGCAAATCGGGATTCTTTCCAAATATTGCTTTAAACACAAAATCATCAAATAAAGGTAAAAGTTTCATCCAGCAAATACTTTTAACCCAACCTTTCTTGTAAGGCTATTTTCCATTAGTCGCAAAAAAATCTTAGAAAAATTACGCACTTGAACGTAAGACAGAATTCAAAGATTACCACTGATGAACACGGATTTGGGTTGATAAATAATCTGGGGTTGTGTAAAAACAAGAATTTTGCCACAGAGGCACAAAGACACGGAGAGTTTATTGAATTTTTTTCTAAGATATTAAATAAACTTCCTGCGTATCCACATAATCTTGCGATAACGTCTAATATGTTATTAACCTCTGTGACTCGGTGCCTCTGTGGCATATCTTTTTACAAATGTAGTATTAGGTTATCTCATACAGAGTTTGTAGAACAGACCTCTCACGATGGGACTGTTCGAAATGACGGTAATCCAAAATCCAATATGACTTTCGATAAATTACAAAAGTTTTACTTTTTTTAAAAAAAATTAAATAATTTCCTAGATAAGATTGACATAAACTTAGATACTATAGCAATATTGCAATTCAGGTCGCCATTGCTTTTTGATTTTCCAGATCATCTTCGCTTTGCCCGACCCCAAAAAATCCAAAAAGGGGAATAAACGAATGATCAAAAAGATCAGTAAATTATTAGTCGTATTTTCTCTTTGTGCTGTAGTCTCCTCCTCCCTAATCGCTGGGGATGAAGATTTCAAAAACAAAGGAAAATCAAGAATTATCGTTGGACTCGGTATCCAATTTGATCCAAATAGCTTGGGTGGAACAATCGTTAAAGACGGACTTGATTCATCTCAAATTAAAACAGATGCAAATGGAAACTATGCTGGCGTTCAAAAAGCAATCATCCCAGAAAACAATCTCCAAACTTTAGAGAATTTAACTGGTGGATTGATTTCTTACAAATCAACTGGTCCAATGACTGCCGGATCTTTGACTTTAGGATACGAAAAAGACGTTATGGACAACTTTTTCTTCCGTGTTGGTGCTAACTTTACAACCAAAATTTCTGGTGGTCGTACTTCTGCTACTGCTGCTGGTTATGATTGGTATGATGTTACATTTCACTACAAGTCGATTGTTGTTCCTGCTTACTTTGGTATCAAACTAAACGTTGGACAAAGATCTGCTTTCTACATTGCTCCAGGTTTACATTACTACAGAGCAGAATGGGCATTGAAAGGTAGAAATGATGGAAACGGACTTGATGCTGTTACCGGTGGACTTGCAAAAACTCTTCCAGTTGCTGGGGATGCTGCTAGACCAGGTGTTATCCAAGAAGATGCTAAATTTTCTGGTGCTGGTATTGGAATGAGCTGGTTAACTGGTGTTCAAACCAAAATCACTGAAAATGGCTATGCTTTTATCGAAGTAGAAACACATTTCTCTTACAAACAAGGAAATGCTGGAACCAAATCTGCTGGTGGTATAGCAGCTATCGCTCCACAACCTGCTTACCCGGTTACCGTTGGTGGAACAGTTTATAGAGTCGGCTATAAACACGAGTTATAATAAGGAGAAATGAATCACATGAAAAAAACTTTAAAATTCTTATCCTCCGTTTTGTTAATTTCTACACTCGGTCTCGTAAACTGTCATAAATACGAAACAGGTGGAAGTGCAGCAAACGGATATTTAATTGGAAGCTACATTAATAACTTGATCCAAACAGGTACTTATGGTAACTGTGCTATCAGCGTAAATGGTTCAGGACTATGGTTTGGAAAAGTTGTAGAAACTGCTATAACAGACGGTGCTTCGTATACTACTGCTACTCCAAATATTTTTGATAAAGTTGACTACCAAGCTGTAACCGGTACAACACTCACTGATACAGAATGGACTCAATTGCCTTACAACAAAAGATACACTGCCTTCTTTAGCACATCTGCAGATGGCTCAACTTGGACTATTGCAAAGAGAAATGCTGCTCTATCCTTCACTAGAGGGAAAATGAATGCAGTGGCAGGTCTTGGGATGGTTTCTGCTGCCTGCGATGCCGCCAAAGGAACAGCTACCTTTACCGCATTAGGATCTTCTGCGGCTCCTTTTGGAACGGTAGTGAGTAATTGGTATGCAAGTCTTAACACAGTAGAGCAAGCTGAGGTAGACAATTTCTACAACGTTAGCTTAAATTTCTCCTTAAAAAACTCTCTGTTGACCTCTACCTATACAAATCCAACCTTTAGAGTTAGTTTTCCAAATATTGCAACAAGTGCAACAACTGGGCTACCTACAGGAATTAGCACCGCTTATACTGGAACTACACTAACCTTAGCAACTGCAAGTGCGAACTTAGCTGCTATATTAGCAGACCTTTCTAAAGCTGGTGGTATATGGTCGTCTGGCGTTCCAAGTGCAAAAGCTGCGTGTAGCACAATTTTATCTGAAAATGCTACTACAATCAACTCCAGCCCTTACACAACAAACGCTGATATATCTGCTCGAGTATTAGCTGTTAACTCTTTATTTACTGGTGCAAACCAAAATACTGCAGCTCATATTACCACACTAAATACAATTCTAACCTTTGGTGGTAATGCTGCTTTAGCTGGATTAAATACGACTCTAGCATTTAATGGAACTTGTACTGGCGCTGGTGCTGTTTTAACCTCTGTTCAGTGTCTTGCTGCTTCTGGTACAACCTCTACTAGCATCGATGCAATTTTAACAGCAATGGGTGCCGCAACTACAGCTGGAATTAGAGCTGTTGGAAATGGAACTGCTTTAGCATCTTGTATCACGTTAGATAGACTAGATAAGTTAGTTACGACTACCTTGACCAAAGACATGCTAATTGGAGCTATGCCTACTTTCCCAAGTGACAATAGCGATAGTCCAAGCACAATTCCTACTACAGGAACTTCTGCTGGAGTGATTACTGTATTAGATCCTTCTGGTGGTTATACTAATATCAGTAGAGTAGCAGCTTATAACGCCTTGTCTAACACTGTAAAAGCGCAGTATGCTCTTCATGGTATAATTACTGCAGGTGGTACTGGTGTATCCTTTGGACCTAACTTCTATACATTAGGTGCTACAAACCTAAGATGCCCTGCTACTGATTTTGCAGTTCAGAGCCAGTCTGCAAGCTTCCCATTAAATATTGCACCTGCAGGCTCAAACGCAGACCCAGCAGCTACTGGAGCAGTACTAACTGGTGCTAATGGTGGGACAGTAAATGCAGCTTGTTCATTCGCTGCCGGTGGAAGACTAAATTGTTCACCAGCAACTTTTATCGGTGCAACAGTTACTTGTAGTGAAGCATTGAACGGCGCTGGAACAGCCTGTGCAACAGCTGGATTCACAACTACTACTGTTACTGGAATTTTTACAAATGGAACTGTAACAGTTGCAAGTGCTCCTACTGGAAATTCTGCAGGTCTCGTTATTACCTTTGGTGGTAGAGCTACAGGGATTATTACAAACAATCAAGTCAACGTAAATGCATCTTATACTCATGCATCTATATATAAGATATTGACTGGTTTTAACAATAATAGTGTTCCTTCTGGTTTTGCTCCTTCTTATGTAATCAGCAGATCTACTATTCCAACATCAACGGGAACAAGTACAGCAACTAGTTTAGTTGCTCTTAGAAGTTTAGTTGGTTCAGGTGCTCTAGCTTGTGCTAGAATCCCAAGAGCAAATTGTACGTATGCTACGACAACTACAGGTAGTAGACAAACTGACTTGAATTCAATTGGTAGCAAATACCATCTCCTTAACGCTAATAGCAGTTGTGCTCAACCTGATAGCACTACACTAACAGCTCTAGGAAATGCCATGAACTACGAAGGCAACGTTCTAGCTCCTACTTCTAGTGTATCTGCTCTTACTGGTAATAAGTTACTCCCAGAAAAAGCATACCCTAAATTTGGTAGTTTAGTTGACCTAGGATTTGGTATGGTTATGCCAGTTAAAGAAGGAACAACAAGATACCCTGATTACACTACCAGCGCTACAGTCAATGCTAGTTTTGAAGTCAGTAGCACTGACTTTGGTACAGAGGGATATTTCACAAGTATGGGAACCACTGGTGGTTCTAATATTGGTTATTCAGTTGTTGAGTCTTGTGAGAACATTGGCTTAGGAAGTGGTCCGTTCCCAAATGCTCCAAGTGGAGTTAAAAAACCACTCACCCCTGTTGCAGAGTTAATCTATGCACTAGGTAACAATGGTGGTGCAGCAGCTGACTATGCTAATTTAAGAAATATCAGCTACACAGCTTCTGGAACAGTGAGTGGGTATTGGAGAGCTACAACTACTCAGGCGACTGGTGCTATTACAGCTATTACCTTTTCTGATACTACTCTAAGTGCTCAGGCAGCGAATGGAGTTTCGATTGTTTCGGCTCCAACCCAAGGATTCGGATTTCCTTCTTCTACCTATAGCGCAGGTAGCAGTATCAGTATAGATCCTACTCAAACATCAGTTACAGTGGATACAGTTAATTTTGAGACAACTGGGACATTTACTGATGCTTTAAAAGTAGGAACTACGATTCCATCAATACGAGTAAGCAGCACATCTTTTTTAATTGGAGTTGTTGCAAACACTGCTGTTGGCAATACAAATACTTTTGGTCTGCCAGCAAGTTTCGTAAACGCAACCTTACCTACTAACGTTACTCTCACATTAACTGTTACTAGTAGTCAAAATGGGACTGCTTTTGGAACGTTTACTGGTAATTTCCAGAATCTTCCATTCACAAGTCCTGGTTACTATACTGGAACAACAGCTCTTGCGTTTACTGCTCCATCAGAAGCACAAGCTAGAGCATGTAACAGTTCCCTTAGAGCTGCAACATCTACTGAGATTACAAGTAGCAGCACTCTAAAACATTTAGTTCCAGCTGGTTATAAACTTCCAGATACAGGAGCTACTTCCGGAAACGGTGGGATTACTTCTACTCTTGCTCTTTGTACTTATGGGCAGGCAGTTGCAGGTAATGACCTTCCTAATGCGGCCTTTGCTTCGATTCTAACTTCTGCTTTAGGTGGAAACTCTACTAATGCAGTAACAACTTGTTCTGCCACAGCAAGAGCTGCAGCAGTTCAATTTGGAGAAATGGTAGCAAAATAGTTTAACATTCAAATAGAGACTGTCTAAAAGGCGGTCACTGTCTTGACACTAAACCCTACTTGGTTTTTCGGAACCGGGTAGGGTTTTTTTATGCCTTTTTACAGTCACTCAATGCTGTAAAATTAAGGTTTTTTTACCACAGAGAAAAGAGTCAATAAAACAATACTCTCTGTGAACTCTGTGTTCTCTGTGGTTAATCTCTTCTTGGTTTTCCTATTACCAGAGAGCCTCATCGAATTTGGGTTGAAATATGATTTGGGATTGTGTAAAAGCATTAGCCACAGAGGCACAAAGACACAGAGGCACAAAGACACAGAGAGTTTATTGAATTTTTTTCTAAGATATTAAATAAACTTCCTGCGTATCCGTATAATCTTGCAATAACGTCTAATATATTATTAACCTCTGTGACTCAGTGCCTCTGTGGCATATCTTTTTACACAACCCCCTACGTTTTTTTGAACATTCAAAATTCAAAATTCTTAATTCTTTTTCTACTTGCATTTTCTAATCAAATACACAAATCTTTACATTATGACTAAGCGAGATTCGGTGGGCTATTGGAAAGTTTTGGATAAGGTCAGAGATTTATCTCCTACTGTTCAAAAAAAAATCTATAGGGAACTTTCAGAGTATATTGAATTTCTAGAATTCAAATACACTACTAAAAAAACAAAAAAAGTAGCTAACCCAGAATTATCCCAAGAGCAAAAAAAAGAACTATTAAGACGATTAGATCACGCAAAGAGTCATCCTGAAAAATTATTATCCGCTCAAGAAATGAAATCCAGATGGAGTAGAAAAATTGGGATCATATCATTTACTATGTTTTTGAGTCACCTATTATGCTTATTATAGCAATATGGCATACCGCAAGACTCCCATTTAATAAAAAGGAGCGATTAGAGGATTAAATCCAAGGATCGTTCGATAGAAATAGATTTTACTTCTGTTTTTCCTATTGCCGAAGACCTCAACTTTAAAACACTAATTTGAAAGTGTGTAAAAGCATAGAAAATGTCATGGTGAGCTTGTCGAATCCATACTTTTAACGCAATGTAAGCCCTTCGACGGGCTCAGGGTGACAGCTTTTACACAGTCCCCTACGTTTTTGTTGAACATTCAAAATTAAAAATTCATAATCCAAAATTAAAAATTGTATACTTAGAGTTTGAGTGTTTTTTTGAGCCCAGAAAGAGTTTTTGCTTTTTTGATGGCGAGGAGTATTTGTTGTAAGTGGTCTAGGTCTTTGATTTTTCGAAATTTAGGAAGAAGCTTTAATCCTTCCGATTGAAACTTTGTCTCAAGAAGAATTTCGATAGATTGAATGATTGCTTCGATTCCTTTCTCGATTCCTTTCTCGATTCCTTGTTCAATTCCTTTTTCAATTCCTTTTTCAATTCCTTGCTCCCACCCTTTATCGAACGCATCTGACATTCTGGTATTATGATCTAAGTCAGCTATTAAACTTTGGATCTCATACAAGTTTCGAAGTTCTTCATCGTATGAAATTGTTTTGAGTTCGGATATTGCTTTTTTAAAATTTACATTCTTCTTTGCTAATGTCTTCATTTGCCCTCCTTTCAAAATTGGAGCATCTCTTAATAGCAGGAGCCATTTTTCTAAATTGGACTGGGATGTCTCATAGACGTTCCTACATTTTTTCAATTCTATGATGTGAATTTCTAGGTCATCTGTCAATCGTAAATTGGGTATATTCTTCTCTAGCAAATGAAATACTGTATGAAATTTTTCCACTTGTGGTAATAAATTAAAATTCAAAAAATTGAACATATACACTTTAGGTAGTGTTTCATATTTTTCTCCTGTCTTTAAACTCTTCGAATATAATTTTGCCCAATAATAGAGAATGCGTTTTGTAAAATTAGTCCTGTGTGAGGACTGCATTTCTATTAGAATTTTGTTTCCCATTTTATCGACAGCATGAATATCTAAAATTGATAGCTTCTCAGACAATATGTCTTTTGGTATTTCTGGATTCAGAATTTGGATATCCTGAATTTGTTTGTCGCCAGCAAACTCGGGAAAAGAGTTGAGTAAATCCAAAAGTATATCCGGATTCCGCCCAAAAATCGCTTTAAATACAAAGTCATTGGTAAAAGGTAAAAGTTTCATCCAGCAAATACTTTTAACCCAACCTTTCTTGTAAGGCTATTTTCCATTAGTCGCAAAAAAATCTTAGAAAAATTACGCACTTGAACGTAAGACAGAATTCAAAGATTACCACTGATGAACACGGATGGACACGGATAAAAGATTTAAGGTATGGAGTTATATGGAATGCAAGGAAACGACGAACGTGATTAAACAAACTCAATGTTGCTTCTTGGGGCGCAACATAATGTGTCCTCTGTTGTTAATCTCTTCTTGGTTTTCCTATTACCGGACAGCTTCATCGAATTTGGGTTGAAAGTATACTTAGATTAGATTGGTTTTCGGGTATTAGCCCTTGGCGTCATCCTGAGCATGTCCATTA